>JBBSNT010000377.1:0-4078 GCA_038260485.1 Aggregatilineales bacterium | reverse complement strand
GAAGTCCGTCACTTTAACAACGTCGTCTTTCGTGACCAGCATATTCTGCGGCTTAACGTCGGCGTGAACCAATCCGGCGCGGTGCGCGAAGCCAATGCCACCACAAATCTGAATAGCGAGGTTAAGCGCGCGGTCAACGTCCAACGCGCCTTCCGCTTTGATAATACGCTTGAGGTCAGTGCCTTCGACGAACTCCATCACGATATAATGCGTCGGACCATCGCTGCCGACGTCGTGAACGGTGACGATGTTCGGATGGGCAAGGTTAGCGACACTGCGCGCCTCAGTACGGAAGCGTGCCAGAAATGCCGGATCATTGGTCAGGCTTGGACGCAGGATTTTTACAGCGACGGTACGCCCTAAAGCCTGATCAATCGCCTTATAGATAACCGCCATACCGCCGCTGCCTTGCTGAGCCACAAGGCGGTAGCGTCCATTCAGTACCGTCTCATTCGCCATACGGACTGTTCCTCAGGGTCGCATTAAAGGATCGAACAACCGGCGATATTCTAGCACAGCGCTGCGATCCGTCATACTTGCGATGTAGTCGGCAATCACCCGCTCGACGCTGCGATGGTTTTCTTCCATTTCGATCTGGCACTCTTTAGGCAGTTGGCGCGGGTCTTCATGCAATGTCTCGAAAATCTGCTCGATGAAGCGCTGCGCCCGTTTCTTCATCCGCACAACGCGAAAACTGTAGTACATATTCTCGAACAGGAAGGCTTTGAGCGCCTTGTTCATGGTGCCAGTTTCGTCGCCGTAGCCGACGACGTTTTCAGATTGACGCTGAATATCCTCAGAAGATTGCGGATTGATTGACTCCAAACGCGCTTCTGTTGTCTTGAGCACGTCGTTGACCAGCAAGCCGATCAACTCGCGGATAAAGCTGTGCCGCGTGATCTCGTCCATCACTTCGCCATGCCAATCTAATCGTTCGCACAACAATTTCCAGATTGCCAACACTTCTAAATCGCGCGGCATGATCAAGCCGGAGTTCAATCCATCGTCGAGATCGTGCGCGTTATAGGCAAGTTCGTCGGTCGCATTGGCGATCTGCGCTTCGAGGCTGCCGCGCGCGCTTGGGTCGAGTCCGGCAAGCTGGCTGAGGTTGTAGCTCGTCTCATGCTTCGCCAATCCGCGCAGCGTTTCGCGTGTTAAGTTCAAACCGGGAAAGTCGGGGTAGCGACGCTCTAACTGCGTCACCACGCGGTAGCTCTGGTGATTATGATTGTAGCCACCGTGTCCCTGCATCAATGTATTGAGCGTTTCTTCGCCCGCGTGACCGAATGGCGGATGACCGAGATCATGAGCGAGACAGATCGCCTCAACCAAGTCTTCATTGACGCCAAATGTCCGCGCGATGGTGCGCCCGATTTGCGCTACTTCCAGTGTATGCGTCAAGCGCGTGCGATAATAATCGCCTTCGTCGTTGACGAACACCTGCGTCTTGTATTCGAGCCGCCGGAACGCCGCCGAATGGATGATCCGGTCGCGGTCGCGCTGGAACGCTGTCCGGTAAGCAGCTTCGTCTTCTGGGTAACAGCGTCCGACGCTTTCGCCGCTGCGGAGGGCGTAAGGGGCAAGTCGCGCTGCTTCGATTTGCTCTAGCTTCTCCCGATCAAAGTACATAAGAACGTCCTCGAATCATCGTTTCCTTATTGTAACGCTTTTAGGAAGTCTGAGATACCAAATGATATAAATCCATTGCGAGCATTAGCTTTCATACGTCCGATACGCTGCAGCGCGCTCCACCCACAGCAGGCTAGACAAAAATGCCGGGAAACGGTGAAATTCGGTACAATGTGGAGAACACCCGCAAATAATACTTTCTGCCCTGTGTAGGGGGTTCATTTTCTTTTGCGAATGTCGAGCACACCCTATAGCTCAATCGAAAGCACGCCTTATGAAGGATTACACGCCTGATCTCGACGACACCGATAAGGCAATTCTGAACGAACTCCAAAACGACAGCAGCATCAGCAATGTTGAACTGGCGCGGCGGATTTCGCTGTCCCCTCCCGCCGTCCACGCGCGCATAAAACGCCTAGAGGAGCTTGGCTACGTGCGCCAATACGCCGCCATCCTCGACCGCGAAAAGGCGGGCTACGATATGCTCTGCTTGATCACGGTGACGCTTGAAATGCACCACATGGAAAACATCAACCTGTTCCGCGACGCGGTGACGCAGATGCCTGAAGTGCTCGAATGCTACTTCATCACCGGCGAGTTCGATTATTTGCTCAAGGTCGCCGTTCACAGCCGCAAAGAACTCGAACGCTTTCTGATGGAAAAGCTTACTCCGATTCCGGGAATCGCTCGAATCGCGACTAGCATCGTCCTAACCGAACTCAAATATACGACCAGCTTGCTGCTAGAGTAACAGGCAAATAAAAAGCAGCGAACATTTCTGCTCACTGCTCTCGATGCAACGAAACAACGCCGCGCCGTCGCTAGGCTTTGTTCATCGTTCCTTTGATGTCTTCGTAAAAAATGTCGTCAATGTAACAATAACCCCAAATCTCGCCGGGTTCAAGCGACATAACCATCGGGTGTCCGGTTTCGTGATAATGTTTGGTCGCGTGCTTGTTTTTCGAGGAATCGCAGCAGCCAACGTGCCCGCAGGTCAGGCAGACACGCAGATGCACCCAAGTATCCCCCATTTTGAGACATTCTTCGCAGCCCTTCGCGCGGGGCGTCGTGGTTTGAATCTCTTTAACATGTTCGCACTGCTGCATAATTGCTTCGTCCTCCCGGCTCTCGCGTTGACAGAACTATAGAATTGCCCTTCGGCTTTGTCAAATGGATGGGCTAAGCGGCTGTGTCTGATAACATCACCTTGATCAATGGACAAGCCGCGCGTACCTGCTGGAGAAATTGCAAGCTTTCGACACCGTATAATCCCCAATCCAGCAGGATCAAATCAGGACAGGAGTCAGCAAGCCGCACCAATGGGTCTTTGGATGGCTGACTACCCCAACAAGTTCATAATCCGCTTCATCGTCCAACAAGTCTTTAAGCGCCCCTATATCAGTGCTCATCTTGCGCGTACTCAAGCGCACGCTCAAATCACTACTGATACGGGTCACGTCGCTTTACCTTTCACTGAGTCTGTGCCACACTACCCACCACACCGCCAAGCGATCCCTCAGCGACAACCAAGCCTTTTAAAAGGAGTGCGTAATTATGCTGCCCAGCCTTGACGCCGCCCAACCGACCATTCACGCCTTACACACCGTCGCCCGCTTGCTGGGAGCATTGTGCTTGCTCGTCTTTGAGCATCAGCCGAATTATCTCGAACTCGGCTTAGCCATCACCCCAAACGGACTCTCGACCGACCTAATGCCCGCTGGCGGCAAAATCACACTCGACTTCGCCGAACTTGCTCTAATTTATCAGCCTGCCAGCGGCGCAAGCGAACAGATCAAAATTACAGGCAAATCGCAAATCACCTTGTTAGAAGCAATCCTTCAAACGGTCTACCGACGCGAACTGGGCGGCTTGCTTGGCGATGCGCAACCGACCGCCATGGATGCGATGTTCACCGCTGTGGCAGCCTTTACCAATCGCATCAAGCCCAAGCCCGCCGAACTGACCGATACGGTGTCTTTGCATTTTGACACGCAGCACGCCAGTGATTACGCCCAAGCGCTCTACAGTATCTTCACGGGTGTGAGTCGCTTTCGCGCTCGTCTCAACGGGTCGATGTCGCCGGTTGTCGTCTGGCCCGAACACTTCGACTTGTCATTCCTCTGGTTCGCGAGCGATCCAGACGAGCAGCATCCACATCTCAATTTCGGCTTCGCGCCTTATAGCACGGGCATTGACCAGCCCTACCTCTACGCCTACGCTTATCCGTATCCCGATCACTTCGATCCACCATCGCTGCCATCAGGAGCAATGTGGAACACAGCAGGATGGACGGGCGTTGTCGTGCCTTACAGCGAGATCGCGCGCCAAGCAGCGCCGGAAATCTTCGTCGAGCAAACCTGTCTCGACATTTTCCGCACGCTCCAGCCGCTGCTACCACGCCAATAACCTGGAGGAAGCAGGCAAGGTTGTCTATCTGATGAATTGCGAG
>JBBSNT010000376.1:0-4079 GCA_038260485.1 Aggregatilineales bacterium | reverse complement strand
GGTTCGCTGCCGCAAAGGCCTGAAATCAGGTTACTATTCCGCTCGCTACGCCCATTGTCGGTTGACTAGGGTTGTACCGCGCTGTGAAGTGTGACGCAACTAAACCACTCTACAACGATATTCATATGGACTTAGAACCCTAGAAATCAGAAATAATGTTCTACTTTGTGATAGGATGCTGATCCAGTTCATTATGTTTGTTTCTTGTAACAACGGGGAGAGGCAGCAGTGGCAAGCGGGACAACGCTCGTGATTTACGAATTCATCAAACTGCACATCAAGGAACACACCTACCCGCCGACGCTGCGGGAGATCGGGCAGGGATGTTATCTTTCGACGGCATCAGTGGCACGGCATCTCGCACTGTTAGAGAAGGAAGGCAGAATTAGCCGCGAACCGGGGCGGGCACGCGGCATTACTCTGCTGAATGGCGATGCGTAGCATTATGCTTGGCAGTCATTTGCTGCTCGTGTTCGAGCAGGGTTTGGCGGGCTTCTTCCGCGCCGGGGGAATAATACTGCGTGGCTTCGCCGTCTTTGCGCCCAGTGCGGTGACAGGGAATGACCCATGAGGCACATACGGCAGCACCGCGTGCTGAATCGCCGCTAGCAGGTCTTCGGGGGCGATGCCACGCGGGAGCGCGTGAACGGCTGCCGAACGGACGTAGGCGTCGGTCAGCAGGATCAAGGGCTGGGCATCGACCGAACGCAGGTGATCGTATGCCGCTGGCGCGTAATCGACCGCCATGTCGATGACGACGACCTGCGGCATGTAGGTGATATATATGCCTAAGGCTTGCATCAAATGGGTGGGCGTGTAGACGTAGCTGTCTCTGTGCGCGGCTGCTTGTGCGAGTGATTGACCGGCTTGCGGCGCGCCGATGTAGAGGATCGAGTGGTTCGACATGCTGCTTTGTCTTTCTTCAGACTGCTTCTAGCGATGCTGCGAACACGGGCGTTAAATGAGGGTGTAATGACCTCACCCCGTGTGTCCTGCGGACACCTGCCCCTCTCCATTGCATGGAGAGGAGGAGCAACAACCGCATGTAAGGCTGCTATTCCTGATTTTTGCTGGCGAGTTCGTGCTCTTGATCGAGCAGGGCGCGCTTGCGCTCGATGCCGAGGGCATAGCCGCCCAAACTGCCGTCCGAACGAACGACGCGGTGGCAAGGAACGAGCAAGGGTACGGGATTGGTCGCGCAGGCACGGGCGACGGCGCGTGCGGCGGTCGGCTGACCGATTGCCTCTGCAATTTCGCGGTAGCTGCGCGTTTCGCCGTAGGGAATCGCCTGAAGCGTCTGCCAAACCTTCAACTGGAAGGCGGTCGCGCGCACGTCGATGGCGAGGTCGAAATGTGGCTGCCAACCCTCTAGATAGGCGAGAAACTGATCGACCCAATCGGTCATGAGCGGGTGATCGCGCTGGATTTGGGCAGCGGGATATTCTCGATAAAGATACTGTTCGAGTTCGTCGTCGTCGTCGGCGATGTGGACGGCGCAGATGCCTTCCTCGGTCATGGCAACGAGCAGGCGACCGAGCTTGCAATCGCAGATGGTATAGCCTATGTTCATGCCTTCACCGCCTTTACGATACTTCAATGGCGTCATGCCTAAGCGTTCGGCAGAGCGTTCGTACAAGCGGCTGCTTGAGCCGTAACCGGCGTCGTAGAGCGCTTGGGTGACGTTCGCGCCGTCACGCAGGTGATTTTTTAGGCGCTGGACGCGACAGGACTCGGCGTATTCACGGGGCGAGACGCCCGTCAGCTTCTTAAAGACGCGCTGCAAGTGATAGGGACTCATGCCGACGTGATCGCCCATTTCGGCGAGGGTAGGCACGGTGTCGGGCGTGGTTTCGATATAACGAACCACTCGCTGGACGAGATCAGTATGGAGTTCAACACTCACGAGAGCCTCCTCACGGCAATCGCTTGGACAGTCGCTTGGACGGCAGGTCGCGTTGATGGGATGCACGGCGGTTGAAGGCGGCGCGGGCGACGGAAGAAATGCAGCCAACCGCCTGTCCCTACGACGGCGATCAGCCGCAGCGCGAGGCTGCGTCCGTGACGCTGATGCTGCGCCTGTGACGCGCGCGCGAAGCGGACTTGCTCGGCGGTGCGCAGCATTTCTTTACGATGCTCGTGGATCATATACTCCGTCGGTCGCATGTTGTTTAACCTTTCCTGATTTGGTGACAATCTTAGAGTAATCCAAATAGCACATGCGATCTATCCGATTCTTGCGCGATACGAGAGCGAGGATTTAAAGAAGTGCTGCGGCACTTGAGGAATCAAAAAGGCGCATCGCTCAATACGGTGCGCTTGTGCTGATTTCAAGACAGGCTAGACGTGCATGGGCGGAACGCTGGGCTGGACGGGCGCGTGGGGCATCGGTGCGCCGTCCGGCGGGGCATAATCGGGCTGATCGGTCAGTGGTTCCTCGTCGGAGCGCGGATCGCTCTCTGGCTCGGCTGCGCCGGGTTCTTCGTCGATGCGACCGGGATGGGTGGGCGTTTCGCGCGGCGGTTGATCAGGTGAGGCGCTCATCTGTGGCTCGATGATGGAGGGCGGCGGCGGATCAATCGCCGGGGGCGCGGGCGGCTCGATGGTCGGGGGCTGCGTCGGCGGGTCGATCTGTGGCGGCTGAGGTGGATTGATGGTTGGCGGTTCCGGCGGGGTGATGGACGGCGGTTCGGTCGGATCGATCATGGGTGGATCGACCGGAGTCGGGTTCTGAGTCAAGGTCGTTTGGAACGCAATCATGCGCTTCTCCTCCAAATCATTACAAATTACATTTTAGATTAATCTAATTTGCAATGCAATAGCCATGTATGAGATTCTGCTGAGATTGAGAGTAAAAGAGGGATAAAGGCTATTACTCTGGTCATGAGTATAACCCCAAAAAGGGCGTAATGTATTACGTCCCTACAACGACAAGGTCATGGATTTGCAGGTTTGGGGGGAGGGAAAAACCGTATTGAGTGGTATGTCTCTGATGTTCCTCACTGTATTTGTACCCGTATACTCCGCGACTATACAGATAGTAGAACGCTATGATTTGAATGGGGTCACTGGATGAATATGATTGCAATTATATTCGAAATTAAAGGAGGGCTGAAGGTATCACGGGGTGAAAATTCGTAACAATGGATGAGCAAATTCTAATTTTAGGAGGATACGCACGCCATCAAGAAACGCTGCCACGCCAAGCCGATCACTTGATCTGCAACGTAGACGCGCAGAATGCCATCATCGCCTAGGCTGTGCCATTCGTGGGCGCGTGGGCTGCCATAGATGCGGGTGGTGTTGCAGACGCCGCCGGTCGCCGCTTGAAGCGCGACGATGTCACCGTGATTGCTGGTCAACAGCACAACGGCTTCGCTTACGCCGTCCTCATAAATCGAGAGGCTGACCGTCCCGCCGACGCCCGGCAGCGGCGTTGACCACTGCGCTTGATGATCGCGGTCGTAGGCATTCAATGACTCGCCGTCAAAAAGGAACGTCTGCCGCGCATCTTCAGCAACGGCGCTCGACCTGCCGCCCGCTGGCGCGTCCGGGAAACTGAGCGACCATTCGCCTGCCGTACTGACACGCCATAATCCGCCCACCGTGTAGGCGATCAGGGTGCCATCTGACGACAGCGATCCCGGCTCGCGCAGCAGGGCGCGGTCGAGCAGATGCCCATCGAGCGACACGGTCAGCATGGCATTGTCCGTCGTCATGATGCCGAGCGCGCCATCGCCCGCCGTCCAGCGCAGAATCGGCGGCACATCCTCTAACTGCCAGCGTAGCGAGCGCGCATCGGGCGTCAGCGCGATCAAGCCGTTATTTGCCGTGTGGAAGATAATTTCGTCGGGCGTGATCAGCGGCGTGCTGTCCAGCGGTGTGCCAATCTGCCACGACAATCCAAGCGATCCCTCAGCGCTGACCATCTGCATTTTGCCGTCCTCGAAGGCAATCACCGTGCCGTTTGGCTGCCCGATGAGTCCAACGGCGGGCGTGTCGAGGTTGACGCGCCAGAGCACGCGCCCATCGCTGCTGATGCGGAGCACGCGGTCAGCGTCAATTGCGATCAAGCTGTGGTC
>JBBSNT010000375.1:0-4115 GCA_038260485.1 Aggregatilineales bacterium | reverse complement strand
GCAAACCGTCTACCCTCAGTCTCGTGGCTCGATATTCAATCATGGGTTGGCAGCCACGCCGCGCTCGTACTCAACGAAGGCGTGACGCCGGGACTCTCTGATTTTGCGTTTGTGCTGCCCATCGCTGATGAAGCGGGCGCGGCGGCATTCGTCACCCAGCTTCAAGAGCGTACTTTCGACCACGAGCGTTACGGCAGCGTAAACCTGTACTACGCGGGAATTTATACGGTCGCGGTTGGCTCATCGATGATCTGGCTCGGTTCGCCCGCCGGAGTCGATGCGCTGTTCCGCGCGCCGCCGGAAAATCTCGCTCAGAGCGCGAGCTATCAGCGCGTGCGCGCCCAACTGCCTGATGCACCGATTACGGGCTACGTTGATGGCGCGTGGCTGCAAACCGAATTTACCAATATCGGCGCTGGAGGCAACCCCTCACTCGCCACGCTTGCGAGTACCTTTTTGCAGCTTCACCCAATTGAATCCGCGTTCAAGACGGCGCTGCTCAACGGCGCAGCGATAGACGGCTTCGGTATCGCCGTGCAAGCCGACGACAACCAGCTAACAACCGACCTCGCCTTCGCGCTCGACGCCAACACGACGACGCCCAATTCTCCACTGACACTTGGCGCATATGCGCCGCCGGACAGCTTCGTCGTCCTCGACAGCTATGACGTGACGATCTTCGCCGCATCGGTCGGCGGCGCTGCTCGGCTGCTGCTTCCGCAGCAGAACGTGGGGCTACCGGCAAGCGCCGAACTGTCAGCACCGACCCCGTCACCCACGCCGGACATGATACCTGTGCAAACGTTGATCGCGCAGGTGCAGCCGATCATCACGCAAGCGGAGTCGCTGGCAGGCTTATCCCTAGCCGACCTCTACGATTTGATCGACGGTGAGTATCTATTCGCAGCCTTCCCGACCGAGAGCGGGTCAACGGGCGCGGCGCTCTGGGTACGCAGCAGCTTTCCGCTGCGCGTGATCACGGCGCTGGAAACAGCATCCAAACTCGTCCTCACTGACCCTGACGGCACGCAGTTGATCAACGTCGAGCGCACGACCGTGAGCGGCGTCACCGTCGCCTTGATCACCCTACCGAATAGCAGCGAGCGTTTGGCGATTGGCGCATTCGATAATCTGCTGTTCGTCACGAATGAAAGCCTTGTCCAGCAGGTGATCGACGCCGCAGCCAACAGCGATGCAGAACGTGCGTGGGTGTCCAGCTTCGACGGTCAGCAGGACGCCACCTTTTACATCGATGTTCAGTCGCTCGACCGTGTCATGTTAAGTCAGCAGCGCAATACACCGCTGCCGCTGACGGCGATCAGCGGCGTGCTGAGCATCAGTGACGACGGCGTCTTCACATTGCATCTTGAGGGAACAAGCGGAGAGTAGCAGCGTTACAATTTCACGTTTGTAGGGGCGCACGACGGTGCGCCCCTCTGCATTTCTTAATCCAACCCCACGCCACACCATACCGCTTGACAATTCGTGCCTGTTGCGTCGCCGATGTCCGGCAGCAGCGAGAACTGCTCATTGGTGATCTGCGTCGTGGTGTAGTCGAGGAATACTTGGAAATTGTCGCCGCGCACAAGCATCATGTTCGAAAATTCGACCGTGCTGCGCCCGATTGCTTCGAAACCTGTGCCAATCGGCAGCACGCCAATTTTGCTGCGCGCCTTGCGATCAAGGAAAGCGACCACGAATGGATTATCGACTTGATATGCATAGCGCCCTTGATTGATGGCGACCCCCGCGATCACAGCAGGCGGCGGCTGAAGGATGTTGCGCTCGACGTAGAGTGAGGCGGCATTATCAGCAGTCGTGCAGTAGTTGGGCTGCGTGAAATCGACTTCAAACGTGATCCCCCGGCTTTGCAACAGCGTGAATAGGGACTGCGTTGCGCGGCTGCAGCGCATCATCGGATCGTCGCCATTCCACCCGGCGGGACGAAGCCCCTGCGCGCCGATCACCACATCTGCCAAGAGTTCGAGGTCGTGACGGATGTCACGCACAACCGCCAACGGGATGCTTGGCACAACGCCAAACCAGCCCCCTGGACGCTGATCCACGCCCAAGATCGCGCCAGCCAGCGTTTCGAGATCAAGCCGAATCCAGAGCGGGAGCTGCGGATCAGTCACGTCGATGCTGCCGCTCCAACCCAGTGGACGCTGCTCCGAACCGATGGCGGTTGTCGCCAGCAGTTCGAGATCGGCGCGTGCGACGATCAAGCTAGGAATAGCTTCGCTCTGCTCAACGCCAAGCGGTATCGCGGTCGGCTGGGCTTGAGGCTGCTCCGGTTGGAGAATTTGTCCCGCGTCGGTGGGCGCAAGTTCGACTGGCAGCGTCCCTTCCGGCGTCGGCGTATCCAGAATGAACACGGGCGTATCGACCGGAGGCAGCGTCGCAAACTGCTGCGAATTTTCGGCGGTGGGGAGGGGTTCTTCCTGTGCGACGACAATCAGCGGCATCCGTGTGGCAAGCGCCCACACGCCGATCAACAACGCGATAATCATCAAAATTCTGGCGTGGCGGCTCACAAGCAACACTCCTTTAGTCGATAGACGACGAACCGTTACAGCGACCAGCCCGGAATAGCATCGAGCCTGTGCAGGGCGGCGCGCCCCGTGTGCGAATCCATTTTCACATTATAACCATCTTCGCTGATCACTGCTGTTGAGGCGTGCCCACCAGACTATCGGCGCGGCAGCGGCGGCACGGGTGGCGCTGCACTGCCTGTACTGCCGCCACGCTGCGGATTGAAGAAGATCGGCACGGCGTCAGGATCGAACTTGCGCGGCGATGGCGGTTCCGGTGCGGCTGGCGCGGCTGGCGCTTCGGGTAGCGTATCGGGCGGCGGCGAAAGCTGCTCTGGCATCGAGTCGGGGAGCGGCGGCGGGGCTACCAGTGTCTCCGGCAGGTCGGCGGGCGGGGGCGGCTGTGTCGCCTGCCGCGCGGGCGCTTGAATCGAAGGGGACGCGCTCATCTCCGCGAAGATCGGACGCGCGGCGGGCGTCAGCGGAAACTGGCGTCCTTCGCCATCGAGCAGCCCGCGCAGGTGCGCCGCACCACTATCGCGCAGCCGACGGTAATCGTCGCGCGGTAGATCTGTCGCTTCGAGTTCTTCGAGCATCATATCCACCATGCCGAGCAGTTCTACGTCGAGCGGGCGCGTCCCCTGCCGCGCGACCACGTAGGGCACGACAAAGCCCGCCAATCCGGTGATCACGGGGGTTGCTTCGCCGTAAAGCGCCACCAACTGCGGCGCGGCTTGATCGAGATAGAAGGCGCTCACGCGCGTATACGAGGGGAACAACGCGGTCGCCAAAGAGCTGTAAAAACTGGAATAGCCGTCCGTCCACGCTTTGATTGCAGAGGGCGGCATGTCGCCCACCATGATCAGGACGTTGTAGCTCGCCAGTGCCCGCGCGAGGTCGGGCAGCGCGTTGGGATAATCGCCCGCCTTCTGCCAACCCGCCGGAATCAACGCGGGCGCATAGCGACGGGCAACGTGAATCAAGTTATTTTCGAGGCGTGTTGAGTCGATCATAAGATTATGCTGTCACTGCTTCTGGTTGTTCAGGTTCAGGGATAAGTTTGTTGGTTTGAATCAAGCTGATGATGATCTGCCCTGCCTGCGGCGTGATCATCGCATCGAGCGCGAAAATCGACAGACGGTTCGATGCCGGATCGATCAGGAACATCGGCAGGGTGCTGTCGCCGTACAGCGATTGATAGGCGCGGTAGTCGAACTCGCGCGTCAGCGACGTTGCCTTCACGACCGCCCCAGCCGCGAAACGGCGTGAGAGTTCGCTAAAGTTCGAGTCACGGTTGAACAGCAGCCGCCCGCGCAGGTCCTTCGAGACGCCTTCTTCACGCTGCCCCTCTTTGTGCTGAATTGGCAGTTGATAAACTTCAGCGCTGCCGAATTCCTCGACAAAGTGCATGGCTGCCAGTGCGTTGACTTCATCGTTCGAGGTCAGCGCCAGCAGCCGCCCAATGCCATCCAGCTTGAGGTCTTCGTGACCGTCAGCGGTGGCGCTGCCGTAGTAGGCATCGAGTCCGTTCAGACGCGCCGCCTGAACGTTGCCGAAGTTGGTGTCGAGCAGCACGACCTTCTG
>JBBSNT010000374.1:0-4117 GCA_038260485.1 Aggregatilineales bacterium | reverse complement strand
GTCAATGCTGTATCACCGGGCGCGCTCGTCATGGTCGGTATCGAGTATGAGCCAACCGCAGCCGCCGAACTCGACAGCATGACCGACGCTCTGCTGCGTCATATTTTGATGCGGGCGGCATATCCGGTGCTGGTCGGTGGCAATCCAATCGGCATTTTGCGTGCTGAGAACCTGATCGCGTCGATCAACGACGATACCGAATTCCTGCAAAGCATCGGTGTATCCGGCAGGCTCGAAGCGAACCGCGATTACTACATCATCCGTTACCTACCCGGCAGCGTGGTTGGGCTGCGCGCTTTCAGCGCTGATACCGCAAATCTGCTGCTGTCGGACATTCGCGGGCAGGCAACGAACCTGCGCGTGCGTTCGTTCACGGATTTCTCGCTCATCGCTGTTGTCACTGACCGCGCCGAAGACCTGCGCGCATACGCTGAACAGATCGCGCCGCTAACACGCGCGCCGATGGTGGCGGCGGTCAGCTACAGCGCCGCGCCACTCGCTGAACCTTACGCTCAAACCTTTGGCGGCGGGCTGTTGGTCGGCTATCAAGATGCCTATACCTACGGTCATGCGCTGGATAGCGTGCAGCCGCGCGGCATTAATCAGCGGATACGAATCGCTCCGACGGGCGAACCCACGTCCATTCCCCAAGTCATCGAGCCGGAAATCGGGGCGACGGTGGAAGCACCGACCGAGCCAAACACGCTCGATAACAACCTCTCAACGCTACTCGCGCCAACACAAGCGGGCGCGTTAGGAACGGCGACGGTGAATTCGAACGTTGCTGTGAATATGCGCGCTGGTCCGGGTACGAACAATCCCGTGCTTGCCAGCGTGCAGTCGGGTACGTCTGTCACGGTGATTGGCTTCAACGACAGCAATTCGTGGGTCAACGTGCGCCTAGCGAACGGGCTAACGGGTTGGATTTCGGCGACGCTGCTTGATCTGGACGTGCCGGGAGCGTCACTACCACAGCCAGAGCGCCACGCCAAGCCGCTCGCACAGGCGATTGACGAGCCTAGTAAGCCAACCGATGCGCCGACGATTGAAGTCACGGCGGACGCGCTGATCGATGCGACGGTTCGGGCGACGTCCGCGCCAACGCTCACCCCGACGCGGCGCGTGCGCGCTTCAGCAACGCCGACCGTCGAGGCAACTGCTGAGGTGATCAGCATCGTTACGCCGGAAATCACTGCCGAGCCAGCGATGAACGTGCTGGTCGATCATTCGGAAGGCTTCGAGGACGAGCGCTGGTATGCGTTAAATTCGGGAATTGTCGCTTCGGTGTTGGTCATCGCGCTCGGCGCGGTGGTGAACGTCGGGCGCAGTCTGCTGCGGAGAGGACGACAGCGTTGAGCGACCAGATCGGACTGTGGATCGGCTTCATTCTCACGTTGATGGTATTCAGCTATCTATTGGGCGACAACGTCCTGTACAGGCTGGCGATCTATATTTTCGTCGGTTTGGCGGCGGGTTTTATTACGATTGTGACCGTCGAAAGCGTCATTCTGCCTTGGATCGGTGCGACGCTTCAGTCCGGCGACGCGGGGTCCCAGCTTCTCGGCGCAATCCCCTTGATTTTGGGCTTTCTGCTGCTGCTCAAGGTGACGCCGCGCTTGTATGGGTTGGGCAATCTCGCGCTTGCCTTCGTGATCGGCATTGGCACGGCGGTTGCGCTGGTCGGCGCGATCAGCGGGACGCTGCTGCCGCTCGCCAACGCGACGGCGGACAGCGTCAACAGCGACGCTTTGAACGGCTTCATCCTCGTGATTGGCGTGGTCTGCACGCTGATTTACTTCCAGTACCTCGCGCGGCGCGTTCCCGGTGTCGGCGTCAATGGCGAAACGCGGCGCGGATTAGTCGTGCGGGCGTTCGGCGCGGTCGGGCAGGGCTTCATCGTCGTCACGCTCGGCGCACTCTACGGCGGCGCGATCCTCTCCGGGCTGGTCGTTTTTAGCGAGCGTATCGCCTTCATTCTGTCGCGGATCGCGGGGAGCTAAGCATATGGACAATTCGATTCTCGCGGTCGATTTCGGCAACATCACGACCCGTGCGCTGATGATTGATCTAGTTGAAGGCGTTTATCGGCTGGTCGCGGTCGCGGACGAGCGCACGACGGGCGGCTTCCCGATTTCGGATGTCGGAGTCAGCTTCAAGCGCGTCACCGATCAACTGATGCGCAACACCGGACGACGCTATCTCGCCAACGACGGCAGAGTGATCACGCCGGAACAGCCGGATCGTTCTGGTGTGGACGTGTTCATCGCTACCGCGAGTATCGGGCGTCCGCTGCGGACAGTGCTGATCGGGCTGATGCCGGACATGAGCATCACCAGCGCGCTGCGCGCCGCCGCCGGAACTTACGTCGAGATTGTCGACGTCATCAGCCTTGACGACTTGCGCGCGGCGCAGGATCAACTGAATACGATCATTCTCGCGCACCCTGACTTGATTTTCATTGCTGGCGGGACGGAAGGCGGTGCAACTGAACCTGTGCTCGAATTGGCTCGGTTGGCACGTCTTGCGCTGAGCTTGATGGGCACGAACACCAACGTTCTTTACGCGGGCAATGGCGCGCTCGCCCCTCAGATTAATGAACTGTTCGAGAACGTGGCGACTGTCTTTTTTGCCAACAACGTGCGTCCGTCACTTGACGGCGAAAAGCTCGGTGGGGCGCAGGAACAGCTTGCCCGCGCCTTTGACTCGTTCACAGAGCGGCGCGGCTTGGGTTTCGACGACATTGGCTATATGTCGCGGGTTGGCGTGCTGCCAACCGCGCAGAGCTATCACACCATCGTCAGCTACTTGGGCAAGACGGCGGGGCGCGGCGGCGTTCTAGCGGTGGATATTGGCAGCGCCGTGAGCACGCTCTCCGCTTCGGTGCGCGGACATACCGCGACCAGCATCCGCACCGATCTGGGGATCGGTCACAGTGTTCGCAGCGTGATCGATGCGGTCGGGATCGACGCGGTGCGGATGTGGATTCCCTTTTACGCCAGCGATGACGAAATCGTGGGCTACGCGCTGAATAAGACGCTGCGCCCCGGCAGTATTCCAGAGACGCAGCGCGGACTTTACCTTGAACACGCGCTGCTGCGCGCCGCTTTAAGCGGTCTGCTGTGTGCCGCGCGTCCCACGTGGACGCCTGATCAGGCACTCGATGATCTGAGCGAAACGCTACCCTATTTTGAGCGGATTATAGGCGCGGGTGCTTCGCTCACCGGAACGGGAGTATCCGCTATGACAGTGATGCTCCTGCTGGACGCTTTGCAGCCTGTCGGGGTCGTCAACCTGCAAGCCGACCCGAACGCGCTGATTCCGGCGCTGGGCGCGCTGGCGCGCATCAACGCTGAGGCAGTCGTGCAGGTGCTCGACGCCAGCGGCTTGGAAAATCTGTGTACCTGTGTCAATCTGTCTGGCATTCCGCATAAGGGACGGGCGGCGGTGCAGGTGAGCATCACCAGTGTTGCGTCGGGCGAAACCGAGAAATTCACCGTGCAGGGGGGCGATTTGTGGGTTTACCCGCTTTCGCTGGGCGTTCCGGCGCGCGTGCGAATTTCGGTAGTCGGGCGCGGCTTGAGCATCGGCGGCAAGCGGCGGCTCAAACTGGATGTCGATGGCGGCACAGCGGGCTTGATGATCGACGCGCGTGGGCGACCGCTGCCGCTGGCGATCAGCCTGAAGGCGATGTCGGTGCAAATCCCTGAATGGTATGCACAAGTGACGGGTGATCCGGTTTTCGAGATTCCGCCGGAGTGGCTCGTGCCGCCCGTGATTGAGCCGGATATTGCTACTGTGACGGATCGGCGTAAGGCACAGAGCGACCGCGTCCTGTCGGTACTGGGCGAGTCTGACTCCGCAGCGTCATCCAAATCGCGCGGACGGCTGTTCGGGCGGCGTGTCAAGGAATCTATGCCCGCAGAGGGCGAAGCCGAAAGCGACGAAGATGACCTCCGAAATCTACTATCCTGAACAGCGCCACCTGCTCGGCAAATCGACGATTCGTCGTCAGCGGATGCTGCCAGACTTTTCGAACGGCGAGACGACGGTCACGAATGGGATGCGCGTTGACCTGCACGATACGGTCGCACACGGATCATTGCCCGCACCTTACATC
>JBBSNT010000373.1:0-4171 GCA_038260485.1 Aggregatilineales bacterium | reverse complement strand
TACAGGCACAACCGGACGGCTGCTCAACGAGCGCACCGGATTGAACGTTACGCGGATGCTGTCCGGTCCCATCGGTGGTGACGCGCAGATCGCCGCGCAGGTTGCTGAGGGCAAAATCGCGGCGGTCTTCTTCTTCATCGACCCGCTCGGCAAGCACCCGCACGACCCAGACATCAACACGCTGCTGCGCATCTGCAACGTCCATAACGTGCCGCTGGCAACGAATGCCGCGACCGCCGCCTACATCATTTCGGCAAAAGCGCTGTAGTTTCGTGCCGCAAAAACGCATAACCTGCTCTTAATATTCACAATGTGGGATTACCCAAATATAACCCAAATCAAGGCGGGTTTATCCCAAATTCACCCTGCTGATGAGCATTGAATTTCGGATGCAGTTAGCCTTTTTTCTGCGCCTGCCGCGCCGCAATGATCAGCAGGCGATCCGCCAGCGCCGCCTGCACCGGCGCGAACCCCACCAGCGCAACGCTGATCAGGATGCCGTAAGGAATAATCGCCCAGATTTCGCTGGAACGCCCCAGGTAAAGCAGCGCCAATCCCCAATCGCCAACGGCACTGTAAACCGTCATCAAGACCCATAACGCGCCATCTGACCAATTGAGCATCGAGCCGCTCAAGAACTGGGTGGCAGCGCTCAACAGCAGCAGCATGACGAACAGGCGCAGCACGATCAGCAGCGCTTGAACCAGCGTGCTAAACGTCCGCTGCTGGACGAGCGCGGCGATCAACAGCCCGACGGCGGCGTCAAAGCCGATTGACGTGAGCGGGAGTAGCAGCCCCGCCGTCATCATCAGCGCAACCAGCAGGATTGTTACAAAGATCGACACATCGGGCGTGATGCCGTTGATCAGCAGGTCGAGGTAGCGCCCTTGAAAAGCAGTCAGGTCGAACAGCAGCAGCGCGATCAAAACGACGCGCACGGCAATAATTACGCCAACCAGCCCCCGCAAGCGGTAGAAAACCGCCACCCAGCGCGCGCGCAGCGCGTAAGCCGCGCCTTCTTCGGTCGCGCGCAAGCTGTCCCAACTCTGACGGCGCATCGCATCGGCGACCACAGTCGAGGTACTCGTCAGCGCGACGATGCTCGTGATGATCTGCAAAGCGATCAGCGGGAAGAAAACCACCGCGCTGACCGTCTCGCTCAGGGTTTGTCCTGCCGGATGGGCAAGCAGATTGGTCGCAATCAGGTAGCCAACGCCGAGCAGCACGAATGCCCCAAACACAACCGTCAGCGCCCGACCAAAGCGCACGCTGATCGGCAGCTTCGAAGCCGCCCCCAATTCCTGACGCAGCGCCGGATTCTCGCGCCGCGTCCACGCTGGAATATCGCCTAGCAGCAGACGAACGATTGATCTAGCCATCGTCGAGCATCGCTCCGATCTCTAGTTCAAACCGTTCCAGTGCTGCCTGCCAAACGCTCGCTGCAATCTCAACCGTTTGAGCATAGCGCAGGTAATGGATGTAGACGGCAGGCGCTTCGCCAGTGAGTTCCTGAACCGCCGCCGCGTAAACCCCGACTTGCAGGTGATAGCGGCGCACGTGATCGTGCAGCGCGTCGAGCGTTGGCGTATGCGCAACACGACCCGTCTTATAATCGACCACTCGCCAGCGCCCGTCCACGTCGCGAATCAGCAGGTCGATCACGCCGTGAATCAGGCGCTCGCCGCGCCGATAAACGAAAGGCTGCTCGCGATAAACCGCTTGCGCCTGCTCGATCCAGCCAAACACAGCACCGCGGCGAAAGCGCTGCACCAGCGTGTAAGCGAAATCAACTACGTCAGTAGCGTCGTCGGCATCAACGATCCCTTCTTCCCACGCATAGCGGCGCAGCAGATCACGCAAGGCGGCATCATCCGGCGGCAGTTCCCATTGAATCGCGCGGTGAACGATCTCGCCCAACTTCGCCTTTGGCACGCGCAAGGCTGTGTCGATCCGCCCCGGCGCGTCGTGATAAATGCTGCGCCGCCAGCGTTCGGTGTAGAAGGAGCGCGCGTCCGGTTCGGCGTGCCACGCGCTGCCCAAATCGGCGATCTGGGTTACCGTCAGGATACGGGTCGGCGCGGCGGGGTTGGACGGGACAGACCGAAGCAGCGGCGGCGGTTCGGCAGGTGGCAGATCACCCCATGTCACGAAGCTATCATCGTAACCCTGCTGCCCATCGTCGCTGATCGTTGGAATGTGGACAAGCGCTTCGCCCCACTCAAACGGAATGCGCTGCGTCTCGACAAAGTCAATATCGGTCAAATCGAAAGCGTCGAGCAGCCATTCGAGCCAGCCCGTCGCCTTGATCGGCTGTCCGTTTTTGAGGGTCACCTGCCCGCTGACGAGCAGATAATCTTGTGCGCGCGTCGCCGCGACGTAGAGCAGACGACGGCGCTCGGCAGTTTCGCGCAGTAGGGCGAGATCGCTCGCCTGTTGATAGGCGAAAGGCGAGACAAACTTCGCCTCTGTTTCGTCGTAAACCCGGCACGCCGCTCCCATCACCAGATCAGTTGCGCCGCCGCGTCGTGTGTGCGAAGCATCGCCTAAGACAACCAGCGGAAACTCTAAGCCCTTGCTCTTGTGAACACTCATCACCTGCACCGCGCCCGCATTTTCGAGCAGCGCTTCGCCCTCGCGCGCTTCGTAGTCGCTCATGTCCTTGAGGTACTGCATGAACGCGCTCAGGGTGATGCGTCCGCTCGTCTCCGCCTTATCGAGCAGCTTCTCGACGTTGCCCCGTCGCCGCGCACCGTCAGGCAGACCCGTCAGCACCGCCAGATAGCCGGTCGCTTCAAGCGCGGATCGCAGCAGTTCGGCAATCGTCACCCGTCCGGCGCTGGCACGCAGATCGCGCAGCGTCTCGCGCGCGAAGATCACGGAGTCGGCTTCATCCACCACTTGATCGGCGTAATCGAGCGCGTCCCATAACGGGATCAATTTGCCGGAGTCGTCGCGCAGACGGCGCAGTCTCAGCAGTGCGTCGTCGCTCAAGCTGAACAGCGGCGAGCGCAGCGCCGCCGCCAGCGCCAAATTATCAGCGGGGTTGTAGAGTGCTTGCAGTAGGTTGAGCAAATCCCAGACTTCTTGACGGTCGAAGTAGCCCTTGCCCGCAATCGTCAGATAGGGGATGCCTTCAGCTTTAAAGGCTTCTTCGTAAAGCGTGACGTTGGTCAGCGCTTGCAAGAGCAGCGCGACGTCTCCGTAGTCAATCGGACGAACGACCTCACGCCGCTTGTCGTAGATCGGGCGGCGCTCGACTTCGACGATCTGCTTCAGCCGTCGCGCGATTTCGCTCGCCTCGACGCGCCGCGCCGCCTGATCGCCTTCAAAGTCAGCCGCCTTAACGCGATTTTTGTCGATCAGCACCAGCTCAAGCACGGGCGCGTCACAAGGCGCGGCGTCACGGGTTGCCCACATACCGCCGCCGAACTCGACTTCGTAAGCACTGACCGCACTCGCCGGATCGCGCACGAGCAGGCGTTCGAACAGCGCATTGAAGCACTCGATCAGCACTCGATGGGTGCGAAACGAGCAGTCAAGGTCAACCGCCCGCCCCTGCTCCGCGATCACAGCGCGCACGTCCTCAAAGACGCTCACGTCCGCGCCGCGAAAGCCGTAAATACTCTGTTTGGGGTCGCCAACGACGAACAGACAGCCCGGTCGCGCCGGATCAGCGATACGCTGGATGATCGCCCACTGTGCCGCGTTGGTGTCCTGAAACTCGTCCACAAGCACGTGCCGGAACTCCGCGCCGAGGTAGCGGTCGCGCACGGCGTCGTCTTGCAGCAGGTCACGGGTCAGCGCTTCGAGGTCGTCAAAGTCGAGCGCGGCACGCTCGGTCTTGGCGGCGCGGTATTGATCACGGACGCGGGCGATCAGCGCCGCCCACAGCGGCAGCAAAACTGCTGCTCGTTGGTCAAGAGCGTTCGGAGGATCGCCGACGGCAGCCTGCGCCTTAGTCGCTAAATCGCGCAGTCTGCGCAGTTCAGCTTTCGCCTCATCGCCTACGTCGCCCCAGACACCAGCCGGTTTAACCGGCATCCTCAGCCCCGCGATCTGGCGGATCGCGTCGAGCGCTGGCAACAAGTCACTTGCGGGATCATAGAAGGCAAGTTCATCTATCACCGAGAGGCAGTAGCTCCACGCATTCGAGAGCGCATCGCTGCCGAGG
>JBBSNT010000372.1:0-4214 GCA_038260485.1 Aggregatilineales bacterium | reverse complement strand
CGTGAAGTCGTCGCCGAGCGTCTCGCGCACGACCTCGACCGAGCGAATGTCGCCCTCGACGCCCAAACCGATCCCCATCTTCGTGCCGAGAAAGCCGCGCGCGCGCACATCCTCGGCGGCAGCGCGCAACCTATCCCACGCTTCGGGCGGCGCACCTGTGTGCACGCCGGGGATGCCTGATCCGTAAATCTTGATGCGGTCGCGGAAAATACCGCCGAGCAGCTTGCAGACCGGAACGCCGTATGCTTTGCCCGTGATGTCCCACAGCGCAATGTCGATTCCGCTGATCACGTCCATCCAGAAGCCGTGTGATCCGCCGCGAATGCGCATCGCCCCGTAGAGCCGATCCCATTGCAGGACGGGATCGGTCGGGTCTTGCCCGATTAGTAGATTCGCCGCTAGATCACGAATGATCGTCGCGGTGATCGTCGGCGCGACTGGGCTTTTCGCCTCGCCCCAGCCGACCAGCCCCGTGTCGGTTGTGATCTTGACGATGGTCGTGTCAATGCTGCGTGAATAGGCGGCGCGGCTGCGCCAAAAATGCGGAAAATGGCTGCGATCATCGCCGGGGGGTAGCCCGGGCGCATTCTTCTCAGTCGATTTTGCGTGTCCCCACGATTGATTCCCCCAATAGACACCGGGGATCGGCGCTTGTATCGGCAACGCCTCGACCGAAATGATTTTCATGCTTAGCCCTTCATACCGCCGAGTGCCAGACCGCCGCGCAGAAAGCGCTGTAAAATCGCAAACATGACCAGCGCGGGCAGCGAAGCCACGACCGATGCCGCCATCATTTGCTCGATCTGAACGGAGTATTCGCCAATAAATGAGAACAGCCCCAGCGAAATTACCCACGTACTGCTACTGCTAGTGAGCACGTAAGCTAATAAATATTGATTCCAACTGTCCAAGAAGATAAACAGCGCCGTCGCTGCGATACCGGGCAGCGCCAGCGGCAGGGTCACCCGCATAAACGCGCCAAATTGACTGCACCCATCGACCAGCGCGGCTTCCTCGAAGTCGAGTGGGATCGACTGAAAGTAGCCCCACAAAATCCAGATGCCCAACGGCAGCGTGAACGTCATGTAGGCGACGGTGATCCCTTGCAGCGAGTTGAGCAAGCCGAGATTGCGAAAGTTGATGAAGAAGGGCACGATGATCGCTGTCGCGGGGAGAAGCTGCATCATCAGGATGAAAAAGATGAAGAAGCGCCGTCCGCGAAAGCGATAACGGTTTAGGCTGTATGCCGCCAGAATCGAGAGCGGAATAGCGACGACGGTCGAGCCGACCGTCACCAGCAGCGTGTTGGCGATCCACAGCCAGATCGGGCGCGTCGTGAACAGTTGATTATAGGTGTCGAGCGTGAATGTTCCCGGCAGGAACAGCGGCGCGTTGGCAATCGCGTAGCCTTCGGGCAGAAACGACCCCATGATCATCCAGTAAAACGGATAGACGACCGCGATGCAGATCGTGATCACCAGCACGCCAAAACCAAGTTTGCCGAGGCTCAAGCGCGATTTGCGCGCCAGAGTCAGTGTTTCGCTGCTTACAGCGGAACTGTTGACAGCCATCGTTAAGCCTCCTCCCCGTTGTTCTCTCTACCGATAGCGATAAAGTAG
The DNA here is from genome assembly GCA_038260485.1 of Aggregatilineales bacterium. Taxonomy (GTDB): domain Bacteria; phylum Chloroflexota; class Anaerolineae; order Aggregatilineales; family Phototrophicaceae; genus Flexifilum. Next base: position 2,595 of record JBBSNT010000372.1, on the reverse strand, counting down.
ATGATGACGAGGATGCCGCTGACCAGTACCGAGAGCGTCGCCAGCGCTGAAGCGCGACCGAGTCGGTTCGACATGAAGGCTTCCTGATAGGTATAGACGGACAGCACCGTCGTCGCCGTACCGGGCCCGCCCTGCGTCAGCGTCCACGCAATCGTAAACAGCTTGAACGACGTGATCGTCAGCAAAACGATGATGATCAGGTTAGTCGTCCGAATCGAGGGTAGGGTGATGTAACGGAACCGCTGCCAGCTGCTCGCGCCATCGACTTTTGCCGCTTCGTAGAGGTCGGGCGGGATGCTCTGCAAGCCCGCAAGGATGATCAGCGTCGCCTGCGGGAACAAGCGCCACGCCGTCACGATCACAATGGCGATCATGGCGGTCTTGCTCTGATACAGCCACGGGACGCCCGTCTGAATCAAGCCGATGCTTTTCAGCACCTGATTGATTGGACCGATCTGCGGGTTGAACATCACGTACCAGATCAGCGTGACTACCAGCCAAGGCGTCGCCCACGGAATGGCGATCAGCGTGCGCGCCAGCCCGCGAAAGCGAAAATCTTCGTTCAAGATCAGTGCCGTGATTAAGCCGATGCCGAAGCTTAGCACGACCGATCCAAATGTATAAACAACGGTATTGCCTAGTGCTTGCCAGAATACGTCACGGTTCAACAAGCGCGTGTAGTTCTCTGCGCCAATGAACTGCGCCTGCGACAATTTCAGGAGATTCGCGTCAGTCAGGCTCAGATAAACGCCATCGACGAGCGGATAGACGATGAAGATGATCAGCGCGATGATGGCGGGGGCAAGCAGCGCATAAGGCAGAATACCGCGTGACGTGAAGAGCCGACGCCAGAACGGCGGCGCCTTCACAGAACGTGGATATGCTCGTTCCACCGGGTCAATTCCTTATACAGAATACGGAGCTTTGGAATATACAGTGGCAGGTCAGCCAAAAGCACTGACCTGCCATGCAGTCTACAGAGTGGCTACTGCTGGTCTTCGATGAACGATTCCACGTCAGACTGTAGTTCTTCCATTGCCTGTTCAACCGGCTTGTTGTCGTAGAGGACTTCGACGATGCGGTTGTTGATCAGGCGCACCATGTCGTTGTGATAGATTTCCAAACCGGGGATGGCGACCGGAACGGCTTTCGGCAGTTCTTGCGCGAAGACGCTGAACCACGGGTTGGCTCCGAGGAATTCATCCGTGACCGCACCGGGCATGGTCGATGCCGTGCCGCTGCTGGTCGTCCACACTTCACCCCATTCTTGGGTGGCGATGGACTTCAGGTAGTCGCAGGCGATGTCGTAATTGGGTGAACCCGCCGCAATCCCGATCAGGTTGTTGACGCCGCCAGTCGGCAGCCCGGAGTCGGTCGGAATCGGGTAGATTTCGACGTTCGCCGCCACGTCAGGAGCATTCTGTTGCAGGACTGCCCAGTACCAAGCGCCGTCAATGCTCATGCCGACTTTGCCAGAATTGAAGTAGGAGTACTGCGCGCCACCATCAGCGACACCCTGAGGCATCACGCCGGCGTCGAACAGGTCTTTGAAGTACTGCACGCCGTTGATGACTTCGGGAGCGGTGAAGTTCGGCTCGCCGTCGGTGCTGAAGTGACCGCCGTAGCCGACGACCATGTCCAGTACCGCCTCGTACATGCGCGAATGCGGCAGGTCAACCAGAACCAAGCCGTACTGATCCTTTGACGGGTCGGTTAGAGCTTTTGCCGCTGCCATGAATTCTTCGAAATTGGTTGGCACGTCCACACCCGCTTCGTCGAACAGCGCGCGGTTGACGAACAGTTGCAGCGTGCGCGCCGAAAGGTTGAGCGCGTAGATGTTGCCGTCGTCATCGACCGCGTATTTGTCTTCCGCCAGCACGTTGTCAACGATGTCCGTGCCTTCGAAGCATTGGTTCAGCGGCGCGAGTACGCCCTGATTCATGTACTGGAAGACGTTGAAACCCGTAACTTCGAGCAGGTCAGGCGGTGTTCCAGCGGCGATCTCGATGTTCAGGCGATCCCACAGTTGGTCGATGGGGAAGTTAAACGGTTCAATTGTGACGTTCGGGTTTGCCTCTTGGAAGGCGTCAACCGTACCCGTCCAGAAGGGGCTGTAAGCCGGGTCTTCCCACTGCCACGTTGCCAAACGCAGCGTGGTCGGGTCGTCTTGCGCGCTGACCGGCACGATCACCAGCAGCAGGCAGACAAGGGACAACATCAAGAGCAATTTTCGGGACATAACGTTCCTTTCGATTAAATATATCGCATCACCATACAGTGCTATCTCTAAAATATACAAAGGTTTCTCATAATATGCAATAAAAATCTATATCATGGCTTCTACACATGCTTTGGACAATGTTATATGTGTTCTGTCGCATAATATGAGAAGTATTTTTGTATTATGTGGATGGAATGCATATAATAGCCCTATGACATTATAGAATTTTTAAGGGGGGTGAAAACTTGTTTTCAGGAATTTACCAAATATTGCACACGCCCTTCAGCGACGATGGCGCGATTGACTGGGACAGTTATGCGCAGCAGATTGAGTACGCGCTTGCTGCGGGGGCGCATGGCTTGGTCGTCCCGGCG
>JBBSNT010000371.1:0-4217 GCA_038260485.1 Aggregatilineales bacterium | reverse complement strand
CTTAAGGAGAGGGGCGAAAAACTCAGCCTAGCGCGTGCAAGGTTAGCGCTAGGCTGAGGGGTTTTGAAGTGCATGTCTACGGATGTTCGTGCTGCTTTGTTACGATGTTATAGCCCTCGCAACAGTTTAGGCGTAAAATCGAAATAGAGTGCTTATCGAGATGAAGTGAGGGAATGAATGGTCGCTTCGGACTTGCAGCAGATGCCGATCTTTGCCTCGTTTTCGGACGAGCAGCTCGCTTATCTCGAATCGCAGGGCAGCCAAGTCGCGCTTAAAGCGGGCGAGACGCTGTTTGAAGAAGGCGATTCGGCGCAGGGACTGTACGTAATCGTTGCAGGCGAAATCGAAATCAGCAAGCGGGTGGGTGGTCAGACCATGGTGATCGCCAACGTGCCGAGCGGATCGTTCGTTGGTGAAATCTCGCTGCTGACGGGGCTGCCGCATACGGCGACGGCGCGCACGACGATGCCGAGCCGTTTCCTTAAATACGAAGCCAGCCTGTTTGATGCCGTAAAAGCGTCACCGATCACGCAGTTGATCGTGATGACGATGGTACAGCGTTTGCGTGACACTGAATCGCAGGTGCAGCAGCACGAAAAACTCTCGGCGCTGGGCAAAATGGCGGCGGGCTTGGCGCACGAATTGAACAATCCGGCGTCGGCAAATTTGAGCGCGGCAACGCAACTGCCGGAGACGCTGGCGGCACTACAAACGCGGACGCTCAACCTGTACGCCGCGCAACTGAGCGGCGATCAGTTAGCGTATCTGGCAGAACTGCAAAGTCAGTGGATCGAGCGGATTGGCAAGGCAGACGATCTCAACGCGCTGGCACAGAGCGACTGCGAGGACGTGTTGATCGACTGGCTCGACGACGCCGGAATCGTAGACAGTTGGCAAATCGCGCCGCTGCTGGCGTCAGCAGGAATTGCCGTCGATGAACTGGCGCGGATTCAAGCGCAGGTTGGCGGGGAGGTGTTCGCGCCCGCGCTCGACTGGCTCGAAAGCGCGCTGACGATTGGCGACCTAGCGCACACGCTCCAGCGCAGCGCGACACGCATCTCCGACTTGATCAAGGCGGTCAAAGCCTACACTTATATGGATCAAGCGCCGGTGCAGGAGATTGACGTTCACGAAGGCATAGAAAGCACTCTGATCATCCTGCAAGACAAGCTGAGGTCGATCACGCTCAACCGCAGCTACAATCGGGGGCTCCCGCGCATCACCGCCTTTGGCAACGAACTGAATCAGGTCTGGACGATTCTGCTCGATAACGCCGCCGCCGCGCTCGGTGGCAAGGGGAATATTTGCGTCAGCACGTCGCTAGAGAATGAATACATCTTTGTTGAAATCGCTGACGATGGACCGGGCATTCCAGCGGAGCTTCAGAAGCGCCTGTTCGAGCCGTTTTTCACGACTAAAGCCGTTGGGCAGGGGTCAGGCTTGGGCTTGAGCATCGCGCGGCGGATCGTGGTCGAGCGGCATCGCGGGATGATCCATGCGCATTCACGCCCCGGCGATACACGCTTTCAGGTTTATCTGCCGATTGAATGAGGTTTGAGGGCGCGTGTTGATCCTTCGATAAGCGGCTGGATTAAAGGTTGTATAATATTATTATAAATTTGGGTAGAATAGGACGTTAGGGACGCTTGACAAAGCCTGTGCTTTAGCATATTCTGCGAATGGTTGTGTACAAAATTGAACGAGTTTTATTTGTCTATTTCCGATTAAACAACTGACGATAGTGAAGAGAAAAAGCTCATGATGAGTGTTATTGATGCCCCCGTACACATCTGGATTGAAATGCAGGATCGTGGTGAAGCCGACGCCTGTGACGTGATCGTCAAAATGGAAAATGGCGAATATTACACAGCCATTTTTGTCACGCTGCCGTATCTCTCGCGGCAGATGGATTTAAGCTTCGAAGTCAGCCAACAATCGCCCTATACGCCGCCGGTGCGTTATGCCGCGCTGGAGACGCCTCACATCATCGTCGCTGACCTGAGCCGCGAGACGATTGAGGACACGATTGACAACCTGCTGGCGTTCGACATTTTCGAGAATCTGTTCACGCAGGTGACAGATGGCGAAGGCAACGAATACGCACTTCCTGCCAAGCCAAAGGGCAAACGCGCGACCGCTGAAGTCGCCGCCGCCGTGTTGACTGATGTCCTCGTGGTTGAGGGCGATACCGTCGCCTGACGGCGACGATTGAACTTCCCCCCCACTGCAACAAATTGATCGCCGCCATGTGGCGCTACGCCACACCGCGGCACGCTCGCCTGAGCGGGTGTTTGTGCGTCCCTCATGCGAGAAATGTCTAGGGCGAAACCCAAGCTTGCGGCGCAGAGGGAGTACGCTTCGGCTAACGCTATGCCTAAAGCTTGCTATAATAACGACGTTTTATCCCACATGGAGCAGTTAACTCATGCCTGCAAATGGAGACTACCAGAACAGCCGGTTGTATCGTATCCGGCACTCCGTCTCGCACATTATGGCGGAGGCGGTTTTAGAGCGTTTCCCGGAGGCGAAAATCGCCATCGGGCCGCCCATCGAGGACGGGTTCTACTATGATTTCGACCTGCCACACTCGCCCACAGACGAGGATTTGGCATGGATCGAAAACCGGATGAAGGCGATCATTCGCGGCAATCACGAATTCGCTGTGCGCGAAGTGACGCCCGACGAAGCGCTGACGCAGTTCGCGAGCCAGCCATATAAGCAGGAACTGATTCGCGACCTCGTTTCGGGGCGCGTTGACGAAAACGGCGAAGAAATCGCCAAGCCCGCCGACAAGATCACGTTCTACACACAGGACACGTTCACGGACTTGTGTCGGGGGCCGCACGTCGCCAACACGAGCGAGATCAACCCGGACGCGCTGAGCATCACGTACAAGAAGCCAGCGGGGGCGTACTGGCGCGGTGACGAGAAGCGCGAACAACTCACGCGCATCTACGGCACGGCGTGGGAAACGCCCGAAGACCTGAAAGATTATCTCGATCTGCTGGAAGAAGCCAAGAAGCGCGATCACCGCGTGGTGGGCGAGAAGATGGGCTTGTTCACGTTCAGCGCGCTGGTGGGCAAGGGTCTGCCGTTGTGGAAACCGAACGGGGCGATTTTGCGCGACACACTGGAACGCTGGCTGCGGCAGTCGCAGACGGACAACGGCTATCAGCCGGTGGTGACGCCGCACATCGGCAATCTGAATCTGTACCGCACGTCGGGGCATTATCCGTATTATTCGGACAGCCAGTACGCGCCGATCAAGGTGGATGAGGACGAGTTCCTGCTCAAGCCGATGAACTGCCCGCATCACATCATGATCTACAAGAGCGAGATGCGCTCGTATCGTGATTTGCCGGTGCGCTACGCTGAGTTCGGCACGGTCTACCGCTACGAGCAATCGGGCGAGTTGCATGGGCTGACGCGCGTGCGCGGCTTCACGGTCGATGACGCGCATCTGTTCGTGACACCGGAGCAGTTAGTCGAGGAATTCCAGAACGTCGTCCGGCTGATCCAGTACGTGTTTGCGACGGTCGGGTTTGGGGACGTACGTGCGCGTGTTGGCGTGCGTGATCCCAAGAGCGAGAAGTACGTCGGCAGCGACGAACTGTGGAACAACGCGACGAACGCGATCCTTGAAGCGTGCGAGGAACTGGAACTGAACTACACGGTCGAGGAAGGCGAGGCGGCGTTCTATGGCCCGAAGCTCGACTTCATCGTGCGTGATGTGCTCAAGCGCGAATGGCAGTTGGGGACGGTGCAGGTCGATTACAACCTGCCGGAGCGGTTCGAACTGGAATACGTGGCGGAAGATGGCACGCGGCAACGCCCAGTGATGATCCATCGCGCGCCGTTCGGCAGCATGGAACGGTTCATCGGCATCCTGATCGAGCACTTCAACGGGGCGTTCCCGGCGTGGCTGGCGCCGGTGCAGGCGGTGATGATTCCGATTACGGATCGCAACGTCGAGTACGCGAACGAGGTCGCAAAGAAGCTGCGCGACGTTGGGATGCGGGTGGATGTCGATGCGGGCAAGGCACGGATGGGCGCGAAGATTGCCGCGAACCGCGAAAAGGCGATCCCGTACCTGCTGATCGTGGGCGACCGCGATGCGGCGGCGGGGAACGTCAGCGTGCGTCTGCGGACGGACGAGGATTTAGGCGCGATGTCGGTTGATGAGTTTGTCAAGCTGGCGATGAAGGTGATCGACGACG
>JBBSNT010000370.1:0-4275 GCA_038260485.1 Aggregatilineales bacterium | reverse complement strand
TAGCACGCGCCCAAGCAATGCAGGAGCAAGTTACCCGCATGATAGCGGAACTTTTCGACGACCTTAACGCTGAAGAACTCGAGGCGGGTACAGTATTTCTTCCCGGACTGCGCCGCGTAGTTATGGGACAAATGATTTCCGATGAAGTACCCGATAAGTAAGCAGCAGTCACTCAAGCGTTCACTCAGAAAGAGAACCGTATCCCTATGCTCCGATTAAGAAAGTACCTCAAGCCGTTTCTAGGATTGATCGTTCTTTCCATTATCCTGCTATTTGTGCAGGGTATGGCAGACCTTTCACTCCCAGACTATATCGCCAAAATCGTCAACACGGGCATTCAGCAGGGCGGTATCGAGAACGCCGTCCCGCTGGCAGTCAGCCAGAGCGAGATGACTCGACTCAATCTGTTCCTGATTGCCGATGAGCAGGCGCAAGTCCTGAGCGATTTCACGCTGATTGATAGCAATTCGCCGGATTACCAAACCTACCTTGAGCAGTATCCAGCACTGGCGAATGAGCCGGTCTACGTCCGCAACGAACTCGGCGAGGCGGAAATCAACGCGCTGAACCCGGTGCTCGGTAAAGCCTTCCTCGCGGTCTACAGCATTCAGCAGATTATGGTGGATCCGTCCAAAGCGGCAGACCTGCCGCAGACGAGCAGTTTCGACCTCTCCTCGCTGCCCGAAGGCACGGACCTGTTTGCGCTGCTCGGAAATATGCCGCCGATCCTGCGTACGCCGATCCTCAATTCAATGAATGAGCGCTTCTCGGCAATGGACACCAACATGATCGTCCAGTCCGCCACGCCCGCTATCAAAGCGGAATACGTCGCGCTGGGCTTCGATACTGGTGCGTTACAGAACAACTATATCCTCAACATCGGTGGGTCGATGCTACTGCTGGCGTTGGTTTCGGGCATTAGCGCGATTATCGTCGGCTTGCTTTCGGCGCGTGCCGCCGCTGGCATCGCCCGTAACCTGCGCCGTGACATCTTCGAGAAGGTCGAGAGCTTTTCCTACAACGAGTTTGACAAGTTCTCCGTTTCCTCGCTGATCACGCGCACAACCAATGACGTCACGCAATTGCAAACGCTGATCGTCATCGTAATCCGTATCGTGTTCTATGCGCCGATTCTGGGCGTCGGCGGCATCATCAAGGCAACCAGTACCGACGCCTCGATGTGGTGGATTATTGCGCTCGGCGTGATTGCGCTGATCGGGGTGATTGCCACGCTGTTCACTCTGGCGCTTCCCAAGTTCAAGATCATTCAGACGCTGGTTGACCGGCTTAACCTTGTCACCCGTGAAAATCTGTCTGGCATGATGGTCGTGCGCGCCTTTAACACGCAGCCATTCGAAGAAAAGCGTTTCGACAAAGCCAACCGTGATGTGACGGATACTAACCTCTCGGTGACGCGGATCATGGCAGGCATGATGCCGATCATGATGCTGATCATGAACGGGCTGACCCTGCTGATTATCTGGGTTGGCGCGCATCAAGTGGCAGAAGCGCAGATGCAGGTCGGTGACATGATCGCTTTCATGCAGTACGCTCTTCAGGTTGTGTTCGCCTTCCTGATGCTGTCGTTCATCTTTATTCTGGTGCCGCGCGCGGCTGTGTCGGCGGATCGTATCGCCGACGTGCTCGAAACCGAACTCGTGATCCGTGACCCGAAAGACCCTAAGCATTTCACTCAGCCGTTCGACAGCACCATCGAGTTCCGGAACGTCTCGTTCCGCTACCCCGGCGCTGAAGCAGACGTCTTACACGACCTTAACTTCACGGCGCGTCCCGGCGAGATGACCGCGTTTATCGGCTCGACGGGTTCAGGTAAATCGACCTTGGTCAACTTGATCCCACGTTTCTACGATGTGACCGAAGGTAAAATCCTGATCGACGGCATGGACATCCGTGATATAACGCAGCACGAACTACGCGCCGAACTCGGCTACATTCCCCAGAAGGCGAACCTGTTCTCTGGCACGATTGAGTCGAACCTGCGTTATGCGGACGAAGCCGCACCGCTTGCGCTCTTGGAAGAAGCGACCCAGATCGCCCAAGCAAGCGAATTCATCATTTCTAAGCCTGAAGGCATGGCGGCAGAAATTGCACAGGGTGGCGGTAACGTCTCCGGTGGTCAGCGGCAGCGCCTCTCGATTGCGCGCGCGCTGGTCAAGCATGCACCGATCTACATTTTCGACGACAGCTTCTCGGCGCTTGACTTCAAGACTGACGCCGCGCTGCGCCGTGCGCTCAATGACAAGACCAGCGACAGTACGCTTTTGATCGTCACGCAGCGCGTTTCGACCGTAAAGAACGCCGAGCAAATTATTGTGCTGGACGAAGGCAAGATTGTCGGCAAAGGAATACACGACGAACTGATGGATACCTGCGAAGTTTATCGAGAAATCGCCCTGTCACAGTTGGGCATTGAGGAGTTAGCATCATGATGGGTGGCGGAAGACCGGGGGGCGGTCGTGGACCCGGTGCGGGTTTTGGGCTAAATGAGGCAAAAGCCCGCGATTTTCGCGGGACGATGACGAAGCTGATCGCCTACATTGGCGTCTATAAAATCTCGATTATCCTCGTGCTGATTTTCGCCATTGCTTCGACGATTTTCACGATTGTCGGCCCGAAGATTCTCGGCTTGGCAACCACCAAGCTGTTCGAAGGCGTGATCGCGCAAATCGCAGGGATGGGTACGGGTATCGACTTCGACTATATTGGCATGATCATCGCTCTTCTGGTCGGTCTGTATCTGCTCTCGGCAGTATTTGGCTACATTCAGGGCTGGGTGATGGCGGGCGTGTCCCAGAACGTTACCTACAGCCTTCGCGCCGATATTTCGGCGAAGATCAACCGGTTGCCTCTCAAATACTATGACACCACCAATCAAGGCGAGGTGCTGTCGCGCGTCACCAACGACGTAGACACCATCAGCCAGACCCTCAACCAGAGCCTGTCGCAGATTGTCACGTCCGTCACCAGCATGGTCGGCGTACTGATTATGATGCTGACAATTAGCTGGATGATGACGATTGTCGCGCTGATCATGATCCCGCTCTCGTTCGGCATTATCGGGCTGGTGATCAGCAAGTCGCAGAAGTATTTTAAGGAACAACAGGACTATCTCGGTCACATCAATGGTCACGTCGAAGAAATGTACGGCAGCCATAACGTGATGAAAGCCTTCAACGGCGAAGTGCAGAGCATTGCGAAGTTCGACACCTACAACACGACTCTGTAGAGCTCTGCCTGGAAGTCACAGTTCCTGTCGGGCTTGCTGTTCCCGATTATGGGCTTCGTCGGTAATCTCGGTTACGTTGGCGTGTCGATCCTTGGCGGGTATCTGGTCGTGAACGGCACGATTGCCGTCGGCGACGTGCAGGCGTTCATTCAATACGTGCGCTCATTCACGCAGCCGATTAGCCAGATTGCCAATATCTCCAACGTACTTCAGCAAACCGCTGCCGCCGCCGAGCGCGTCTTCGAGTTTCTCGAAGAATCGGAAGAGATTGTCGAAAGCGCGACGCCCTTCACCGAGAAGATCGTGGACGGGAATGTCGAGTTCGATCACGTTCACTTCGGCTATAACCCGGAAAAGGTCATCATCAACGACTTCTCGGCACTGGTTAAGCCGGGGCAGAAGATCGCCATTGTTGGACCGACGGGCGCAGGTAAGACGACGATGGTTAAGCTTCTGATGCGCTTCTACGACGTGAATGAGGGCGCGATCCGCATCGATGGTCACGACATCCGTGACTTCACGCGCCACGACCTGCGCAAGCAGTTCGGCATGGTGCTGCAAGATGCTTGGCTCTACAGCGGCACGATCATGGACAATATCCGTTACGGACGTCTAGACGCGACCGACGAAGAAGTGATTGCCGCCGCCGAAGCTGCCCACGTTGATCACTTTGTGCGCACGCTGCCGAATGGCTACGATACGGTGCTCAATGAAGAAGCGTCGAACGTGTCGCAAGGACAAAAGCAGCTGCTGACGATTGCGCGCGCGATCCTCGCTGACCCGCCGATGTTGATCCTCGACGAAGCGACCAGCTCGGTGGACACGCGCACGGAAGTGTTGATCCAGCAGGCGATGGACAATCTGATGCGTAACCGCACCAGTTTTATCGAGGGTGTACGGTTAGCTGTGTAAATGGAATGCCCCCGGAGGTATAAATTAGCCTGCAGTGAGCGGGCGGGAAGGGGCAAGACAGGATGAAGAGGGAATCGAAAATCGAAAGTCAACGACGAGCGGCGCTGCCATCGGTG
>JBBSNT010000369.1:0-4292 GCA_038260485.1 Aggregatilineales bacterium | reverse complement strand
TGCCGATGATGAACAGGTCATTGCGCCAATCCCAGTCAGCAAAATAGAACCAGACCGCGCTAATGATCAGCAGGAACATCCCCGCCGCGATCCCGATCACGCCGTGCAGCGGAAACGCTGAAACTAACACGCTCAGGAACATGACCACGAACGAGGCAAAGACCGCTAGCGCGGGCAGCATAACGCCCTGTATCCAGACGGTCGAATGCTTGCGGTAGATCAAGTCGCCGTTGGTGGCGACGAATTTGGTGCGAATGAAGGGCAGCCCAATCGTCGAGTCGTGGCGGCTGACGTGCGCGGTCGCCGTTTGCTGCGGCTGGTCAGGCGCTAAGCCAAGCGCTTGCACGACGTCGTCGCGGACGGTGTCGCGTTTGTGCTGCTCCAAATGGTCGCGGAAGCGGTCGCGTTGGGTGAAGATCGACGACTGAACTTGCAGCGGCTGCGGCATCATCGGCAGGGTCATGTTGGCGGCTTCACCCGCCGTGCGCACGTAAACCGATCCATACTGGAACAGGCGCGCCAACGGGTCACCGGGGGGAATCGTCACGTTGACTTCCAATACGCGGTCGAGCGGGATTTCGCTGAGCGTGTTCTCGAAGCCGATCAACTGATTCCAGATGCGGACGATCCGCTGATCGCTGAGGACGATGCTGTCGTTCTGCCACTCGAAATAGAGATACATGCCAATCGCGCCGGGGATGACCACCGCCAAGCCCGCCGCGCCCAGCGCCAAAACTGGCGCGCTTCCGGCGATCACCAGCGCGAACACGAACAGCGCCAGCGCAATCACCAGCGCGATCCAGCCATAGCGCGCGACTGCCCACCAATGCCGCCGCCAAACGTGCAGCACCGTTTCGTCGTCGCGCTGCCCCTTGAACAGCTTGACGCCCGTCTCACGCTTGGTCACGTCCGCCGATTGCACGCGCACGTTGGCACGAATTTCAGGATAGCGTGACACCAACTGCACGAACGCCGACCGAGGGAGCAGCAGCACAATCGCCGTTTCGACGATCCGTAAGGACGTCGTCTCAATGCCGCTGCTGTACAGCGCCGCCTCATCGGTATACTGCCCCGCTTCGACCGCGCCCATCCGGTCTTCCATACCGTTCGATCCGCGTTTCGTCAGAATAGCGCGCCCGCCGACGAACAGGAACATGCCCTGCGTCGGCTGCCCTTCCTGCACCACCAACTGCCCCGGATCGAAACGCAGCACCTGCACAATCGACGCGATCACGCCGATTTGCTGCGGCGTAAGCTGCGCGAACAGCGCCAAACTACGAATGTGGGATTGGACAAACTGTTCTGCCATCGTCGGGCGCCCGTCTAGCGAATGCTCGCTTGATCAACGTTGTTCCCATTGTACCAAATCGTTATACTTCCGCTTTACATTTCTTCTGAGTAAGCGCCCTTATGTCGATTCGCCAGCGGAATATACTTGCGCTGATCATGCTTATAGCGGTCTTTTTGCGCGTCGAATACCTGCTGCAAATCGAGCACAACGTCGATCACGCTTACCCGATCTGGCAAGCGCTGCAAACGCTGGATCGCGGCGTCTTTCCGCTGACCGGGCAGGGAACGTCGGTCTTGTTCGCCAACCCGCCGCTGACCGGCTACCTCTACCTGCCGCTAGTCGCCTTGACGCGCTCGCCGCTCGGCGTCTACATCCTCGTGATCGCCCTGAACTCGGTCGCCGTGCTGCTGGCGTTCCGCGCCGCCCGCTTGATCATCGGCGGCAATCTCGCGCTGATCGCCGCCTTCCTGATGGCGGTCAACCCTTGGGTGATCGAGTACAGTCGCACCAGTTGGGTGCAAAGCCTGCTGCCCTTTCTGGTCTGTGCGCTGGCGTGGTCGCTCTGGTCGGTGCTTATCGGCACAGCGAAGCATCCCGCCCGCCGTTTGCTGATCGCGCTGGTGATCCTGACGGTCGCGGCGCAGACCTACCTGCTCGCCTTCGCCCTCGTGATTCCGGTGGGGCTGCTGATTGTTTTCTTCTGGCGACCTATCCCTAAACGCGCGCTGATTGTCGGCGCGGCGATCTTTCTCGCTGCCGCCGCGATTTACGGCACAGGCTTGTTCGCGCAGCGCGATGCCGTCGCCCAACGCTTGAGCGAGTTCAGCACCAATCCGCCGCACCTCAGCACCGATGCGCTCAATCACGCGCTGCGGCTCGTCACAGGAGAGGATTACGCCGTCGCGCGCGGCACACTCGCCCCGATCCGCGACAGTGACCTACGCCAGACGCTCAGCCATGCCGCGCACGTCGTGCTTGCGTTCGTGATGCTAATCGGGGTCGGCGGCGCGCTGATCGCCCTGAAACACCCGCTCAAACGCCCGCGCGCGCTGATCGTGCTAATCTGGTTCAGTCTGCCCATCCTGCTCATGAGCGACGTCGGGCAGGTCATTCACCCCTTCTACCAACTGATCGGCATTCCGGCGGGCTGCATCCTCGCGGCGTGGGGGTTCGGCATCCTGCTGCGCCCACTTGCCCGCCTGAGTACACCGCGTGCCGCCGCGCTCGTGACGGCGCTGCTGCTGATTCCGTTTGGGTTACTGATGGGCATCAACAGCGCCCGCTACTATCAGGACACCGCCGCGACTCCCGGCATCGACGGCTTGGGCGCGCTGCCGCTCGAATATGGGTTGAGGCTCGGCGCTGCCCTGCGCGCGGATTTACCCGGCACGGTTTACGCCGACGTGGACGAGTGGACGCTCTCCAGCTTGTCCGGCGAGACGCTCGACTTTGTCCGCGACGCCCGCGCGCCCGCCTTTAACGTCATTCCCGCGAACGGCGGCGTTTACGTCGCCGCTTATCCTGACCCTGCCTCGCGGGTCACGCCGTTGGGCAGCGATCAAACAGCGACGCTGCACCTGCCCGACGACACCGTGCTGACGGTCGATCACCTGATGCCGCCAGCGCTGGCGATTTCGCACCCACTTCAAGCCACCAGCGATCAAGGCATCACGTTTGCGGGCTACGACCTCGCCCACGATGCCGATCAATGGACGCTGACGACCTATTGGCGCATTGACGCGCGCGTCGAGGACACCGACGACCGCTTATTCGCGCCGTTCGCGCACGTCTTTGACACCAACGGCAGCCGCGTGCTGATCGCTGATGGGCAAGCTGTACCCGGCTATCAATGGCGCATCGGAGATTGGCACGCGCAGCGCATGACCTTCACGCTGCCGAACGTCGGCTCGCCGGACGCCGAAGCCGAAGCGAAAGCCATGCCGTTCACAATCAGCGTCGGTCAATACGACGCGCTCCACAGTCAGAACGCGATCTTCATCCTCAGCGATGGCGACTACACGCCGCTGATCCCGCTGCCGGACAGCCTCTCGCCCTAGTCGTCGCCAAGCGCCGACGGAATCACGGCGGTGATCAGCGCGACGTAGCGGCTGAGGTCGTCGAGGATAGCGAGGCGCTCCTCTGCGCTGATCAGGGTCAGCAGGTCGCGCAGTTGACGCATCAGGTCCGTTTGGATCCGAAAGAACAGGTCTTCGCCCGCGCCCGTCATGACCACCGTGACCGAGCGGCGGTCGCTGCGGTTTTTCTCGCGCATCACCAGCGGCGGGTCAAACGCTTCCAGCCGCTTGACCAGTCCGGTCATGGTGGCGTTGGTCAAGCCGTGCAGCCGCGCGATCTGCCCGATGGGGCAATGCCCCCCCTGCTCAGACAGCGTCTTGAGGACGTAGAACTGCGGCGTTGTCAGTTCGTGTTCGGCAAGCTGCGCCGTCAGCAGCTTCTCGCCGTCCAGCACGAGCCGGAACACCAGCGCCCACAATTGCAGTACGTCGCGTTCAAGTTGATCATCCAAAGTTTTTTCCAATGAGTTCCTGAAAAAGCCTGTCTGTTTACTAGAAGTTTAACTTCATTTTCAAATTGATGCGGAGATTGGGGAGCACTGCTAAGTCGTCAACACAGCTAAGTAACCATTGGTGCTAGTTTTTTAAACCTTCACCCCCTGACCCTCTCTCCCACGCAAGCGGAGAGAGGGAAGATCGCGGGTTTTTGTCCCTCTCCCCGTTTACGTGGGAGAGGGACGGCTTACCAAAGCGAAGCGACGTAAGCAGGGAGAGGGGACACAGACGTAAATGATCTAGCACCAATGGTTAAGGAGAGGCGTTACCGATAACACCTCTCCCGACATGCCTGCATATCACGTCCGGCGGCTGGGTTAATTCCCTAGCCCGTCCCAGACTTCGAGCTTGCTCCGCACGCGCCGAATCACCTCGTCAGCGTATTCGCTGGTCGATGCCGATCCGCCCAGATCGTTGGTGCGGATGCCATC
>JBBSNT010000368.1:0-4301 GCA_038260485.1 Aggregatilineales bacterium | reverse complement strand
TGCCAAATCCCGCGTCCGCCGGGTTGAGCTTGAGCGCGCCTTCCAGTTCATGACCATACAGCGGCAAGCCCGCCTCGGTACGCAAGCTGTCGCGCGCCGCGAGTCCAGCGGGCACGGTGCCGAGGTCGATCAACGCCTTGACCAGCGCTTCCGCTGCGTCAGGATGCACGAACAATTCGTAAGCGATCCGTTCGCCCGTGTAGCCCGTCCGCGAGACGATCAGGTCGAAGCCACCGAGCGTCACGCGCGTAATGCCCGCCCACGCCAGCGCCCCGACCGAGGCTTTGTCCGCATCGCTGCCACCGAGCGCCAGCAGAATCCGCTTGCTCTCAGGACCTTGCAGCGCCACGTCCACCCGCTGATCCGCGCCCGACGATTTCGCCCGCAGGTCGCGCAGCATAAAGCGATCCCTACCCGCGAATTTGCGCGCTGGATACGCCGCATCGATCATGACCTTGCCGTTCTTGACGGCGTTCAGCCACGCCCAATTCTTGCCATTGTTCGAGGCATTGACGACCACCAGATAGTGATCCTCGCTCAGCCGGTAGATCATCAGGTCGTCGAACGGGATGCCGTTCACGTCGAGCAAATAGGTGTAATGCGACTCGCCCACCGCCAGCGCCGAAACGTCGTTGGTTGTCACGGTATTGAGGAATGCCGCCGCGCCTTCGCCCTGCGCGTCAAAGACGCCCATGTGCGTGACGTCAAAAACGCCCGCCCCTTGGCGTACCGCGAGGTGCTCCTCAGTGACCGAGCTGTACCACAGCGGCATCTCGTAACCCGCGAATTCCGCCATCCGCCCGCCGAGTTCGATGTGTAAATCGTGCAGAGGCGTCGTCTTAAGCGCATCACGCTCGGCTTCGCGCCATACGAACTTCGGCAGCGCGTCACCAAACACCGCCGCGAACTGATCACCATTCGCGCCGACGAAATAGGCTTTGTTGGCAATCGCGTCAATACCGTTGAAGGTCGCGTTCGATTTGCCGACGACCACTACGTCCACTGGACCCGGCACTTTGGCATACGGATCGGTGCGGTCGCTCAGCGCGAAGCCATCCGAAAGCGCCCGCAGCCACGCCGCCACCTTGCCCGCGTTCGTCTCGACGTGCAGCAGATAGGCATCGCTCGTCCGCTCGACCACCGCCCGCGACAGCTTCCGACCATCCGCGTCAAGGATCAGCGCGTGCTGCTGATCGCCCACGCCGAGCGCGTAAACGTCGCTCGTCACTGCCACGTTGAGGAAATCCGCCGCAGTGGGATAGCCCGCTATCGAGCGAATCGCCAGCGTATACGCGCCTTCACCCGCCTCGGTATCGGCGTAGTAGAAATGCGGATAGCTCTCGTCGCCTGCTTCGGTGTCAATTCCAACACTGGCGGAGAGGTCGCGCACGCCCTGCTTGACCAGCATCAGCGTCTCGAAATCGATCTTCGCGCGCGGTTCAGCGCGTTTCTTACCCATATAGCTGAACGGCACGCACGCCAGCAGCAAATCCGCGATCAGGTCGCCCAACTGGTCGATCTCTGCTTCTTTGAAGCCGCGCTGCGTGATCCACGGCGTGCCCATGCGCACGCCCGACGCCCGCAGCGCCGACGGATCGCCGGGGATAGTATTACGGTTAGCGACAATTCCGGCGAGGTCGAGAATCCGCGCCGCCTGATCACCGCTCAAGGGCGTACCGTCCGCTCCAACGATGCTCTTGCAGTCGATCAGCAGCAGGTGCGACCCCGTGCCACCGTAGGGGATGCGAATCCCACGCGCCTCAAGCCGCAGCGCCAGCCGCGCCGCGTTGGCAACCGTCTGCCGCTGCAAGTCCTTGAATTGATCGGTATAGGCGAGCCGCAGTGATACCGCCAGCGCCGCAATCGCGTGCATGTGCGGACCACCCTGTTCGCCGGGGAACACACCGCGATCCACCTTACTGGCGACGTCGCTCCGGTGCGTGATGATCACCGCACCGCGTGGACCTGCCATTGTCTTATGCGTCGTAAAGCTGACCACATCCGCAATCCCAACCGGCGACGGATACACCCCCGCGATCACCAGTCCAGCGACATGGGCGATGTCCGCCATCAGATACGCGCCGACCTCGTGAGCAATGTCGCGGAACTTTTCCCAATCCGGCGCAAACGGATAGCTCGTATAGCCTGCGATGATGATCTTTGGCTTGTGCTCGAGCGCCAACGCGCGGATCGCATCGTAGTCGAGCAGTTCAGTCTCAGAATCGACGCTGTAGCTGACGGCATTATATTGCTTGCCGCTGCGCGCGACCGGACTACCATGTGTCAGGTGACCGCCTTGCAGTAAGTCCAGCCCCATGATCGTGTCGCCAACGTTGATCAAGCCGCTGAAAATCGCGCTGTTAGCGGGCGCGCCAGAGAGCGGCTGCACGTTGACAAACAGCTTCTCGGCGGGGTACTCCGGCGTAGCGAACAACTCGGCAGCCCGTCGTCGCGCCAGCGCCTCGATGATGTCGGCGTACTCCGTGCCCTTGTAGTAGCGCTTGTCGGCGTAGCGCCGATACTCCGGCAGGCGTGCGTTGTAGTCGAGAATTTCCGACTGCGTCATCGTTCGCGTTTCGTCGAGCGGGTAGCCCTCAGCGTAAATGTTGTGGAACGCCGACGTCAGCGCCTCGCGCACGGCGTTGGGGACGGTGCTCTCTGACGGAATCAGGATCAAGGTGCGTTCCTGCCGCGCCGTCTCGTGACGGATCAGTTCGGCGACGTCCGGGTCAAGCTCGGCTAGGTCGCCCCGAAACAGGTAATCATCGTGTGTCGGCATACGTGTTCCATCCTATGCTTGATCTGCGGAATAGCACCGATTTTAACCGATCCGCTCCGCTGCTGCGAGAGGCGGTATAATAGCAAACATTCAGTGTTCTACCTTTGCATAATGGAATTGATTCATGCGCCGACTGCTCCTCTTACCGCTCCTGCTGATCCTGTTCATGACCACCAGCTTTATCCATGCTCAAAACGCCTTACCCGTTGATGTCCAAGAAATACGCGTGACTACCGCCCGCGCCAACGTCCACACCTGCCCTCAGCTCGCCTGCGAGACGGTCGCCAGCTACGCCGCCGGAACGCCGCTGTTCGTACTCGGCAGTGAAGATGGCGACGCCGTCCGCGACAACACGACGTGGTATCGCCTGCGCGACAGCCTCACGGCAAGCGAGGTCTACATCAGCGCTGTCCTGACCGCCAGCGCCACCTTCGAGAATTGGCAGTTGCGTCCAGTCTATCCGGCGACGGTCAGCGAAGCCATGAAAGCGGTCTACCAGCGCGGTCTCTCCTCCGGCAACGACCCCGACGCCTTCTCGAAGGTCGGCGACTGCCAGAACGTCACGCCCTACTTCCTCGCGCCCTTCGCTGACACCAGCAACTACAGCCTCGGCGTCTGGAGTCCGCTGCAAGGCACGATTGACCATTTCGACGGTTCGTTCGACCGCGTCAGCGCGGCGGTCGATAACGGCTACAACGTCGCCTCGGTGCTGTCGTCGCGTTGGCGCAATAAGCAGATTTGCGAAAGCGGCGAAACACCGCTCGAATGCGAGGAGCGGCTCAATAATCCGAGCATCGTCATCATCAACATGGAAACGTGGTGGCAGGAGCGCCCCGCCAGCGAATACGAGGATTACCTCAGCCAGATCGTCGAGTTCTGGCTCGATCAGGGCGTCGTGCCGATTGTGGGGACGAAGGCGGACAACCTCGAAGGCGACAACGGCATCAATCAGGCGGTTGTGCGCGTCGCCGATAAGTACGAGCTTCCGCTCTGGAATTTCTGGCTCGCCGCGCAGCAGACCACCGATCACGGCGTCAGCGACGATGGCTTTCACCTGACCTTCGCCCGCGATTTTTACGACGATCCGGCGCGGCTGGATTCGGGCTGGGCGTTGCGCAACCTCTCCGCCCTCGAAGCGATTGATGCAGTCTATCGAGCGCTGAACGAGACCGGGAATTAGTTAATCAATCGTCACTCGGAAGGATGGATAGAAAATTGAAATGGGATTATCTGTACTTTCGTTTTCTTCCAATGCACGTCTAACTTGCGTCGCAATTTCTGCCTTATAGGTATCAAGTTGTGGTATCAGAGTGTATATGCTTGACGAGTCGATTCTGATTACTCTCATCTGATTAACATCATGATCGGTACCCCATAAAATAAGAACTGATTCAAACTTTCTGTGCGAACAAATGACGTAGGTTAATGAGCGCAAAAGCGAGATGATGAGCACCGAGAAAGTTGGCATCTTTGCGATCATAGCGAATGAGTAAGGCTCGGAACTTGTCAATCCAGGCGAAGC
>JBBSNT010000367.1:0-4303 GCA_038260485.1 Aggregatilineales bacterium | reverse complement strand
TCGACCAGCGCCGGATCGTAGGTGCTCATGTCAAAACCGGCGGCGTCAGCCAGCGGCTTGACGTCCAACCACTGATCGGCGAATGAATTCGAGCCACCAACGCCCACCGGTCCAACGATGTCGGGGGGAGTCCCGGCGGCGAGCATGGTGCTCAGCGTGTCGACTGCCACTTCGTTCGCTGCGGCGATGTTGATCACGAGATTGATGTTGGGGTGGGTCGCGTTGAAATCATCCACGACCTTATTCTGAGCGACGATCTGTTCCGAGTTGGTGCCGGTTCCGAGACCGACATACCACGTGATCGTCACCGGGTCCTGCGCTGCGGCGGGCACAACTGCTCCGATGAGCAGTACCACCATAGCGGTGATCATGACGATATAAAGGGTTTTTCTGGACATAACCTGCTTCCTTCTTAAATTGACTAGACTTGCGAATGCGAGTGATCCGATCACACTACTTCTTTTGCCTTGCTGCAAACACACCTCCCTCTTAAAAATCCCTCTGCTCCACTTAAAACAGGTTCGCACCGCACGAAGGCGGATGACGAGCAATTAGGTTTGGGCGGCTTCACGCGCTGCGCCCTGAGACGCGAAGATAACTGTTAAGCGCGTTTAAAGCCGAGTTTCTGGTAATTCAGTTAAGGTGAATAGTTCAACGCCAGCCACCGGGAACATGCAAAGTGCCGACTGTGCCACTAGAAGCAGCGGTCTTTATCGTCATCGATTAGGATCGGTTAAGGCTTGTTTAGAACGGGACAATGCAGTTGCGGCAGGTAATAAATTGCCGCTGAAACGTTTAAAGAAGGCGTTGACTTTCATATATTTGCTGCCTCTTTCAGAATTTGTTCAATTTTGTTCAATAAATGTTGAGAACGCTCTCATAAATGACACTTTCTTTTAAATAAAACCTTGAGTAAAGTCTAACTCGCATTCTATCCTGAAACGGTTCGATGTACAATAGGGTTGTTTCAATCTTGTTCAAAATAGATAATGGCTACACATATCGAACACGGTGCATCGTCATAATAATCATGACGCTCAAAATAGTAAAAATGGACTTCATCTTTCGAAATGAGGCTTTAAATTGATGATCGCTTCCAAACCGACACTTCGAGATGTCGCTAAGCAGGCGGGCGTTTCGCTTGGCACTGCCTCTAACGTGCTCAATAATCGGGCAAATGTCGCTGACGAGACGCGCGCCCGTGTCCTCCAGGCGGCGACCACGCTCGGTTATCGCGCTCCGGTGCGCAGCACGGCGCAGCGGACGCTCTCCGTGATCGGCACGATTGGCAAAAACAACGATGGCGAACTCATGTCGGTCAACCCATTTTATTCCTACGTCCTCGCGGGCATCGAGCGCGAGTGCCAGCGTCTGAACTTGAGCATGATGTACGCCAATATTGAAGTGGATCGCATGAACCGCCCGACTAGTCTGCCGCCAATGTTGGTCGATAATCAGGTCGATGCCGTGCTCATGGTCGGCACGTTCCTGCAAGACACCATCCACTTGATCGGACGGCAGATCGACAAGCCCGTCGTTTTGGTCGATGCTTATGCGCCCGGTGGTGGTTTCGACAGCGTGCTGACCGACAATCTCAACGGCGCCTATGCGGCAGTGGACTACCTGATCAAGCAGGGGCACCGCGAAATCGGGCTGGTCGGCAGTTTGCCCGACGCCTATCCCAGTATTCAGGATCGGCGCGAAGGCTATTTGCGCGCGCTCCGCCAACATGGACTCAGCGAGCGCTATATTGGAGATAGCTCGCTCACGCGCGAAGGCGGCGGCGAGGCGACCCAAATCCTGTTGGATCGCTCGCCGGAGATCACGGCGATTTTCGCCTGCAATGATGAGGTCGCTCTCGGTGTCATCGACAAGGCGCGCGAACTAGGGCGCAGCGTTCCCGACGATCTATCGGTCATGGGCTTTGATGATGTGGACATGGCGCGGCAGGTGAGTCCGTCGCTCAGCACGGTTTTCGTCGATAAGATGTTAATGGGGATATTGGCGGTGCGTTTTCTGATGGATCGTGCCGAAAATCCGGATCGCCCCGCACTGACGACCATCGTCAGCACGCAGGTCATCCCTCGCGCTTCGGTTGGCGTCCGACCGCATTCGAATGCGCAAAGTGGGTGAACCGCCGTCGCATTCTAGAGCAAAGCCTCACTTGTCTTTGAGCATCGCTTCGACGACGTCTCGTGTTGGCGCAGCAGAGACTCCGCCATAGCCCGTCGTCGAAAGCCCACCGCACACGTTCCCCCATTGCAAACAGGTTGCCAAATCCGCACCGGATCGATACGCCGTCAAAAAGCCCGCATTGAACACGTCGCCCGCGCCCGTGCTGTCCACCACCTCGACCGCCAGCGCCGGAACGTAAGCGTGCTGGTCGCCGCGCCACGCCTGAGCGCCGTGCGCCCCGTCCTTGATCACCAGCAGCGGCACGAGTTCGCGCAGTATTCGCGCGGCATCATTAATGCTGTTAGTTTCGGTCAGGCGCAGCGCTTCGCCAGCATTCGGCATGAAAATATCCAGTTCGCGCAATATCACGCGAACCAGCGGTGAATCCAGCGTGTCAGGACGATGCTGACAGTCCATCGACACGGAAATCTTGTGCGCTTTGCACAGACTCAGCAGTTCCGGCATCGCTGCATTGATTGTCAATCCGGTGAAGTGCAGGTGCGAGCATTCGTCCGCCGCAACTGCCGCCCGCACGCCGTCGATCAAGTCGGGCGGCGGATCAACGTAGGTGATGAAGGCGCGGTCGGTCGGGTAGGAGAGCGCGACGGTCACGCGCTTGAACGGTTTGTCGAGGGTGGTCAGCCACGTGCGGTCAATATCTTCTTGTTCGACCCAGCTATCAATGAATTGGCTGAACAGGTCATTACCGAGATACCCCATCCAGCCGACGTGAATGCCCAGACGCCGCAGCGCCGTGATCGTATTGACGCAGCCGCCGGGGACAATCGTCAGCCGCTCGGTGAAAAGCTCCGTCCCCAACGCCGGAAAACCGGGAATCCCGCTGAAGATCACATCGCAGTAGTAATTTCCGGGAATCAAAATCTCGCAGTGCTTCAAAAAGAACCCTTCGAAACGCTCTGGTTATCGCAATTGCCAAATCTGTTAAGTGCGTATGTCCGTAGGGGCGTTATATATAACGCCCCTACTATTTCGCATCACTTGAAAACCTCAGAAGAGACAGATTGCTTTTACGTCCACTCTCCGACCAAATCGGCGTGGGCTTCCAAGAATTCGTCCACCAACGATTCTGCCAGCGGATACGACCCGATCAGTGGGTGAACCGTGAGCGCTTCGACCGCCAGTTCGCGCGAACGCTGCAAAATCGCCTGCGCCGCCAGTCGCTCGTACAGCTTGACCGTCTGCATCAGCAGCAGTTGATCAGGATGGATGCCCGTCACGGGCAGGGGGATGATATTGTCGGCGTTGACTTCGCAGGTCACTTCGACCACGTCGTCGTCTGCCATCGCCGGAATTGCCCCGCGATTCGGCACGTTCAAGCCCGTGTACAGCGTTGCTCCGGTGCTGATCGCCTGAATGCAGCCCAGCGCGACGGCGGCGTAGCCTTCTTCGTCGTCGCCAACCGGCGTCATCTTGACGCGGTCTTTGCCGCCGCGTGCGTGCGCCATATAAGTGGCGCTCCGCCGTTCCATTCCCTCGTGGTAAGCGCCCAACGCCGCTTCCGGCGACTCAGCCGCGCGCATCCTGTCGAGCAGATCGGTCGTCAGGCGCAGCGTTTCTTCGCCGCGCGTCTCATCCTTGTGCAGCAGAATTTCGAGCGCTTCGTTACGATGATAGAAATAGTGCAGGTACTCGTTCAGGAATGCCTGCTCCCAATCGATCAGTCCCGGCGCGAACATCGCCATGTGCGTCGATTGGATGAACGTTTCGTCGTGGAGCAGGGCGGGCAGCACTTCTTCGCCGCCCGTGCCGTCCGCGTCAGGGTCAACCCGCACGCTCTGCGTCCATGACAGGTGGTTCAGCCCATAGACGCTGTGACGCACGCGGCTCATCGGCACTTGCAGAAAGCGGCTGACGGCGTGCTGCGCGCCGTTCGCGCTGTCGCAGATGCCCACCACCCGCTTGATGCCCGCGTAGGTCAGCCCTTGCGCCACCAGCCCCGCCGGATTGGTGAAATTGTAGACCCACGCCCCCGGTGCGGCAATGTCTTCGACCATACGCGCGTAGTCGAGGATCGCGGGCATACTCCGCATCGCCATCGCAAAGCCCGCCGCGCCAGTCGTCGGTTGACCGAGCACGCCCTGATTCAGGGCGATGCGCTCGTCCGTCT
>JBBSNT010000366.1:0-4326 GCA_038260485.1 Aggregatilineales bacterium | reverse complement strand
TGCAGTTCAACCGCACCCAGCCCGATCCTGACTTCACGCGCCAGTGGGACGATCTGCTGCCCGCGCCCGGCGTCGATACCGGCATGGGCTTGGAGCGGATTCTCAGCGTGATCGACGGCGTGAACAACAACTACGATACCGACCTCTTTCTGCCGATCATGAAGGCGACACAGGCGCTCACAGGCGATACCGACGCGCAGCGCGACGCCAACATCGTCCCCTACCGCGTGATCGCGGATCACGTCCGTGCGGCGGTCTTCCTGATCAGCGACGGCGTGCTGCCCGGCGCGAAAGGGCGTGACTCGGTCTGCCGCCTCGTCATTCGGCGTGCGGCGCGTTTCGGAGCGAAGCTCGGCTTCACCGAACCGTTCCTCGGCAAAGTCGCCCAATCAGTCATCGACGTGATGGGCGGGCATTACACCGACCTCGTCGAGAAATCCGCCGCCATCAAGCAGACCATCACGCGCGAAGAAGAACGTTTTCGCCGCACGATGGATCGCGGCTTAACGGAACTCGACGCCGAACTCGCCAAGCTGCCCGAAGGCGGCGAGCTTTCCGGTGACGTTGCCTTCTACCTCAAAGCGACGCTTGGCTTGCCGATTCAGGTCTCCAAAGATGTGGTCGAGGAGCGCGGCTACACGGTCGATCTCTCCGGCTTCGAGAGCGCGGAACAGGAACACGCAAAGGTCAGCGGCGGCGGCAAAGCGATGGGCGAAATCGGTTCTGCCGACCTCTACAACGCAGTTTTAAGCGACCTCAAGACGTCAGGCAAAATTGGCGCGAACGGCGTTGTCTACACGCCCTATGCCCCGCTCGTGGTCAGTGACCGGGTACTAGCGCTGATTCAGAATGGTGAGCGTGTCGATCATGCCATCACGGGCGAGCAGGTCGAGGTGATCCTCGGTACGACACCGTTCTACGTTGAAGCAGGTGGTCAGGTCAACGACACGGGCGTCATCAGCGGTGATGGCTGGCGCATCGAGGTCGAAAACGTGCACCGTCCGGTCGGCGGGCTGGTCGCCCACATCGGCGAGGTCGTCGAGGGCACCCCGCAAATCGGCGATCAGGCTCATGCAGAAGTCGATGCCGGACGGCGCGCCGACATCACGCGCAACCACACCGCGACTCACCTGCTCCAAGCGGCACTGCGCCATCAACTTGGCAATACCGTACAGCAGCGCGGATCACTGGTCGCGCCGGATCGCCTGCGCTTCGACTTCGCCCACGACGCCAAACTAACGCCGGATCAACTGCGCACGGTCGAGAGCGAGGTCAACAACGCGATTCTGGAAAACTATCCAGTAATAGCAGTTGAGAAATCCCTCAGCGAAGCCCGCGCCGAAGGTGCAATGGCGCTCTTTGGCGAGAAGTATGGCGACCGCGTCCGCACAATTACGGTAGCAGACGAGAACACGCGCTACAGCTATGAACTCTGTGGCGGTTGTCACGTCCCCGAAACAGCGGTGATTGGTCCATTCGTGATCGTCAGCGAAGGCAGCGTTAGCGCGGGTATTCGCCGCATCGAAGCCGTCACAGGTCACGGCGCAGTCGAGTACATCGAGGATCAACTTGAACGGATCGGTCACGTTGCTGCACAGTTGAACACTGTGCCTGATCAGGTCGAGGAACGTCTTACCGCGCTGCAAAATGAACTGACGCAGTCGAAGAAACAGGCAGCACAGCTTCAGCGCCAACTAGCGAGGCACAACTTCGATGATCTGCTCGGCAAGCTCGAACAGGTTGACGGCAAGAAAGCCTTGATCGCACAGCTTGATGACGTGCCGCCGGATACGCTGCGCGAAATGACCGACTGGTTCCGCAGCAGCGTCAAGAGCGGTGTGATGGTGCTCGGCAGCGTCAGCGAAGGCAAGCCGCAGGTCGTGGTCGCCGTCACCGACGACTTGACCAAACAGGGCGTTCATGCGGGCAACCTGATCAAGCAGATCGCATCAGTGATTGGCGGCGGTGGCGGTGGACGCCCGACGATGGCGCAAGCGGGCGGCAAAGATGCCAGCAAGCTGGGCGACGCCCTCGACACCGCGCGCAAACTTCTCTCCGAATAATCAAAGAGAACTGTGACGTAGGGGTACGGCAGACGGCATCCCTACTATGCACCCATAGAATCGATGCCGACTAAACCGGAATTCGTGCAGCTTGAACCCAACGAAGATGCCGCCTCTGTGCGAGATCGATTGGCATTTCTGCGCGGTCAACCCGTGCTGCTGATCTGGCCCGAAAGCGGAACAGCGCTGAATCGCAAACTCGATCTCGTGCTGGTGCAGCGCGAGGCAATGCGCTTCAACATCCGTATGGCGCTCGTCACTCACGACGCCGACGTGATCCGCTACGCACACGAACTCAACGTCAGCACCTTCGAGACGATTGGTGCAAGTGAGCGCGGCAAGTGGAAACGTGGGCGTTCGCGCGTCTTCACCGACCGTTTCGACCGTCCCAAAGATGCCCCCGACCCGGATGAGTTGATGCCCGTTGCCAGCCGCGTCCGTATCATCGGCAAAGTCAGCCCGCTGCGCGTGATTACCCGCGCGCTGATCCTGCTGCTGCTCGTCAGCGTCATCTTGACGACGGGCTATCTGCTAATCCCTAGCGCAACGATCACCCTAACACCGTCGCAGCAGCGTCTCGAATCAGAAGCAGACATTAGAGCGATGGTCGATCCCGAAGGTGTTCAGGTCGATGTCGAAAACGGTATCATTCCAGCGACCATTGTCCGCGCACAAATCGAGCAGCGCAGTTCCGTCCCGACCAGCGGATCACAGACCCTCTCAAGCGGTCGCGCGACCGGAACGGTCGTGTTCATCAACAAGACCAACAGCGCCATCAATATTGGTGCCGGAACGCGGCTCAGCACCAGCGCGGGCACGCCGATCCAGTTCCAGACCGTCGAGGACGTGATCGTTCCAGCAGGACGCGGCTTGCAACTTGAAGTCCCCGTCGAAGCAACAGGCGATTCGGTTGGCAATGTGGGCAACGTCGAGACAGGCATGATCAATGTCATCAACGACGCCGCGCTGATCGATCAAGTCGAAGTGCGCAACATCGCGCCGACGGTCGGCGGGGTCAACCGCTCGGTGAGCATCATCACACAGGACGATCACGACCGCCTGATCGCCATTTTGCGTCAGCAGTTGCAGGACAGCGCCTACAACGAAATGCTGCCGCGAGTCGATGACAATCAGATCATCATCCCCGAAACGATCCACATCGCCGAGGAGCGCAGCGACTGGATGACTTTCGACCACGCCGTCGGTGATGCCGCCGACTCGCTCGCATTGACGATGCGCGTCGTCGTTGAAGCGACCGTCATTGACGAAGGACTCGCACAGCAGGTCGCTTTCGCACGCCTCGCCGGACAGCTTCCGCGCGGACACGCGATTCGACCAGAAACGGTGCTTTACGAGCGCGGAAGCAGCGTCACGCCCGCTGACAGCATCGGCAGCGTCAGCTTCAGCATCAAATGCAGCGGACAGGTTGTCAGCCAGATCAACAGCGTGCAGCTCCAGCAGAGCCTCGCCGGGCGCGAACCCGCCGACGCTGTACAGTATCTCCTCAGCGAAATTGATCTCGCTGAGGGGACTATCCCGCAGATCACGCTCTCGCCGGACTGGATGAATCGTCTACCACTGCTGCCGATACGGATCACCATACGCACCGTAAGCGCGGCGGCGAGCGCCGGAACATGAGGCTGATCGGCATTGATCATGGCATGGCGCGGATCGGTGTCGCCGTCTGCGACCGATCCGGTTTAATCGCGCGCGAAGTGACGATCATCACGCGCAAATCAAAGCGCGACGATTTTGTCAAATTGAACGCCCTCGCCGCTGAACATGCGGCGAAGGGATTTGTCGTCGGCATTCCGTCCGACTTCGACGCCCCCGATGATATTGACTTCACGCAGGCGGATCGCGTTCGCGCGTGGGTCGAATGCTTCAAAGCGACGACGACGCTGCCGATCATCCCCTGGGACGAGCAGTTGACCACCGTCGATGCGCATGAGATGGCGCATCGACTCAAACGTCCGCTTCGTGCTCACGTCGATGACCTCGCCGCCCGCCTGATCTTGCAGAGCTACCTCGATGCTGTGCGCGAAGGACTCGCCACGCTGCCCGACGTGACCTCAGCCGATGGGCAACCATAGGTGCAGCGTCAGGCGCGAACCCGTTATAATGCGACGGGCAGGGCTTTAGTGGTCGCACGGGAGTAACCCGCAGTGAGTCGTCTGTTTAAATTGATGTTGTTCGTCGTGATCGGGTTGGGGCTTATTGGCGCGCTGGCGGTGAGCGCTCTGTTCCTGATCTCCGGCCTGCT
>JBBSNT010000365.1:0-4330 GCA_038260485.1 Aggregatilineales bacterium | reverse complement strand
AGCAATTGGCGGTCGCCAATCGTATGCACCGTTCGCTGGCAACACTCCAAGTCTCGGTCGATGAAGTGATGCAGCAACAGAACACTCTGCACCACCCCAATCGCCTACGTCTGTTGGATAAATTTCGGTCAGTGGCTTAGGCTTTACGAGTAAACGGAGCAACAAAACAAATGCGCGTCTGACCGATCAACTGATTCCACAAGGCATCGCCACGGTCACTGTCGATCTCTCTGGGCATGGCGATAGCGAGGGCAAAATTGAAGATCAGACGCTGAGCAAGGCAGCATCCGAAATAGGATCAGTCTTTGAAGTGATGCAAACTCGGGATTGGATCGATCCCGAACGGATCGCGTTATTTGGCAGCAGTTTTGGCGGCAACGCAGCGATACTCCACGCCGCTGGAAATCCAGCCCTAAGAGCGCTTGGGTTAAAGTCGCCAATCACGAACTATCCACAGGTTCGGGAGCGACAGTTAGGTAAAAACAAAATCGAAGAATGGCGCCAAAAAGGTATTATTCAGCTCAATGATGGTACATGGTCTAACTACGGTTTCTTCGACGACGCACTGCACATCGACACCTACGATGCCCTCCGCCATGTGAAGGCGCCGATATGGGTCGTTCAGGGCGATCACGACGAAGACGTCACTATGGATCACGTTCGGGTGTTGCAACAGACGCTCGATAAAGATAAAGATGAACTCGTCATGATCGAGGGCGCAAATCACCCGTATACACACAACCCAATCACTTTAATCAAATGATTGATTCCTTTATGTCTTTCTTAACGCGCGAGCTTGTCTGGCCAAGCTTGTCTGACCAAACCCGCGGCGGGTCGTGTTTCTCCTCTCTACGCGGGTTGGCTCAGGTGGGGAGGAGAAAATAATTCCTCATTTTGCATAGGATCAAATAACCGCCTCACAGCTTCTCCGCAATGCTTTTCGCCTGTGTGTACAGCAGCAGATAATCAGGTCCGCCTGCTTTGCTGTCCGTGCCGCTCATGTTGAAGCCGCCAAACGGATGTACGCCAACGAGCGCGCCCGTGCATTTGCGGTTGAGGTACAGGTTGCCGACATGATACTCGCGCCGCGCCTGCTCTAAGCGCGCTCGATCTTGGCTGAAGACCGCACCAGTCAAGCCGTAGTCGGTCGCGTTGGCGATGTCGAGCGCGTCTTGAAAGTCGCGCGCGCGGGTCAGCGTCAGCACCGGACCAAAAATCTCCTCGGTGGCGATACGCGCGTCCTGTGCCACGCCGCCAAAGATCGTCGGCGCAATAAAATAGCCACCGGCTGCGCTAGGCGTTTCGACCGTATTACCCCCCAGCAGCAGAGCGCCTTCCTCTGAGCCAAGTTCGATGTAGTCCATGATCTTGTGCAGCGCGTCCGGGTCAATCACCGGCCCGATGTCGATGTTCGCGCCGCCATCCGTCGCACCGATCCGCAGTTGACGCGCCAGTTCGACCACCTGCGCCGCGACTTGATCGTAAACGTCATCAACAATAATTGCTCGCGAACCAGCGGAACATTTCTGCCCCTGAAAGCCAAATGCGCTGGCGACGATTCCAACGGCGGCGGCGTTAAGGTCGGCAGTTTCATCAACCAGCACCGCGTCCTTGCCGCCCATCTCAAGGATCATCCGTTTCAGCCACTTCTGCCCCGGCTGAACTTTCGCCGCTTGCTCGTAAATCTGCACGCCAACCGCCCGTGACCCCGTGAACGAGACGAAGCGCGTCTGCGGATGTTCGACCATCCGTCCGCCCACGACCGCGCCGTCTCCCGTCAGGAAATTGAGCACGCCCCCCGGAATGCCCTGATCCCAGAACAGTTCAGCGAACTTGTAGGCAACCCACGGCGTTTGTTCGGCGGGTTTGAGCACGACTGTGTTGCCCGTGACCAGCGCGGCGCTAGTCATGCCCGCCACAATCGCCAGCGGGAAGTTCCACGGCGGAATGATCGCCCCCACGCCCAGCGGAATGTAATCCAGCCCCAATTGCTCCGG
The DNA here is from genome assembly GCA_038260485.1 of Aggregatilineales bacterium. Classification (GTDB taxonomy): domain Bacteria; phylum Chloroflexota; class Anaerolineae; order Aggregatilineales; family Phototrophicaceae; genus Flexifilum. The sequence goes on along the minus strand of JBBSNT010000365.1, from coordinate 2,333 downwards.
CGCATACGATTCGAGCAGCCCACTGCTATCAGCGATGCGCACCGCTTGGCGCGCGTAGTAGTCGAGAAAATCAATCGCCTCGGCGGTGTCGGCATCGGCTTCGACCCAACTCTTGCCCGCTTCCAGTACCATATAGGCGCTGAATTCATGCTTACGCCGCCGCATCTCTGCCGCAGCCCGCAGCAGATAACGAGCGCGTTGCTCAACCGGAGTCGATTTCCACGACTCGAACGCTTTAGCCGCCGCCGCAATCGCTTGATCAACGTGTGCGGCGTTGCCATCCGCGAAGTTACCCAAAACTTCCTGCGGGCGTGCCGGATTCAGCGACGGGAATGTCGCATCCAGCGTGATCGCGCTGCCGTCAATCACGAGCGGGTAGGTCGCGCCAATTTCCGCCTTGACCCGTTCGAGCGCACCAGCAAAGGCGGCTTGCTCGATAGGTAGCCCAAAGTCCGTTAATGGTTCGTTGTGATATACGGGAAGCATCCCATCCTCCTAAACTAAAATTCACTCTTTCTTAGGATTTTATTTATGAAATTCATGGAATCTTCCAACAACAAATGATACACTGGGTTAGAATATAACTAGATAAACAAACCATCTTAACGATAGAGCAGGCCGGATGACTATCTTGTGCCGCTCATAAAAACATCGTCGCCAACACTGTCCTTTGTACTAAAGCACGCAGCATATCGTAGTCTCATCGTAGCAGGCAGTCCATCACAGACCATTATCGTATAGCTGCCGCCAACATCGCTGTTTCACTGCTGACCATCACTGACACATCGTTGCCGCATTGCTCTCTGATTGCCATCGTACTCACTCTGCCGCCTGCTGCGCACAAGGTCATCCGCCCCTCTCTATCGTTAAGTCTGCACAAACCAGCATGATGTGCGCTCCTCGGCAGCGGGTCAAGACAATCGTTCTTGACCCGCTGTCGTTTCGGTTGAGCTTCAGCTTGGCGATCAGCGTTTCCGGCGTGACCGCCGTCCCCCGCTTCTTGACCGTCACCCTCCCAATCTGATGCTCACGTAAATACGCCCGCAGCTTCTTTAAATTGAACGGCATCCAGTCGAGAATTTGCCATGACCGCGCCCAGACCGTCTCCGGCTTGCTGTCAGTCGTGATGTAGGCAATCTCCGGGTCAAGCTGCGCGCCGTCGAGTTCAAGCGCTAAATCCGCCACCAGCCCCGCCCGAATGATCGCTGGGTCAGGCTCAAGCAGCCAGCCACACGGGTCACTGATCGGCGCGCTTGTCATCACGTCAGCCGCCCGCGACCACACCGCCGCATCATGTCCTGCATTCAGAAGCACCGCGCGATAACAGCCGCCCATTCCCTCAGCAGCAGACAAATCGGCTTCCTTGAGATCGCCCTCCACCGAGACGAACGTCACGCTGCCGCCGTAGTCCTCAAGCTGTGCCAAATCGACTCCCGGCGAGAGCTTGGCAAGGATGCGCTCCGCTTGCCAACCGCGCAGCGTCGAAAGCGGCGGTTGATAGCGCTCCACGTCGAAGATGCGCTTGCCCTCGTCGCCGCGACGCGCCGGATCGAAGAAGATCAGGTCGGCGGCTGGTAGAGCGTCGCGCACGTCCGCGACTTCGAAGCGCGCGCTTAGCCGGAGCGCTTCAGCATTGAGCCGCGCCAGCGCCACACGCAGCGGATCAATATCGAACCCGACCACGTCATGCCCTGCCTGTGCGAACGCCAACGCATCCGCACCAATCCCGCAGCAGGCATCAACGATGCTCTGCGCGCTGACGACTTCGGTCGCCCGCCACGTGCGGATTAACGGATCGCTGACTTGTTCGAGCGCCTCACGGGTGAAGAACATCCGCGCCGCGTCGTCGCCAAACTTACCGACCGCCCTTTTGCGCAACCGCGCCTGTTCCAGCGCCGCGCCCGCCTGTTCAAGCGTCAAGTCACGCCGCAGCATTTCGATCAACCGCAGCGTATGATCGTCGGCTAAATCTTCAGCCGCCAGCCGATTCAACACGCGCGCTCCCACATCTGAAGTGAGAAAGTTGAGGTCAGCGAGGGTGATCGTCATCCGGTCGGCTATTCGTCGGGGACTTCAGCAAGCACCGGATCGACTGGAACAAAGACGACGGTATAGCCAGCGAGCGCTTTAAGCTTAGGGTTGACCAATACGCGCCAAATCTGTGCTTGCACAGTCACGCGGCTGAACTTGGCGACCTTGTTCACATCCCTGACTCTGCCAGAAACCACGGCGGGCTGCATGAAGGCGACGGCATTCGGCAGGCTGCTAAACGACAGCAGGATAGGCGTGCCTTGATCCTCGTCCTCCAGCGCCGCGCCCGCCTGTTCAAGCGT
>JBBSNT010000364.1:0-4347 GCA_038260485.1 Aggregatilineales bacterium | reverse complement strand
GTCTTTCTCGTACTGGACTTCGTCGCCGCGAATCATCGCCTTGACCGCTTTGGTGAACTCGACCATCGTGCTGACGGTCAGCGGTTTCTTGCCCAATACACGCTGAGAGCTGTCGCCACGCCCCAAGCCCATGTCGATGCGTCCGCCGCTTTGCATTGCCAGCGTTGCAAACATGCTCGCCGCGACCGACCAATCTCGCACGCCGGGGTTAGTCACACAGGGACCGAAACGCATATGGGTCGTGTGCTCCATACACATCGCCATCGTCGCGTAACAGTCACGCCAGAGGATATGCGAATCGAAGAACCATGCACTGGTGAACCCCGCTTGCTCCGCCTGCTGGCAGAGCGCAACGGTGCGCCTAGGATCGATGTCGCCCTTGAACGTAATTGCAAACTCCATAGTCGTCTCTCCTACAAACCCGTCACTTTGCTTTAATTACGCTTCGACGATTTGCTCATACATATCCGGGCGGCGGTCGCGGTAGAACTGCCACGTATCGCGCACTTCCTTGATCAAATCGAGGTCAAGGTCACGGACGAGCAGTTCTTCCTTGTAGGCGTCACCGACCTCGCCACAGAACTGCCCGCGCGGGTCGCAGAAGTAGCTCTGCCCGTAGAAGTCGTCGTCACCGAGTTCTTTTTCAATGCCAACACGATTGATCGTGCCAACAAAATAGCCGTTGGCAATCGCGTGGCTGGTCTGCTCGATCTTCCAGAGATGCTGCGAGAGTCCGCGACTGGTCGCTGAGGGGATGAAAACCATTTCCGCGCCATTCAAGCCGAGCACGCGCGCGCCTTCAGGAAAGTGGCGGTCGTAGCAGATGTAAACGCCGACCTTGCCGACGGCGGTATTGAACACAGGATAGCCGAGATTGCCGGGGCGGAAGTAATACTTCTCCCAGAAGCCATCCGTATGTGGAATGTGCGTTTTGCGGTATTTGCCGAGATAAGTGCCGTCTGCGTTGATCACAGCAGCGGTGTTATAGTAAATGCCGGGGGCTTCCTGCTCGTACATCGGCACGATCAGCACCATCTTGGTGTCGCGCGCGAGGTCTTGCATCAAGCGGGTGGTCGGTCCATCGGGAATCGGCTCGGTGATGTCGAACCATTTTTTCTCCTGCACTTGGCAGAAATACGGTCCATAGAACAGTTCTTGAAAACACATCACCTGCGCGCCTTCTTGCGCCGCCTTGCGCGCATAATCGACGTGCTTGTCAATCATCGACTGCTTATCGCCCGTCCATGTTGCTTGCACTAAAGCGCCCCGAACTATGCGTGCCATTGCAAAACTCCTTCTTAAATTCCTTTACGAGATGCAGTAACCTTTTGCTTGTAGTTTAACACTCTCAGCGCACGTCCGCATAACCATCCCCGCGTGCCAGAGCGTGAACTACCCTATCCCATTAAGGAGATGCCTAACCCATGGCTGAAATTCACAAACTTTACGACCAGCAGCAGCGCATCGAGATGGAATATGCGGGTGCGCGCCGCGAGGTCACGCCGCACACCATCCGCCAGATAGACCCAATCAGCGAGCGCGGCACCCTGATCTATTCGCAGTTGGATCAAACCAATGCCGACGCCGTCATTCGTGAGGAGATCGCCTACTTCAAGCGCCTCGGCATCGCCGGCAATTTGGAATGGAAGCTGTTCGATTACGACCAACCCGCCGACCTCAAAGACCGCTTGATCGCGCACGGATTCGTCCCCGAAGAACCGGACGCCGTGCTGACGCTCGACCTTCAGGCGACCCCATCTGCGCTGACGCAGCCTGTCACGCATGACGTGCGCCGCGTCACCGATGCGGCAGGGCTTGACGACGTGCGCGCGATCACGCGGGCGGTCTGGGACGAAGATGACGAGGGCATGATTCGTTCGCTGGCGTATACGCTGCGCGAAGCACCGGAAGAACTCAGCATTTACGCTGCTTACGTGGATGGCATACCCGCGTCCTACGGGCGCATCGACTTTCACGAAGGCAGCGATTTCGCCGGTCTGTGGGGTGGATCGACGCTGGCGGAGTATCGGCAGCGCGGGCTGTACACAGCGCTGGTCGCCGTGCGCGCGCAGGAGGCGATTCAGCGCGGCAAACGCTACCTGACGATTGACGCCAGCCCGATGAGCCGCGCCGCGCTGGAGAAGTTCGGCTTCCAACTGCTGGCGTATGCCTACGAGTGCAATTATCGCGGGGAAACCGCTGAGGGTTGAAACCCTCAGCTAAAAAAATGCCGCCCACTAAAGGGGCGGCTTTGGCATAAGAGCAGATTAGTTTCTGCCCTTCCAAATACTTTCCGAGCTACCAGCAGCGTTATGCGTCGAATTTCTTCAGCAGCCAGCGATACTCGTAAGGCTGAAGCGTAATCGACTCGCCCACTTCCGCGTCAGGGTGATAGACGTCGGTGTAGGATTCATAATCCGGGAACGGGATCGTGTGCGGGTCGGTCGAGAGGTTGTGCAGCGCCACCATCCGCTGATCACCCTCATAGCGGGCAAAGCAAAGCGTCTCACGCGGCGTATCGAGCATCCATTCCAGCTTGCCCTTCGCCAAAAATGGCAGTTCTTTACGCTTCATGATCATGCCGCGCACCAGATGCAGCAGCGAGTTTTCGTCCGCCTGCTGCGCCGCGACGTTGACGTTCTGGAAACCGTAAACCGGATCGCGCGCGACGGGCGCGTAGAGCGCATCGGACATCGTGTTCGAGAATCCGGCGTGCATCGAATCTTCCCACTGCATCGGCGTGCGGACGCCGTTGCGGTCGGGCAAGCCGACGTTATCGCCCATGCCGATCTCGTCGCCGTAATACAGGAAAGGCGCGCCGGGCAGCGAGAACAGCAGCGAGTGCATCAGCCCGATCTTGCCCAAATCGTTGTCGAGCAGCGGCGCGAGCCGCCGCCGAATGCCCAAGTTTAGCCGTTGGTGGAAGTCCGGCGCGTAGAAGTTCCACATGAACTCGCGCTCCTCCGGCGTGACCATTTCCAGCGTCAGTTCGTCGTGATTACGCAGGAACGTCGCCCACTGGCAGTCGTCCGGGATGTCCGGCATCATCGCCATCACGTCGATCACAGGCTTGCGGTCGTGCTGTGCCAGCGCCATAAACAGACGCGGCATGATCGGGAAGTTGAAGCACATCTGCAGTTCGTCGCTGTTACCGAAGTAAGGCAGCAGGTCGTGAGGCCATTGGTTCGCCTCCGCCACCAGCAGCCGATCCTCATAGTTCTCATCGACGAAGCGGCGCAGTTTGCGCAAAAATTCGTGCGTTTCCGGCAGATTTTCGCAGTTGGTATTCTCGCGCTCGAACAAGTAAGGCACGGCATCGAGCCGGAAGCCATCGACGCCGAGATCGAGCCAGAATTTGACCGCGTCCATCATTTTTCGGCAGACTTCAGGATTGTCGTAGTTCAAATCGGGCTGGCTGCTGTAGAAGCGATGCCAGTAGTATTCGCCCGTCGCCGCGCTGTACGCCCAGTTCGAGCGCTCGGTATCGACGAAGATGATGCGCGCGTCCTTGAACTTGTCGGTGTCCGCCGTCCAGACGTAGTAATCGCGCAGCGGCGAATTGACCGAACTGCGCGATTCCTGAAACCAGGGGTGTTGATCCGAGGTGTGATTCATGACCATATCGACGATCACCTTCATGCCGCGACGATGGATTTCTTCCATCGTGACCATGAAGTCTTCGAGCACGCCGTAAGTCGGATGGATGCCATAGTAGCTCGCGACGTCGTAACCATCGTCACGCAGCGGCGAGGGGTTAATCGGCAGCATCCAAATGCAGTCTACGCCTAACCACTGCAAATAATCCAAGCGCGTCCGCAGTCCGGCGAAATCGCCGTGCCCATCGCCATTCCCATCCCTAAACGCTCTTAAATAGAGTTCATAGTAAATTGCGTTGGTATGCCAGTTCATCGCCTACCTTGAACAACTTCAATTGCTAAAAGACAAAAAAGTACCGAGTGCCGAATACCGAGAAAAAACTTATTGTACGCAGCAAATTCGACAATGGAAGGTCGATCAAAGCGTACAGACAAATTTTTGCTCAGCACTCAATACTCGGTACTGCTTCTTTTACCCCTTGACCGCCCCTGCTGTCAAGCCTTCGACGATCCGGCGCTGGAAAATCAGCACGAGGATCAGCAGCGGAATGGTCACGACAATCGACGCCGCCATGATTTCGGCAATCGGCTCTTGGCGTGATACCTGCCCACTGAACAGGGCGATGGCGACCGTCACCGTGCGCGCACTGGGGTTGATGACCGTGAAGGTCAGCGCGAACAGGTACTCGTTCCACGCCGAGATAAACGCCAGCAAGCCGGTTGTGACCAGTGCCGGCGCGGTCAGCGGCAG
>JBBSNT010000363.1:0-4359 GCA_038260485.1 Aggregatilineales bacterium | reverse complement strand
GAAGGTCGTGTGCCGCGTGGTACGCTGCGCGCCTTGATCGACTTCGCTCGTGCTGAAGCCTTGACCACCTTTGGGCGCATTGGCGTCAAAGTGTGGATTTATAAGGGTGAGTCGTTGGGCGAAGAACCGCAGAAGCCAAACGCTAAAAGCGAAGAAGCCTACGTTAGCCCGTAGCGGAAGCACAAGCCGGTAGCCCTTAGGAGTTGTATGCAATGTTAATGCCTAAACGTGTTAAGTACCGCAAGCAGATGCGCGGGCGCATGACGGGCAAATCGTATCGCGGCGCAACGGTCGCGTTCGGTGAGTTTGGTCTACAAGCGCTCGAACCCTGCTGGCTCAACAGCCGTCAAATCGAGGCAGCACGCCGCACGATGGTACGCTACATTCGCCGTCGTGGGAAAATCTGGATTCGCGTGTTCCCGGACAAGCCGGTCACGCAGAAAGCCGCCGAAACCCGCATGGGCAGTGGTAAAGGCTCAGTCGAGTTCTGGGTCGCGGTGATCAAGCCGGGGCGTGTGCTGTTCGAAATGGGCGGTATTCCCGAAGATGAAGCGCGTGAAGCGCTGCGTCTTGCGTCGCACAAGCTGCCGATCAAGACAAAGTTCGTCAAGCGCATTGACCCGATTTCCGGGCAGGAACTAGGTGTCTAATGGACGTTCAAGACCTGCGCCACCTGACGGACGACAAGTTGTTCAACGCGCTGGAAGATCAACGCGAGGCGATGTTCAACCTGCGCTTTCAGAAGGGCTTCGGGCAGTTGGAAGACCCAAACGCGCTGCGGCGCACCAGACGCGATATCGCCCGCATCATGACCGTGATTCGCGAGCGCCAGATCGCAGCGAAGGAAGGAAACAATGCCTAACTCACGTCGGCGGCTGATTGGTCGCGTCGTTAGTGACAAGATGGATAAAACGGTGGTGGTTGCCATCGAGCGTCGTAAGACGCACCCCATCTACAAGAAGGTTGTGCGCACAACCAAGAAAATCATGGCGCATGACGAAAGCAATTCCATTCAGGTGGGCGCGCTTGTGCGCGTCGTAGAGAGCAAGCCGCTCAGCCGTCATAAGCGCTGGGTGGTGGAAGCAGTCCTAGAAGCAGTGGGCATGCCGGTACTCGAAACGCTTCCTGATGAAGCGGTCATCGAAGCCGGCGACACTGATGGTAATGGGGACGAGTAGCCATGATTCAGAATGAGTCTCGTCTAAAAATCGCCGATAATACCGGCGCGCAAGAAATTTTGGTGATCCGTGTGCTTGGTGGTTCGTTCCGCTACTACGGCGGCATTGGCGATATTGTCGTCGCCACCGTGAAGTCGGCGTCACCGCAGGGCAGCGTCAAGAAAAGTGACGTGGTCAAGGCGGTAGTCGTGCGTGTGGCGAAAGAATACCGCCGTGACGACGGTTCGTACATTCGCTTTGACGACAATGCTGCCGTGATTTTGAGCGAAGACATGCAGAACCCGCGCGGCACCCGTGTTTTCGGACCTGTGGCGCGCGAACTGCGCGACCGAGGTTTCCTGAAAATCGTGTCGCTCGCACCGGAAACCCTATAACGTGGAGGGGTTTTAAGATGCAGCGTATCAAGAAAGGCGACACCGTAGAGGTGATTGCCGGCAAAGACCTCGGAGAGCGCGGTGAAGTATTGACCGTGCTGCCGAAAGAAGATCGCGTCGTGGTGCAAGGGGTGAACGCCCTGAAGCGGCATCGAAAAGCGCGACAGGCGGGCAGCCAGCAGATTCCGGCGCAAATCGTCGAATTCGAGGGACCTATTCATCTCTCGAACGTGCTGTTGGTGTGTCCTTCGTGCAATAAGAAGACACGCGTGGGCTTTCGTGTCCGCGATGATGGTTACAAAGTGCGCGTGTGCAAACAGTGTGATTCGGACATCGAGTAAACATCATGGTGAAGTACGGAATTCAAACACAGTACCAAGATAAAGTCGTACCCACCCTCATGACTGAGTTTAGCTACGGCAATGTGATGCAGGTGCCGCGGATTGAAAAGATCGTCTTGAACATCGGCGTCGGCGAAGCTGTCGACAACCCGAAGTCGCTTGACGGTGCGGTCACCGACCTACGGCAGATTACCGGGCAGCAGCCCGTGATCAACCGTGCGAAGAAAAGCATTGCGGCGTTCAAGCTGCGTGAGGGTCGTCCGATTGGCACGAAGGTTACCCTTCGTGGTCAGCGGATGTGGGCGATGCTCGACCGGCTGATCAACGTTGCGCTTCCGCGTATCCGCGACTTTCGCGGGGTATCACCGGAAACGTTCGATGGGCGTGGAAACTACACCATCGGGTTGCGCGAGCAGTTGGTTTTCCCGGAAATCGAGTACGACAAGATTGACAAGGTGCGGGGGATGGAAATTACCATCGTGACCAGCGCCAAGACAGATGAGGAAGGCCGCCGGCTGCTGAAGCTGCTCGGTATGCCTTTCCAAGAAAGATAAGAGGACGAGGGTATGGCTAAGAAATCCATGACGGCTCGTGAATCCCACCGGAAGTTTAAAGTGCGCGTCCGCAACCGCTGTCAGTTTGTTGACCCGAATTCGGGCAAAATCTGCGGTCGTCCGCGCGGTTACATTCGCCGGTTTGGCTTATGCCGCATTCATTTCCGCGAACAGGCGCTTCAGGGGAAAATCCCCGGCGTCGTGAAGTCGAGCTGGTAAGAGAGAACGGAGGGGAAGCATGATTAGCGATCCCATAGCAGATATGCTAACGCGCATTCGCAACGCGCTAATGGCCGGAAACCCGACCTGCGAGATCCCCACCTCGAAGATCAAGGTGGAAATTGCGCGTATTTTGCAGGAAGAAGGCTTTGTCGAAGGCTTTAATGTCGGCGACGAACAACCTTTTTCGTTGATTACTATTCAGTTAAAGTATCACGGCGCGCGCCGCGAGCGCAAGTCGGTGATCACGAACATCCAGCGAGTAAGCAAGCCGGGACGCCGTGTGTATCGCGGACGGACTGATATGCCGCGCGTGATGAGCGGTATCGGCATCGCCATTGTCACGACGCCCAAAGGTGTTATGACAGCGCAGCAGGCGCGCCGCGAGCGTGTCGGCGGCGAAGTGCTCTGCTACGTCTGGTAAAGGGGTAGATAGGCGATGTCTCGAATTGGCAAGCAACCTGTAAATATCCCTGACAAGGTGGATGTGACCATTGATGGTCAGCAAGTCACGGTCAAGGGACCTAAGGGCGAACTGGAACACAAGGTTCACCCAAATATCAGCGTTCAGCAGGAAGACGGCGTTATGACCGTCACCCGCCCGAACGACGAGCGCCAGAACCGGGCGCTACACGGACTCGAACGCGCGCTGTTGTCGAACATGGTGACGGGCGTATCGACGGGTTTCCAGCGCTCGCTACAGATCGAAGGTGTCGGATACGGCAGCGATCTACGGGGTGCTGATTTGGTGATGCGGTTGGGCTACTCCCACGAAATCGTGGTGAACCCGCCGCCGAACATCAGCTTCGAGATCGAAGATCGCGGGCGTATCATCCACGTCAAGGGCATCGACAAGCAGGTGGTTGGTCAGGTCGCGGCGAATATCCGTGAACTGCGCCCACCGGAACCGTACTTGGGCAAGGGTGTGCGTTACTCTGACGAAATTATCCGCCGTAAAGCGGGTAAAACTGGTAAGTAAGGCAAGGTGAAGAATGGCTACCGCAAAGCAAGTTAAGAAGAAACACGCGCAACTGGCGCGGCGTCATCGCCGCGTTCGGGCGCGGATCAGCGGCACGCCGGCGCGCCCGCGCCTCAACGTCTTCCGCAGCCTGACCAACATCTATGCGCAGGTGATCGACGATATTAATGGACAAACGCTGGCATCGGCATCGACGATTGACAAAGAAGTCGCCGGACAGCTTGAAGGCAAGTCGAAGATCGAAGCGGCGAAGATCGTCGGGCAAGTAGTGGCGCAACGGGCGAAAGCAGCGAACATCAGCACGGTCGTATTCGACCGAGGCGGCTATCAGTATCATGGTCGCGTGGCGGCGTTGGCTGAAGGCGCTCGCGAAGGCGGACTGGATTTCTAGGAGAAATTATGAAGAACAGACAGCAGCGCGAACCGCGCGAGCCGCGTGAAGACCGCGAGGAGCTTGATGAGCGCGTAATCGACATCAAGCGCGTCGCCAAAGTCATCAAGGGTGGTCGTCGCTTTGCCTTCCGTACAGTCGTCGTCGTTGGCGATGGCAAAGGACGGGTCGGTGTCGGCGTCGGTAAGGCGCGTGCCGTTCCTGATAGCATCCGCAAGGGGACTGATCGCGCTCGGCGGCAAATGAAAAGTATTACGCTTGCTGGCACGACGATCCCGCATCCGGTGACAGCGGCATATGGTGGCGCGAAAGTGCTGCTCAAG
>JBBSNT010000362.1:0-4377 GCA_038260485.1 Aggregatilineales bacterium | reverse complement strand
GGCTATGTATCGCCCCCAAGTGGGGTAAAGGGAACCCGCAGGCGCGCTCGAAAACGCCCGTGATAGACGAAAGCGTCTTCATCCCATCCAAATGGCTCTGGCTCACCGGGATAGGGGTCTTGCAGCGTGATTTTGCTCCAAACGTAGGCGATCAGCAGGCGCAAAGTCGCCATAATAGGCGCGACGAGGAATGCACCGAGCACACCGCCCGCCGCTGCACCGATGAATACGCCGACGATGATGACTGGCAGCGGAAGCTCCAACGCATTGCCGAGGATTTTCGGCGCAACAACGTTCCAAATGACCTGCGTGATGAGCAGGTTAATGCCGACCACCAGCAGCGCCATGACCCCGTGTGGGACTTGCGGCAGCGTTTGCGATCCCTGAATCAGCGGGATAAGGCTGAGCGGGACAAGCGCGATAATGCCGCCAATGGTCGGGATCAGCGAAATGGTGCCCGTGATCACGGCAAGGATGAAGGTATTGCCGATGCCCATCGCTGAAAGCTGGATGAAGGTCAAGACGCCAATCGCAAAGCCGATCAAGACCTGCCCCTTAAAGAAGCCATTCCAGACGTGCGCGATCTTCTGCACCAGCAGGGCGAACTCACGGTGATAGGACAGGGGCACGCCGCGCGAGATCGCTTTCTGCGTCAGCGGGATGTCGAGCAGCACCAGAAACGAGATGAACAACGCCAGCAGAAAACTGCCGACAAACCCCGTCACGGTGCCAATTGCCGACGTGACCGTTTGAGAAACTGGGCCAAACAGCGGCAAAATCTGGTTGAGGATGTCGTCAAGCGCGACCTGCCGGACAGGAGTCGCGGTGGGCATGGTCATGGGGAGCAAAAAGCCGCGCGTCGTCGTGGTCACGCCGTTGAGCAGCGTACTCTGTGCTGTCCGCACCACGTCGGAGAGATCGACCGGAACGCCGAAGACGTTGAGCACCGCATCTTCCGGTCTCACAGCGCCGAGGCTGAGGATCAAGTCGTTGTAGCCCTGCTGCAAGCTGGAAAGCAGATTATTGACGCCCGCGACCAGCATCGGCGTGAGCAGCAGCACGCCTAGAACGATCAAGACGATCATGAAAACGTAGAGGATGATCACGGCGATGCTGTAAGGAACGGGCGTGCGCCGTGCCAGTGAACGGCTCGGAAAGAACATCACGAAACTGATCAGAAAGGCGACGGTGAGCATGGGCAGCACGGGGGCGATCAGCGTGAGCATGAGCACACCGGCAATCAGCAAGATCACCGTGAGGAACTGGCGCACCCACAGACTAAACTGCGGTTGATAGTCAGAGTTAGGCGACGGTACAGACATGTATTTCCCTCGTCATAACAGCAACACTTCTCCAATTGTATAGGCTATAACACCGAATAAGATCGGTCGGTTTGCTCAGAAATCAGATGGCTCTTTTTAGTCGAGTATGGGGGCAAGCGTTCGGGAGGCTATAAGGCTGGATTTAGCAGTTGTATAAGAACTTTGCTAGAATCCTTGACGATTCGCGTGGATTTTGCTATATTTCTGACTATTGATTAGCACTCCTCATGTGCGAGTGCTAAAATAGCAGACTAGTGATTGACGCCAAAAGCAGCGAAACACTCGTCAAGAAGATACTCAGGAGGCAAGAAGCATGTCCGTTAATATCCGCCCATTAGGGGATCGTATCATCGTCGAACCCGTCGAGCAAGAGGAAACGATTGCTGGCGGTATGTTGGTGCTGCCCGAAACTGCTAAGGAAAAGCCGCAGCAGGGTAAGGTGTTGGCTGTTGGTGCAGGTCGTCGTGATGACGATGGCAAGCGCATCGACATGGACGTCGAACTCGGTATGACGGTGCTGTTCGCCAAGTACGCTGGCACCGAAATTAAGCTGAACGGCAAGAAAGTCTTGATCATGAAGGAAAGCGACATTCTGGGAATCGTCGAAGGCTAAAGCATTCGCTAGCCTCTGATTCGCAGAATTATTGTTTGTAACACCCATCCGTAACCAGTAACAGGAGCGATAAAATATGCCTGCAAAGCAATTATCATTTCGTGACGAAGCACGTCGTGGTCTTCAGCGTGGTGTCGATAAGCTCGCCGATGCCGTTGCGACGACTCTAGGTCCGAAGGGGCGCAACGTTGCGCTCGACAAGAAATTTGGCGCGCCGACCGTCACCCACGACGGCGTCACCGTCGCCAAGGAAATCGAACTCGACGACCCGTATGAAAACATGGGCGCACAGCTTCTGAAGGAAGCCGCGACCAAGACCAATGATATTGCCGGTGACGGCACGACGACTGCGACCGTTCTGGCGCAGGCAATCGTCAACGAAGGTCTGCGGAACGTGGCTGCTGGCGCCAACCCGATGCTGCTCAAGCGCGGCATTATGGCTGCTGCTGAAGCGGTCGCCAAGAACATCAAGGAACAGGCGATTCCGATTAGCACCAAAGAAGAAATCGCTCAGGTTGCCAGCGTTTCGGCGCAGGACAGCGACATTGGCAACCTGATTGCCGAAGTGATGGACAAAGTCGGTAAAGACGGCGTCGTCACGGTCGAAGAGAGCAAGGGTCTGGAATTCGAAACTGAATATGTCGAAGGTATGCAGTTCGACCGAGGCTATATCAGCGCCTACTTCCTGACCAATCCGGATGCGATGGAAGCCTCGATTGAAGAACCCTACATCCTGATTTACGACAAGAAAATCAGCGCGGCGCAGGACATTGTCCCGCTGCTCGAAAAGCTGGTACAAATCGGCAAGCGCGACATCGTGATCGTCTCGGAAGACGTTGACGGCGAAGCGCTGGCAACCCTCGTGCTGAATAAGCTGCGCGGGATGCTGAACGTGCTGGCAATCAAAGCCCCCGGCTTCGGTGATCGCCGTAAGGCAATGCTGGGCGACATCGCTGTCCTCACGGGCGGCACGGTCATCAGCGAAGAAACCGGTCGCAAGCTGGAAACCGTCACGCTGCAAGACCTCGGTCGCGCGGCGAAGGTGACTTCGACCAAAGACAACACTGTGATTGTCGATGGCGCAGGTGATGAGAAGGCGATCAAGGGTCGCATCGAAGAAATCCGCAAGGAAATCGAACTCAGCACCAGCGACTATGACGGCGAGAAACTTCAGGAACGCTTGGCGAAGCTGTCCGGCGGCGTCGCGGTTATCCGCGTCGGTGCGGCAACTGAAACCGAACTGAAGGAAAAGAAGCACCGTGTCGAGGACGCGCTGAGCGCGACCCGCGCAGCGGTTGAAGAAGGTATCGTCCCCGGTGGTGGTGTGGCGCTGGTCAACGCGGTTTCCGCGCTCGACGACCTCAAGATGCCCTACGATGACGAGCAGACCGGCGTGACCATCGTCCGCCGTTCGCTGGAAGTGCCGATGAAGAAGATTGCCGCCAACGCGGGAGTCGACGGCGCGGTCGTCATTCAGGAAGTCCGCCGGATGCAGAAGGAACAGAATAACTACAAGATCGGCTACAATGTCCTGACCAACGCTTACGGCGACATGATCGCGGCGGGCATCCCTGACCCGGCGAAGGTCACGCGCGGTGCGGTCGAGAACGCGGCGTCGATTGCCTCGATGATCTTGACGACTGAAGTCTTGATCACCGACATGCCTGAGAAGCACGGTGCACCGGCGGCTCCGCCGATGCCTGAGTATTAATCAGACTCGCTCAACAGCACAACGAGGGGCAGACCCATTGGGTCTGCCCTTTTTTATTTCACCGTTGCAAATGCTTTCTTCACGCGTCCTTTTGTGCGAGAACACCCGGCGGCTCGGCTTCGTCCGCCAGTGTATCGACATCGTCTGCCGCTAGGTCGAATCCGTCGCTCATTCCGTGCATGTGACCGCGCGCTAAGAGATTCGGTATTTCCGCGGATGCCTCCCGCGTTTTCTGACCCGTCGAGCGCCATTTTTCTGTTAGCTTGCGTAGCTCCGATATTAAATCGATCATAATGTACTCCGAATATCTCGCCCGTAGTGCGGCGAGGAATTTCTCTCAGGGGAAGCTCAAATGAGCTGGACAGTCAAGTTGAAATGTAATTTGTAATTTTAAAAGCACAATTTATTGCTACGCTTTCGTCAACGCTGAAATGAAATCTTTACTGGGATATGCGCCTCTGCGACGCTGCCTTCAAGCTGGGTTCACGAAATTTGGGCGGAGGTTGAATCAACCGCTTAACAACTCCGCCCACTCACTCGTCGTACCTTGGGGGATGCCCCAGCTTTGCAGACAAGAGGACATCGCAAGTATTGAACTGATTCAAACTTTCTGTGCGAACAAATGACGTAGGTTAATGAGCGCAAAAGCGAGATGATGAGCACCGAGAAAGTTGGCATCTTTGCGATCATAGCGAATGAGTAAGGCTCGGAACTTGTCAATCCAGGCGAAG
>JBBSNT010000361.1:0-4383 GCA_038260485.1 Aggregatilineales bacterium | reverse complement strand
GATTGACTGGCGCAACTACCGCACCTTCCTGCACCTTGCAGGCGAGAAGCGCGGCGACTTCCTGCAAGAGACGGACACCATTTCGCGCTTGATCTACGGCTTGGCGTCGGCGTTCATGTTGACGGGCGAGGATAGCTTCCTCGAGGCGGCGGAACTCGGTACAGAGTACCTGCGCGAACACATGCGTTTCTACGATGCCGACGAAGACCTAGTCTACTGGTATCACGGCATTATGGTCAGTGGTGAGCAAGAGCAGAAATTGCTAACGTCGGAGTTTGGCGACGACTTCGACTCGATCCCGGCATACGAGCAGATTTACGCGCTGGCGGGCCCAATTCAGACCTACCGCGCCAATGGCGATCCGCGCATTCTCTACGATGCCGAAAAGACGATTGATCTGTTCGACAAGTACTACATCGACCGCGAGCAGGGTGGCTATTTCTCGCACATCGACCCGATCACGCTCGATCCGCGCGCCGAGATGCTCGGTGCGAACCGCGCTCGTAAGAACTGGAACTCGGTTGGTGACCATGCGCCCGCTTACCTGATCAACCTGTATTTGGCAACGGGCGAGCAGAAGTACGCCGATTTCCTCGAAGACACCTTCGACACGATTACCGAGCACTTCCAAGACTACGACGAAAGCCCGTTTGTCCAGGAGAAATTTTTCGAGGACTGGAGCAAAGATCAGGTTTGGGGCTGGCAGCAGAACCGTGCCGTTGTTGGTCACAACCTGAAGATCGCTTGGAACTTAACCCGTATGCAGTCGCTGAAATGGAAGGACAGCTACGAGCAGTTCTCCAAGAAGATCGCTGATCTGATGCCCGGCACCGGCATGGACAAGCAGCGCGGTGGTTGGTACGACATGGTTGAGCGCGTGCTGCACCCCGGTGAGAAATTCCATCGTGTGGTTTGGCACGACCGCAAGGCGTGGTGGCAGCAGGAACAGGGCGTGCTTGCCTATTTGATCATGTACGGTATTTACGGCGTTGAAGAATACAAGCGACTGGCGCATGAATCAACGTCCTACTACAACGCCTTCTTCCTTGATCATGGTGACGGCGGCATTTACTTCAATACGCTGGCGAATGGTCTGCCCTACTTGCTCGGCAACGAGCGTCTCAAGGGCAGTCACTCGATGAGCGGCTATCACTCGATGGAACTGTGCTATTTGGCATCGACCTACACCAACCTGCTGATCACGAAGCAGCCGATGGACTTCTACTTTAAGCCGAAGCTCGATGGATTCGGTGACAAAACCATCCGCGTCGCGCCCGACTTGCTCCCCAAAGGGTCGATCAAGATCGGCTCTGTTGAAGTGGATGGTGCTGCTTATGACGACTTCGATGCAGAAGCTTTGACGGTAAAACTCCCGCAGTCGGATAAACGTGTTAAGATCAAAGTCCAGCTCGTTCCGACCAAAGCGGAGTAATTTCATGGAAGTAGAAGTCAAGCCATATGGCGATGCAACCGTCGTCGAAGCGAGAGGTGAGGTCGATGGCAGCACCGCTCCTGCGTTACAAGAAAAAGTTTTGGCGGTGGCTCAACCGGGCTGCCGTCTCCTGCTCGATCTCTCCGGCGTGGAATACATGTCGAGCGCAGGACTGCGCGTGATGCTGCTGCTGCACCGCCAGATTTCCGGCGGTAAAGGGAATGTCGTGCTGGTCGGTCTGTCGGAGGACATCAAGAGTACGATGTCTGCAACCGGCTTCCTGAAGTTCTTCACCACTGCTGAAACGCTCGAAGAAGGCAAGGCAGCGTTGGGGCAACAGTAATGGATCGCATCGATACTTACTCCACTCACGAGCACGCCGGGTTTCGGCTGCGTGCCGGGCACATGCTGCCTTTTGGCGCGACGATGGTTCCCGGCGGGATCAACTTCTCGATCTTTTCGACCAGCGCGACGTCCTGTACGCTCGTACTGTTCAAGAAGGGCGAACCGCAGCCGCTGGTCGAAATCCCATTCCTTGACGAATTCAGGATCGGTGACGTCTATGCAATGACCGTCTTTGACCTCGAATACGAGAATATCGAATACGGCTTTCGTATGGAAGGTCAGTGGAATCCAGTCGAGGGCTACCGATACGATCCGACTAAGGTGTTGATGGATCCCTATGCGAAAGTGATCGGCGGGCGTGACGTGTGGGGTGTGACGCCGGACTGGAATGACCAGTACCAGCATCGCGCGCGACCCGTTCTCGATGACTTTGACTGGGAACACGACCGCCCGCTCGAAAAGCAGATCGAAGACCTCGTCATTTACGAGATGCACGTGCGCAGCTTCACGCGCCACGAATCGTCAGGGTCGAAAGCGCCGGGGACATTCGCTGGCGTGATCGACAAAATTCCATACCTCAAGTCGCTCGGCATCAACTGCGTCGAATTCCTGCCGATCTACGAGTTTGACGAGTTCGAGAACAGCCGCGTGCATCCCGATACGGGCGAGATGCTCTACAACTACTGGGGCTACAGCACCGTCGGCTTTTTCGCGCCGAAGGCAGGCTACGCCGCGACAGGTAAGTTTGGGATGCAGGTAGACGAATTCAAGAATCTCGTCAAGGAACTGCACGCGAACGATATCGAAATCATGCTCGACGTGGTGTTCAATCACACGGCTGAAGGCAACGAACAGGGACCCTACATCTCGTTTCGGGGTATTGACAACAAAACCTACTATATGCTGACCCCCGAAGGCTACTACTATAACTTCAGTGGCACGGGCAACACGCTCAATTGCAATAATCCCGTTGTGCGTAACATGGTGCTCGACTGCCTGCGTTATTGGGCGTCAGAATATCACATCGACGGCTTTCGCTTCGACCTCGCCTCGATTTTGGGACGCGCGTCTGACGGCGCACCGCTCTCGAACCCGCCGCTGCTCGAAGGCTTAGCGTATGACCCGATCCTTGCCAAGTGCAAGCTGATCGCGGAAGCGTGGGACGCGGGCGGCTTGTATCAGGTCGGTTCGTTCCCTGCCTATGGTCGCTGGGCAGAATGGAACGGCAAGTGCCGCGATGGCGTGCGCAAGTTCATCAAGGGCGAAGATGGCTTGATCGGTGAAATCGCCCAGCGCGTGCAGGGATCGCCTGATCTCTACGCCTCGCGCGGCCCGACGGCATCGATCAATTTCCTGACGGCGCACGATGGCTTCACGCTGATGGACTTGGTGTCGTACAACGAAAAGCATAACTGGGATAACGGCGAAAACAACAACGACGGCGCGAACGACAACGAGAGCTGGAACAGCGGTTGCGAAGGGCAGACCGACGATCTGGCGATCAACGAACTGCGCCAGCGCCAGATCAAGAATGCGCTGGCAATTCTGATGACCAGTCAGGGCATTCCCATGCTCCTGATGGGCGACGAAGCTGGGCGCACGCAGTACGGCAACAACAATACCTACTGCCACGACAACGAACTCAACTGGCTCGATTGGTCGCTGACCGAGACTCATGCGGATTTACTGCAATTTACGCAAAATCTGATCGCTTTCCGTCACGCGCATCCGATTCTGCGTAACCGTTATTTCTTCGCCCACAATGATTATCTGGGCGTTGGGCTTCCGGACATGAGCTTTCACGGCACTCAGCCTTGGCAGCCGGATTGGTCTGACAGCAGCAGTCATACGCTGGCGTTCATGCTCTGCGGTGGTTACGCGAATGGCGGCACAGAAGACGACCAGAACATCTACGTTGCCATGAATATGTATTGGGACTCGGTCTGGTTCAACCTGCCGACGTTACCGCAAAACCAGCGCTGGCATGTCGCTTTCAATACCGGCGTGGCTGCGCCTGAAGATAGTTGGACGCCGGGCAGTGAACCTGTTTTGAGCGACCAGAACAGTATTCTGCTGGGCAACCGCTCAGTCATCATTCTTGTTGGACGTTAACTCTTAGGAGCAAGCACAATGATTTTTGAATCAAGTCTCGAAATGGAGCCGAACGGCATTGCAAAGATTACGCTGGTAGGCGAACTCGACGCCAGCGTGGCAGGCGATTTCAAGACGCGCATCGAAGAAGCGGCAGCCCAGAATGCTAAAAAGCTGGTGCTGCTGATGAGTGGACTCGAATACATGTCTTCCGCTGGTTTGCGCGCACTCGTGTTCGCGAAGCAGAAGATGGGGACGGCGGTGACGATTTACGTTGTAGGCGCACAGCCCGGCGTCATGGAACCGATTCGCCAGACAGGTTTTCATCACAGTGTCATTGTGCTGGACGACTACGATGCCTCGGTTATCGAAGGTTAGACTGAATACAGTAGCCATAGATCAAGCAGACGGCACAGGTGGGGCAGGGCTAACGCTTGCGCGGCAAGCATCCTGCCCTTGTACTTCATCTTTAGAAGTTAGAAGCTGAGGTTGTGGAGTCTCTCTAGATTTCTATC
>JBBSNT010000360.1:0-4425 GCA_038260485.1 Aggregatilineales bacterium | reverse complement strand
GTTTTTGATTCTGTCTATTCGCAAAAGGGATAACCGAGATGCTGCTCCAAAGATTGTCACGAAGGCTGCCGCGCAACAACGTGACGAAAATGATGGTCGTCTATTTCTGCACGCAATTTCACCTCTATATTCACGCCTATGCCCTGATTCTGCTTCAGCGCGGGCTGTCGCTGGTCGAAATCAGCACGATTGAGTCGGTCGTCATCGCGACGGTTTTTCTCGCGGAAGTCCCGACCGGCGTGCTGGCGGATCGCGTCGGGCGCAAGGGATCGGTTGTGCTCTCGACGGCGCTGCTGATGACCGCCGAACTGATCTTCGCCTTTAGCACCCATTACACCCAGTATCTATTCGTCGCGGTCTTTACGGGAATCGGCTTTGCTTTTAGCTCCGGCGCTGCCGAGTCGCTGATCTACGACAGCCTACCGCCGGACAATCGCGACGACACCATGAAGCGCACGATGGGGCGTTACAACAGCGTCGGACAGCTCGCCTTTTTTCTCTCGCCGCTGGTCGGCGGCGTGATCTTGGGCGACCTCGCGCCGGATCACGTGCGAGCGGCAGTTTTGCTGACGGTGGTAGCGCTGGAGATTGGCACGCTGGTCAGCCTCACCCTGCGCGAGCCAGCGACAGAATGGCAAACAGAACGGGCATCAGTGCGGCAGGTCTTCGCGGGCGGGTTGAACGAAATCCGCCACAATCGACCGCTGCGCAGGCTTGTCTTGGTTGTCCTCTTTACCGTGCCGTTCGGAGGCACTCTCGTCACGACGCTGGCAGCGCCCTACATGGCGCAGAACGGTGTACCGACCTACTGGGTCGCGCTGGCGCTTTCGTTGGGCAGCTTGATCGGGGCGGTCGCACAGGCGAACGTGCATCGCCTTGAACGCTGGCTCGGCGCGCGCTGGACGCTGGTGCTGCTGATCCTGCTGCCCGCCGTGAATTATCTGCTGCTGGCGTGCCTCGTCGGTGCGGCTCCGGTTTGGCTGCTCGTCACCTTCATGTACGGCACAAACAACTGGAAAGCCCCGCTGATCTCCGCCTATCAGAACGCGCTGATCACGAGTCAAAGCCGTGCGACGGTGCTGTCGATGATCAACATGGTTATCAGCCTGTTCGTCGCCGTCGTCGCGCCGGTCTACGCGGCAATCGCGACGCGCTCGCTCTCGCTGACCTTCTTCGTGATCGGCAGCGTGATCCTTATCGCGTCGCTGCTCCTGCGGGTGGATCGGCTGCCGTTGGTCACCAGCCAAACATCACAAATCCCAACCGATTGATCATCTAAGGGAGACAAATTGCTCGCCTTTTTGAATTACGCAGCGCGGTCGCTAAAATGAAAAAATCCAAGTTTTCGCTAACGGATATGGATGAGGCGACGGTCGCGCTGACGCAGACAACCGACCACAAAACGCTGGCAATCTGGGCGCGGGACTGCGCCGAGCGCGTGCTGCCCTATTTCGAGCAGACGCATCCCGACGACCCGCGCCCGCATCAAGCGCTCGAAACGCTTCAGGCGTGGATTGACACAGGCGTCTTCAAGATGGCGGTGATCCGCAAGGCGTCGCTTGACTCGCACGCCGCCGCCCGCGAGGTCGGCGAGGACAATGCGGCGCGCTCAGCGGCGCGTTCGGCAGGTCAAGCGGTGGCGACGGCGCACGTTCGGACCCATTCGATGGGCGCGGCGATCTACGCTCTGCAAGCGATTCACCGCATCAGCGCCGCCGAAAACGCTGCCCGCGCCATCGCCGCCGAGCGCGACTGGCAGTACCAGCATTTGATCGACCTGCGCGACAAAGTTGAGTCTCACTAACCACAGGAGCAAAATCCATGCCCCCGTTTCTGGGCAATGAACTGCTGCGCGGCGACCTCGTCTACTTTGCGCGCCCGCAGAAAGACGAACTATCGGTGATCGCAGGCTGGTCGAACGACATCGAATACTCGCGTTTGCTGCGGCGCGGCTTGGTCTACCCGAACACGGGCGAGGATTACGAGGAATGGTGGGGTGACCTCGCCAAGCACGAATCTGGCTATCCCTTCGCCATCCATCGGAACGATGACAGCAGCTTGATCGGCTTTATCGTCTTTAGCGACATTTTCTGGCAGGCGCGCCACTGCTCGCTCGTGATCGGCATCGATCCAACCCAGCGAGGACGCGGTTACGGCACGGACGCGCTGCGCGTCATGCTCAAGTACGCCTTCATGGAGATGAACCTCAACCGCGTCGGCTTAGAGGTGATGGTCTACAACGACGCCGGAATACGCGCTTACGCAAAGGTCGGCTTCAAACCCGAAGGTCGGCTGCGTGCCTTCGTTTACCGCGATGGCGTTTACTACGACGTCCAGCAGATGAGCATCCTGCGCGTAGAGTGGGAAGCGCTCTACAATCAGCCGCCGATCAGCTATCCAGCAGGCGACGCTACAACAAGCGCCGCAGCGCCGGAATAAGCGCTTGAAACGCCCGCCCGCGATGGCTGATCGTGTTTTTCTCGCCCGCTGACAGCGCGCTAAAGACGACCGTGTAACCGTCGGGGATGAAAACGGGGTCATAGCCGAAGCCGTTGGTCACTTCACCGGGTGCTTGGGCGATGCGCCCCTCGACCGTGCCGCTTGCGCTGATCTTAGCGTCCGTTTCTGGATTGACCGCCGCCGCGATGCAGACGAAGCGCGCCGACCGTGCCGCGTCGGGAATGCCTTCGAGTTCACCGAGCAGCTTCAGGTAGCGGTCACGGTCGCTGCCGGGGGCGTAGCGCGCCGAGTAGACGCCCGGTCGCCCGCCCAGCGCATCGACCTGCAAGCCGCTGTCATCTGCGACCGTGATCATGCTGCTGGCTTTGGCGTAGGCGTTTGCTTTGTGCAGCGCGTTTTCCTCGAACGTCTCGTAGGGTTCATCTACCTCAAGCGACTCCAGCCCCACGTCACGCAGGCTGACGAGCCGAACCGGCAAATCTACCAGAATCTGCGACACTTCGCGCAGCTTACCGGCATTCGATGTTCCAAGCAGTACGTCCATCTGAATTTTATCCTTCACGTTATGCCCTGCCGCGTTCTATTTTGCGCAATTAAGGCGCAAGTCCGGGAATCACGCGCCAGATGACGTACAAATTGAGCGGAACGAGCAGCAAAATGATCGCCGGAGCGAACCAACGCAGCGTGCTGCGCCCTGCTCCTACCATAATCAACCGTCGCCAACCATCCAAGCCAAGCGCGACGAAGATGCCCAACGGGATCAAGCCGGGATACATATAGCGCCCCTGAAACTGAACGAATTCGGTGTTGTAGTATAGATATTGCAGCATCGCCAACAGCGCCGTCATGATTAGGATCGCCACCGCAGCGTACTGCGGCGCTCGCTGGTATGGATTTTGTCCTCCCTCTCTACGGAGTGGAGAGGGGAAGGCGAACGAAATTCGCAAGGGGTGAGGTAAGCGTTTATCCACCCACAAACCAATCACCAGCCCGACACCCGCCGCGCCAAGCACAAACAGGATCGCCGGATATGCCCATGCGGGCAGCCCGAAGTTCATCCAGCCAAACATGCCCCAGAAGCTCTGGAAGGTCGTCTCAACCCCGCGCCGCAGATACTCGCTCCAGCCCACCTGAGCGATCAAGTCGGCGGTACGCGGCTGACCGACGACGACGGCGTTATGCCGCGCCAAGCCGAATAGGTCAGGGAAACCGTAGACGCTCACGTCGCGCAGCCACCACACCGCCCCGATCACCAGCACCGGAATCGCGAAGACGATCAACGCGCGAAGAAGGGACGCTAACCCCCTTCCCAACCCTCCCCCGAATTCAGGGGAGGGGGTGGGGTCGGGGTGAGCATTGATCCACGCCTTGATCAGCACCGCCAGCGGCACGAGTCCCACCAGAAACAGCGTGCTCACCTTCGTCAGCAAACCGATCCCCACCAGCACCCCTAGCCATCCCACGCGGAAGCGATCCGTCTTGAGATAAGTGACAACTCCCCACAGCGTCAGCGCGACGATCAATTCCGCTAAGCCGTCGTTGTTGACCGCTGCCAGCATCGCCATGTGCTGCGGCACGAACGCCACCAGCGCCGCCGCACCGAGCGCGATCTGCGGCTGATCCGACAGCAGCGCCCGCGCTGTCGCATACGCTCCGGCAACCACACCCGCGCCGATCAGCACCGAGAACAGCCGCAGCGCCAGCAAACTGCCGCCCGTCAGCTTGAACACGACCGACGCCAGCAGGTAATACAGCGGCGGTTGATGATCCTCGTACTGGATGGCGGCGAAATTGCCCAGCGTTTCCGGCGCGAACCGTGCGCCCTTGATCGTTTCGAGATACGCGCTGTCCCAGTCGCCCGCTTCCAGCAGGGGACAGCACCCGTTCGTCGCCACCTGCGCGACATAATTGTAATGCGCGGGTTCGTCAGGCACTTGCCAGTCAGGGGTGCGAATGGCAGAGAGC
>JBBSNT010000359.1:0-4442 GCA_038260485.1 Aggregatilineales bacterium | reverse complement strand
GGCGTGGATCAACAACGCGCCGAACGAACCCGCCTTTGATCCGTATACGGGCGGGCTGCTGATCGTGGGGTTGGCGGCGTGGCTGGCGCGAATGGCACGGCGGCGCGATGCTTTCGATTGGACGCTGCTGCCGCTGATCCTGATCATGATGCTGCCGTCGGCGCTGTCGATTGCTCAGCCGATTGAGAACCCAAGCGCGACGCGCATCAGCGGGACGCTGCCCGGTGTCTACCTGCTGGCGGCGCTGCCGCTCGCGCTGATCGCGCTGGCGCTGCCGCGCGTGATCGGTAAGGTGGGTGCGGCGCTGGCGCTGGTTGGCGCGCTTGGCGTCGGGGTGCTCAGCTTTGCGGCGAACTGGCAGACCTATTTTGTGGACTACCGCAATTCGTACATCGCGAACTCGCTGCCATACAGTTCAGG
The DNA here is from genome assembly GCA_038260485.1 of Aggregatilineales bacterium. Taxonomy (GTDB): domain Bacteria; phylum Chloroflexota; class Anaerolineae; order Aggregatilineales; family Phototrophicaceae; genus Flexifilum. Next base: position 4,022 of record JBBSNT010000359.1, on the reverse strand, counting down.
CGGCGCGTTGATGCGCGATTTCGCGGTCGAGCAGGGCAACGGCTACGGCAACGCCTTCATCCTCGCCTATCCCTATTGGTGGGATCATCGCGCGCTCGCCATCGACGCGGGGCAAATCGAGTGGGGCAACACGATTCTGACGCTTGACGACGTACCCGTTTATCTGCAACAGGCGTCGGTGCGACCGGGCAACGATCTGCGCTTGGACGTAGACAAGGATTTGCTGTTCATCTACTCGCCTGAAGACGCGCTGGCGCAGGAATGGCTGCAAGCGAACTTCCCGAATGGTGAATGGCAGAACGTGCAGACCTACCAACCGGGTGATACCTTCAACATTTATAAAGTACCCGCGCTGGGCGCGGACGGGTTCGCGCGGTTTCTCGATGCGAACGGGCTTCAGCCCATCGGCGGGTAGCTGAACGTGCGTTGTCGCACGTCAATTTTGAGGAATTGTCAGCGCCTATTTGTACAATAGCGTGCTGAGTCCGTTAGGCGAGTCGGCGGCAGGGTCATCTGCCGCATTCCGAGTCAGATAGTTCATTTGTAAACAAGGGTTTCTATGCAAGACGTTCGACGCTTGCCTGAACTGGTTGAATTGGCTGCTGTGCCCGAACGCCGCGCTATCGCGCGCAGCGATGCGCTGGTCGCCGCGCTGCTCGTGATCGTGATGCTGATCGGCGGGTATTTTCGTTTCACGGGTTTGAACTGGGACGACTTCACGCACCTGCACCCCGACGAGCGCTTCCTGACGGACGTGGCGCAGGGCTTGGGACGTCAGTTGAACCCCAGCGGCGATAACCAAGCCGAACACGTCGCCACCTGTATGGCGCGCTATCCTGATACCAACGGCATGGGTACGTATTTCGACGCCTTCTGTTCGCCGCTCAACCCGCTCAACGCCAATTCGGCGCATGGGCTGTACGTCTATGGGACGCTGCCGCTGTTCATGGCAAAGGGCGCGGGTGACCTGATGGTGCAGGGGTCAGCGTGGGTCGCGCACAATGTTGTTGGCGATTTGAATTACAACGGCGATCAGTGGGCGAGCTATGACGGTATTCACCTCGTCTGGCGCTTCCTTTCGGCGCTGTCCGAGATGAGCATCATCGTGATTTGCTTCCTGATCGGCGCTAAGCTGCACGATAAATGGATCGGGCTGTTGGCGGCGTTCCTCTACGCGGTGGCGGTCTTTTCGATCCAGATGGCGCACTTTGGTACGGCGGATTCGATCAGCAACCTATTCGCGGCGCTGACGATTCTGTTCGCGGTCGTCGTTCAGCGCGAGGGCAAGCTGCTGAATTACGCCCTGTTCGGCGTGTTCTTCGGCTGTGCGGTCGCCAGCCGCATCAACCTTGCGCCGCTGGCGGGCTTGGTCGCGCTGGCGGCGCTGATTCAGGTGCTGCCGGTTTTTGAGAGCCGAATCGCGCCGGGCGAGCGCAACCGCGCGCTGATGCTGCACGGCGGCGGGCTGATACTGGCGGCGTTCATATCGCTGCTCTGCTTCCGCGTGCTTAATCCCTATGCCTTTACAGGTCCGAGCTTTTTCGGCTTATCGCTTGACTCGCGCTGGCTGGGCAATATGCAAACGGCGCAAGTGCTGATCAGCGGCACGGCGGATAGTCCGCCTAATTTTCAGTGGACTGGACGGACACCCTACTTGTATCCGCTGCAAAACATAGTGATCTGGGGGATGGGCGCGCCCTTCGGCATCATCGCGTGGATCAGTTGGGCGTGGGCGGGTTGGCGGTTGCTGCGCAGCAAGCCGCGCGCGCTTCAGAATGCGCTGCTGGTGGTGTGGATTCTGGTCTATTTCGGCTGGTTGGGGCGCAACTGGGTCACGACGATGCGCTACTTCCTGCCGATCTACCCGGTGCTGGCGGTGCTGGCGGCGTGGGGCTTGCTTTCGCTGGTGCGCTACGCCCGCGAACACGTATGGTGGCGGCGAGTCATGGTGGCGCTGCTGGCGTTCGTCGTGCTGTTCACGCTGCTCTGGGCGGGGATGTTCACCAACGTTTACCGCCACCTGCTGACGCGCGTGCAGGCGACTTACTGGGTCTGGGAGCACGTCCCCGGCGACTTCGCCATGCAGGTCGATGAGCCGGAAGACCCAACGCCGATCATCAACATCGCTGTGCCCAATAATGGCTTGGGCGACCGCCGTGTTTACGATACCGAGCACCCCGCCTCGGCGCACAGCTTCATCGCGCCGCTGACGGGCACGGTCAGCGCGGTCTACGCGACCTATCTCGATGACCCTGACAACGATCCTGACGACGAACTGCTCTACGTCACGATTTCGACCGAGGGCGTCGATACCCCGATAGGACAGGCGTTGTTTGGCGCTGATTTGACGCACAATGACGATCTGCCCTCGCAGACCTATACGATCCCGTTTGACGCGCCGATAACCCTGCAAGAAGGACAGTCGTATTCGCTCAACATCCTGCTGCTGGATGGTGGTCCGGTGATTGGCGGCGATTTCTCGATCCCGGTGCAGGCGAGCGTGCCGAGCGAAACGCCGCTGATCAACATTCCGATCAACAACAATAATTACGGCGGCACGGCGGACGACCTCCTTTCGCGGGTGACGCGCTTCGACGAATACACGCAATCGGTGCTGGTTCCGTTCACCGCGCCCGCTAGTGGCACGATTACCAGCGTGTACGCGCCGCATCTCGGTGACCCGAATAACGATCCTGATCCTGAAGTGCTGCGGATTACGGTTATGCACAGCGGCGCACCGACGCCCATCGCAACGGCGATCCTGAACACGAACCTGCCGATTGACGCGCAGAACATCGTCGGCAAGCCTTACGACATCCCCTTCGAGACGCCGTTCACCGTCACCGCAGGAGAAATCTACGATTTCCGCGTCGAACTACTCTCCGGCGGCACGGTCATCAGCGGCGGCTCGATCTTTACGTGGGAAGGCGCGTGGGATGACCCTGTGCCGACGGGCGTTTGCGCGCTGCCGCAGGGCATCACGCTGGAAGATGATCCCCCGCCGGGTCTGCGTATGGATCGGCGTGACTGCGATAAGTGGCTTGATCCTTGGTGGGGGCTGGTCAACGGGTATCAGCAGGACATTGTCTACGAGGACGAGGAATCGAAGCGCGAGCACCTGCTGCTGACGCTCGACAACAGCGACTATATCGCTATCAGCAGCAACCGCTTCTACGACCCGCTGGCGCGCAACCCGCTGCGCTGGCCGATGACCAACTTCTACTATAAGGAACTGTTCGCGGGCGATCTCGGCTACGAGCTGGCGGGGACGTTTCAAGAGACGTTCGAACTGGGTCCGCTGCGCGTGAGCGATCAATATTTGCCGACTTACACCGCGCCGCAGTGGTTGAACGAATTCGAGTCAGAAGAAGCCTTCTCGGTCTACGATCATCCGGTCGTATTCATCTTCAAGCGAAGCGCCGATTACGACGCACAGCACGTCCACGATTTGCTCTACAGCGTGCCGCTGAACCGCGTCAACACGGTGCAGATCAATTACAACTGCCCCGGCACGACGACTTATTTCTGTAATCCAGAGATCGCGGACGTTGCCACGCTGAGTTCGGATCAAGCAGCCGCCGCGCCGACCGCGCTCCAGTTCACGGACGAGATGCGCGCCGAGCAGTACGATAACGGGACGTGGTCGCAGCGCTTCGACGAGAACAGCATCGTCAACACGAATCAGGTCGTTGGCGTGGTGGTCTGGTATCTGACGATCATGGTATTCGGCTTCGCGGCGTTCCCGCTGTTGTTCGTGCTGCTGCCCTCGTTTGGGGATCGCGGTTACGGCTTGGCGAAATTCGCGGGCATGTTCCTCGCCGGGTGGGGGGCGTGGTATCTCGCTAGCGCGCGCGTGCCGGTGTGGTCGCAAGCGGGCGTCGGCGCGGCGTTGATCGTCGTAGCGCTGATTGGACTGGCGCTGATGTGGCGGCGGCGCGACGAATTCGCGGTGTTCCTGCGCGAACACTGGAAACGCCTCGCCGTAATCGAACTGATCACACTGATCCTGTTCCTCGTGTTCG
>JBBSNT010000358.1:0-4466 GCA_038260485.1 Aggregatilineales bacterium | reverse complement strand
CTTGCCCTGATCACGGGCAAATTCCTGTCCAAATACCTCGACGACCGTTTTACGCTGATTCGTAACGTCAGCAAGCGGCAAATTGGCTACGTCGATGCGGTGTTGGTGGGGCCGCCAGGTGTGCTGGTTTTTCGCATTCTCGATAGCGAGGGCGATTTCGCCAATGATGGTGCAAACTGGCTGCGTCGTCAGTCGTCCGGCGAATTCGTTCCGGCGCGCATCACCCCGACGCGCGAAGCCATCGACGACATCCGCAAAGTGCGCGAATATCTCGAAAAGAAGCAGATCGCAAACGCGGTGGTATACGGCGTCGTCGTCTTCACTAAGCCTGATCCGCGTGTGACTCTCAGCGCCCGTGATCCGGTCGTACCGCCGACGCACTTGCAGACACTCGTCACGAATTTGAAACCGAACTACTTGGCAAAAGATCGCATCGACGCGCCAACGGTCGCCCAGATCGTGCGCGCGCTCTACGGCGAATAATGGCGACCCGGTTGCTGCTGGCACGGGTCGGCGCGGGCAAGACCGCCGCCGTTCAGCGCGAACTGCACGCCCTCAAACAGCGCGATCCACTGGCGCGGGTGTGGGTACTGCTCTCGACTGAACGCCAGATTGCCGATTTTCGCCGCCGTTTCATGGTGGATTTGCCCGTTTCCTTCAACATCGACACGTTCAATTTTTATACGCTCTATCGCCGCCTCTTGGCGCTGGCGGGTAATCCACAGCGCTGTTTGGATGATGCATCCCGCTACGGCTTGATCCGTGCACTGCTGGCAGACCTTTACCGCAATGACGAAGGCGTGTTTGCTGGAATCGCTCACACCCCCGGATTCATCAGCATCATGGCGACATTCCTGCTCGAACTCAAGCAGAATTTGATCCTGCCGGAACAATTTGAAGCGGCAGCGACGACCTCAAAAGAGCATGAACTCGCGCGGATTTACGCCCACTATCAAACGACGCTGCAAGATCACAAGCTGGTTGACCGCGAAGGCGAGGGTTGGCTGGCGGTCGAAGCGCTCGAAGTAAACGCCGATCTCGCGCGAGGCGTTGATCTGCTGATTGTGGACGGCTACGACCAGTTTAATTTCCTACAAGCGACTCTGCTGGCGTTGCTAGGCGCGCAGGTCAGCGAAAGTATCGTGACACTGACGACCGTGCCGGAACGCGAGGCGACGATTGGCAGGCGCTTTCAACAGGCGCTCGACCGTTTGACCACCGCTTACACGGCTGCCGGAGTCGCTCTGGAGCGGGGCGATCTGGTGGCGTATGACGATGATCGCGCGGAGGGTCTGCTGTATTTATCCGAGCATTTGCTGCGCCCGCACGCGCCACAGATTTCAGCAGACGGCGCGGTGACTCTGATCGAAGCGCCTGATCCGGCGCGCGAGGTCGGCGCGATTCTGCGGCACGTCAAGCGCTTGCTGCTCGACGGTTGTGCGCCCGACGACATCCTGATCGCCGTGCGCGATTGGGGGCAGTACGGCGGGCAGATCGCGGCGCAGGGGCGGCGTTATGGGCTGCCGCTGGCGCTCCAGTATGGCGATCCGCTGGCGCAAAATCCGGCGGTGGTCGCGCTGCTCAACTTGATCGACCTGCACGCGGGCGATTTCCGGCGGCGCGACCTGCTCGATGCGCTGCGTTCGCCTTATTTCGCTGTGTTGAGGATCGATGCTGAACAGGTCGATCTGCTAGAACGGATCAGTCTTGAACTGCGCGTGCTGGGGGGTCGGTCGGCGTGGCTCGATGCGGTCGCGCTGGCGGCGCAGTCCGTCTCTGCTCTTGAAGACGAGGATGCTCAAACCGACGCTTGGCTGACCGTCGCTGACGCGGATCAACTTGGCGCGGCGCTGGTGGATTTTTTCGCCGTCGTGACGCCACCGGATTTCGGCGCGACGAGCGATTATGTCGCGTGGCTCGAAGGGTTGATCGGCGCAGACCTAGCCGAGCCTGACGACGAGGATGAACCTGCTGAAGCAGGATACACGTTGAATCTGCCCGCGTGTATCCGCGCCGGAGCGGACGCCGCCATCGTCGCGCGCGATCTCACGGCGTTACAAGCGCTCAAAGGCGTGCTGCGCGGGTTGCTCTCGGCGCAGAATTTAGCCACGTCGTTGAATTATGAGCGCCGCTTGGATCGACGTGGCTTCGCCCGTGACCTAGCGACGGCGGTCGCTGGCGCAGTCGTCGAGCGCGGCGGGTCGCGCGAGGGGCGCGTGCTGGTGACGACGGTCGCCGATGCGCGCGGTTTGCCTCATCGTTATGTTTTTATCCCCGGCTTGAGCGAGGGGATTTTCCCACAGCCTGCGCCGGAAGACCCGCTGCTGCTCGACAGCGAACGGCTTCGCTTGCAAATGGCGGGCGTTGATCTGCCGACACAAGCGGAGCGAGCAGGCGACGACGGACTGTTTTACAGCTTGATCGGGCAGGTGCGCGAGTCGCTGACGCTTTCGCGCCCGCACAGCAAGAACGGCGAGTCGTGGGCGGCGAGTCACCTGTGGCGGGCAGTGTTGGCACTGTTCAGCGACCTCACGCCCGAACACCTTAAGCTGGGCGCAGTCGTCGCTGATCCGGCGACGGCGCACGAAGCGGCGCTCGCTGCCGCCGATGCGCTCAGCCGGGGCGATGCGTCCGCTGAGGCGGACGTTGCTGGTTGGGCTGATCCAGCGGATTGGTCGCGCATTCGGCGCGGTCACGCCGTCGAGATCGGACGCATGTCGCGCGGCGATTATGATCACTACAGCGGACGCTTGCACGACGCCGACTTGATCGCGCAGATTGTCGCTGAACACGGCGTGGGCAAGGTCTGGAGCGCCTCGCAGTTGAACGACTTGGGCGTCTGTGGCTTTCGCTATTATGCGAAACGGCTGCTGGCGCTCGAACCGCTCGACGACCCCGCTGACGGCATGAATAACCAGCAGCTTGGGACGCTCAATCACGAGATTCTAGAGGCGACTTACGCCCAACTTGGGGGCGCGATTACGGATGATCGGCTCGGCGAAGCGCTCGGCGTCTTTGATCAGGTCGCTGCCGGGAAGATGCGCGGCGCACCCGGTCGCTTGCGCTTTCGTGCGTCGGCACAATGGGAACAGGCGCAGATCGTTTTGCGGCGTAAACTGGAAAAGCTAATCCGCGACGATTTCGGCGGATCAAACCCGCTGACAAAACCATTCCCCGGCGAGCCGCGCGACATTTACCGGCAGGAACTCAAGTTTGGTTTGGACGATCTGCCGCCGCTGACGCTTGACCTCGGCGGTGAAGCGCTGCGCATACGCGGAGCAATCGACCGCATCGACCGTCAGGGCGACCGCGCGATTCTGGTCGATTACAAGTCGGGCAGCACCGAAATCCCCACAAAGGAGATCGAGCAGGGTCGCAACTTCCAAATGCTGATCTATCTGCTGGCGGCACAAGCACTGATCGAAGCGGACGGATCGCCGGATGCGCCGCGTACCGTCGCGGGTGGCGTTTTCTGGCATTTGTCCAACGGCAAGGGTGACGTAGTGCTGACGGACGACGCTTTGATCGAAACGGGCACGGCACACATCGCCCGCTATCTCGACGCCACGCGCAAGGGCGATTTCGCCGCCCACGCCAACAAGCGCCAAGAAGACAAATGCACGCGCTACTGCGAGTTTCATCAACTGTGCCGGATAAATGTCGGTGCGCGGGGGAAAGTCTGATGCGAAAAACCGACCCCATCCTCAGCTCCTTCCCAAATTCAAGGAGGGGAGCGTGCACGGGATCGCTAAGATGTGTTTCGCACGTGTGGCGAAGCGGGTGTTTCGCCCATAGGAAAGGGCAGTTCCATGCCTTTGACTAAGGCGCAGGACACCGCCATTCACAACCACGACGACAATCTGATCGTGATCGCCGGAGCGGGCAGCGGCAAGACCTACGTTTTGGTGCGGCGCTATCTCGAACTGCTCGACTGCAATCCTGATTGGGCGTTGAACGCGCTGGTGGCGATCACCTTCACGCAGAAAGCCGCGCAGGAAATGCGCGACCGCGTGCGTCAGCATTTGCAGCAACAGGCTGAGTCCGCTGACGCAGTCTCAGCTTCGCGTTGGGCGAATCGGCTCGCGGCGATGGACAGCGCCCGCATTGATACGATTCACGGCTTATGCGCGTCGATTTTGCGGGCGAATGCCGCCTCTGCCAATATTGATCCGGCGTTTACGGTGCTGGACGAGATCGAGGCGCGGGTGCTGATCGACACCGCGATTGACGACGTGCTGCGTGCACTCGAAGCGGGCGATCCGGTGCTGGAATTGTTCACTGAATACGACGAGCGTGGCATCCGTGAGACGCTGCGAACGCTGCCCGATATTGATCTGCCGGACGGCGATTTGTTCGCACTGTGGGCGGATCAGTGGGAGACAGAGGCGCGGGCACAGGTGAACGCCTTTCGCACGGCGTTGAGCGAGATCACGCCGTTTGATCCCCTCGGCAGCGATGCGCTCTCG
>JBBSNT010000357.1:0-4482 GCA_038260485.1 Aggregatilineales bacterium | reverse complement strand
TACGCCAAGCGCGACCTTCACGCCGAGCGATACGCCGACTCCGAGCGCGACCTATACCCCGAGCGACACGCCGACTGCTTCGAATACGCCGACGGCGACTTATACGCCGAGTGATACGCCGACGCCGACCAACACCGCGACGCCAACACCGACCGCTAGCGATACGCCGACGCCGACTAATACGCCGACCGTCACGCCGACGCCGCGCATCCTATGCCAAATCTTCGCCCGTCAGAACGTCAACGCGCGGACACGCCCTTCGCTGGACGCCAACATTTTCAGCACGATCCCGCTTGGAACGGTGATGAACGTGATTGGTCAGGAGACCAGTTCAGTGGACGGCAGACGCTGGTACCTGATCGAGGCAGAGGTCGATGGATCGGTCATCTCGAATGCCTACATCCGTGACGACAGCAACTTCATCGCACCGGTGGGGACAGCCTGTCCGTCACTGCCGTAGCGAGCAATCAGACCCACACATGATCAGGGGCGCAGCACGCTGCGCCCCTACCTAGATGATCCAATTCCATTACAGAGTGGTGGGCGCAGTACGCTACGCCCCTACGAGAAGAACGCTTCGGGCTTGCCGTGCCTCTACTTGCGCCAGACGTTGGAGTTCGGGTCGAGCGACCAGCCCTGCGGGGTATCTGGCTCGCAGGAGGGCGGCAGGGTCGTGTTCGCGCTCGGCAGAAAGACGATTTCGACTTGATGCCCAGTCAGCAGACGGACGAAATTGCCGAGTACAAGGCGTACTTCCTGTTGGGCGCGGGTGAGGATGCCGCCTTCGATGGCATCATCGCGGAAGCTGGTGAGCGCCATATAATTCGCAAGGAGACGCGCTTCGTCCCAATCGACCGCGCAGGTGGTGAAGGAACGGTCGTACTGGCGGATGTAATCGACGCGGCAGCTCGTCAGCTCCGGCTCTGGCACGGTGAGGACGTAAGTTTCGCGGGCAGCGTCGTAGGTCAGGCTGTTCTCGTCGAACTGTGTTAAATCGATGCCCGCCTCGACTGCACCCTGAACGACGTGGTTGGCGCTGAAACCGCAGGCGTTGAAATTCCCCTGATAAACATTGACCGCGACATCAGCTTTTGCCAACTGCGCGCTGACACTGACCAGTTGACCGAGCGGCTGAATGCCCTGCACAATCGTCTGTGTGCTGATAACTTGCGCGCGGGGCGGCTCTGCGCCGAAAATGCCGCCAAGACTGCCCAACAGCCCGGTGAATGAGGTGACGCCGAGCGCGATCAGGGTCAGCGGAATGATCAGCAGGATGACGGCACAGCCGATCACGCCGCCGATGCCCCATAAACAGCCGGAGCGCGATGGCTTCGTCTGGTCAGGATCGACAGGTGCAGGCGTGGCGACAGTTACCGATTCGGACGGCAGGGGAATGATTTGGTCTTCGGGCAGTGTCGATGGTCGTTGATCAGTCACAGGGTTCGCTCAAGGGACTCTCATCATGCTATGCTATACGTAAGGGAACACAAAACGTCGCAATCGGTGACGGTTAGATACATTGTAAGGTTTTCCGTAGGGACAAGGCAAGGTCAAAGATTAGCGGCAGTCTTTATTCGTTGCGCGATTTAGAGCATTTACTAAAGATATGCCAACTGCTTGACGGGCGGCGCGGCATTTGTTAGGGAGACAATTTTGGTAGACTATCAAGACTGGATCGGCAAGAGTGAGGAAGTTGGGGATATTTTGGCGGCAGCGCCCGCGCAGCGGATGGCGGCGACCCTGAACGTGGCAGAAGCATTCGTCACGGATACGCCGCTGCCGCCGTTGTGGCATTGGTTCTACTTGATGTCCGCTGTGAGGATGGACCGGACGGCGGGTGATGGTCACGCGATGCGGGGAGGGTTCTTGCCGCCGGTGACGCTGCCGCGCCGGATGTGGGCGGGCGGACGAATCGCGTTTCATCGTCCGCTGCACATTGGCGAGAAGGCGCTGAAGAAATCGACGGTCGCGGATATTACGACCAAGCAGGGGAAAAGCGGCGAACTGGTGTTTGTGCTGGTGCGCCACGAGATCATCGGGGAGCAGGGATTGGCGCTGCTCGAAGAACAGGACATTGTGTATCGTGGCGCGCCGACCGACAATGCAGCGCCGCCGACAATGCCCGCGCCCGCCGAGTCACAATGGTCGCGCTCGGTCGATCCTGACTCAGTGCTGCTGTTCCGCTACTCGGCGCTGACCTTCAATTCGCATCGCATTCACTACGACCGCGATTACTGCGTTTACGTCGAGGGCTATCCGGGCTTAGTCGTTCACGGTCAGTTGACGGCGACGCTGCTGCTTGAGGCGCTGCGCGATCACGTGCCGGAACGCGCGGTGAAGAATTTCAGCTTTCGCAGTGTGACGGCGTTATTCGATCACCAACCGTTTCAGGTCGAGGGACGGATCGACGGCAACGAAGCGACGTTGTGGGCGCTCAATGACGAGGGGAATTTGGCGATGCAGGCGACGGCGCTGCTGGAGTAATAAGCTCGGCTTTTTATTTCGTTATCGGAAGTTCGTAAATTTCATTCAGCCTCAGGGTTTTCTCTATGTCACAGTTAGAGAATGGTTATAGGATAGGATCATAGGGATTAGGATTCAATATCAATCCTAATCCCTATGATCTGTCGCATTCTTTGAGGATACTCTGATGACAAACCAACCACTCATTCAATGTCCCAACTGTGGCAATAAATTTGCGCTCGACGACGCTTTTCAAGAACACTTCGAGGAGGAAAAGCAACGTGCAGTCGCAAACGCGGTAAAACACGCGCGGCAACAGGCTGAAATCGATCACGCGCGTGAGATTGAGGAAATGCGCACGCAAATGTTCAAGCAAGTGCAGGATAAATTCCTTGCCGAGTATGACTTAAAGCTTCAGGAAAAAGATGATCAGATTGAAGCCATCAAGCGGCAGGCGGAGGAACTCCGACGCAAAGCGGAACAAGGGTCACAACAGCTTCAAGGTGAAGCACTTGAAGGGCGATTGCTTGAACTGCTCCAACAGGCATTCCCATTGGATGAGATTAGCGAAGTTCGACGGGGTGCAAAGGGGGCGGATATTGTCCATAAGGTCTACAACCAATTTGGACACCATTGCGGCACGATCCTTTGGGAAGCTAAAAATACAAAAGTTTGGGGCGCGGATTGGATCAATAAGCTAAAAGAGGATAAGTCACAATCAGGTGCAGATATTATGGCGTTGGTATCTATGATACTTCCTGACGAAATTAAACTATTTGCGCAAAAAGAGGGTGTATGGGTGTCCGCTTATTCATGTGTAATACCAATGGCATGTGCTTTGCGTGAGACATTAACACAAGTGGGATATTTGCGTAGGGCGCTGAATGGTCAAGGCGATAAGATGAGAGAGGTTTACGCTTATTTGATCAGCCCAGAGTTCACAAGTCGTGTCGAACGGATTGTCGAAGCCTTCTTTGTCATGAGTGCAGAGATCGACAAGGAGCAAGCCACGATGCAGCGCCACTGGAAAAAACGACGTGAACAGCTTCAGCACGTGATTGGGGCAACCCAAGAGATGTATGCTACCTTTGAGGCAATCGCGGGCAAGGACATGCCGCAGATTGACGCACTTGAATTGCCATCACTATCTGCCGGAGATAACGAATAAACGAAGAACTGTTGACATAGAGTTACTCAGCCTAAATCGAGGCGCGCCAGAGTTCGCTGATGGTGAAGCCGCTCGGATTGAGCGATCCTGCTGCCTCTGCCGAGAACAGCGCGCGCATGACCGCGACGTCCAACTGGAAGCGTACCTTCTGGAAGTCGTCGGCGCTGATGAGCACGACCGGGATGTCGTCGAGCACGCCCTCGTAGCCGCTGAGAATGATTGCCAGCGGGAGATTAGCGCGCACGTAAAGGACGGGCTGACCATTTGCCGAAAACTGCATCCATTCCTCGCCGCTGGAAGCGTCCCAGTCGTCGAGGGCTTCGGCAAAACGGTTGAACAGTTCATGAACGACCGCGTTCAGTTGGTCGGGTGTCCACGATGCCGCATTGTCGTAGGCAAGTCTAAATGAGTCGGTCAAATCTTGTGCCATAATCCACGCTTTATTTTTCATATCAATCTTGTGTCTAGTCTACTGTGCTTCCGGCGCGCGGTTTGCGAAGCAAAAACAAAAATCCGTAAATTAATAGCCCCATCAGCACTAATATAGACGCGCCCGCTGCTAGCGCGTAGAGCGGCGCGAGCATCGCTTCGGCATCCTGAAAGCGGACGCCGACCAGCCGCTCTACGTAGACCTGCACTAAGCCGATCCCCGCCTGCAAAATCACGCCGCCGACCATGCCGAAGGCGACCAACCAGAAGGGCATCAAGCCGGTGATGCGGCGGTGATCGGCGCGCAGTTCGGCGGCGATCTGGTTGATCATGCCGAGGATAATCGCCACCAGCGCGAACAGCGCCGCCCGTTCCGGCAGAATGCCCAGCCATGTACCCACTGTGCTGCGTTGAACGGCTGG
>JBBSNT010000356.1:0-4483 GCA_038260485.1 Aggregatilineales bacterium | reverse complement strand
CTCCAGCAGGCGATTCAGGACTGCATCAATGCCTTAAACGACGATCAGCGCGTGGTGCTGGTGTTGTGCGACCTTGAAGGGCTGAATTATCAAGAGATCGCCGAGAGCGTTGACGTTCAGGTCGGGACGGTTAAATCTCGCTTAAGCCGCGCCCGCGCCGCCGTTCGTGACTGTTTACAGGGTGTTCGGGAACTTTTACCCATCGCTTATCGTCTTATAAGCGATGATTAGTACGATGAAGCCCCATGCTTAACGGAAATGCTCTCGAACAACTGTCCGCGTACATCGACGGCGCGCTGAGCGTAAGCGAACGCACCGACCTCGAAGCACGCCTGCAAGCAGACGCGAGTCTGCGGCGTGAATTAGCGCGCTTACAGGCGACTAAAGCGCTGATTGGTACGCTGCCGACGCTGAGCGCGCCGCGTGATTTGCGGCTGACGCGGGCAATGGTTGGCACTCCGCGCCGCTCTTCGCGGGTGATGACGAGCGCGGCTTTCAGTGCCTTAAGCGCGGCGGCGGCAGTGATCCTACTGGTGCTTGGCGCGGGGTTGTTCACGCGGACGGGGCAGCAATCGCTCGGCGATCAAGCGATGCTCAACCAAGTGGCGGCGTTACCGACCGCGTCTGCACCACTGGCACAAATCGGTGTTTTGAGCGACGAACTTAGCGAAGAAGTCACCCGTTTGCCGGACGAACAGGCTGATCAAGAGGCGGAATCGTCCCAGCAAACTGCGGCTGAGCCGACGGGAAATCTGCCGAGTGATCAGCTTTTTCTCGCGCCAGCGATTGCGCCTACCCAGATGGAATCGGGGGATGTTGAGCCGCCCAGCGCCGTTATGGAATTTGCTGCACCCAGCGAAACGGGTCGGATGAGTGCTACCGCTCCGGCGGCTGAAACAGCGATCATGCAGCTTGCGCTGCCCTCGACGGCGGCTGGAATGGCGAGCGGCGGGGCTGCCGCTGATACGGACGCAAACGCCAGCCAAGCCGAATCCGCCTCGATGCTGCGAGCGGCGGAAACCGCTGCTCCGGAGCCGATTACTCTCGTTCCTACGCGGAAACCTAGCCCAACCGCAGCGCCTACGCCGTTGCCGACGGCGACGCCTGTGCCCGTTGAAGCTGTTGGAAATGCGGCGAATTTGGCGACAATTGGCATCGGATTGATGGTCTTGGCGGTACTGCTTTTCGCTGTGGCGGTCGTCACGACGGTGCTGCGGCGGCGGATTTGAGCGTGATCAAAGCGATCAAATGGTGATCCGTTGAGGGAAAAAAGTGTTCACTATTGTGATCAATGTGGCACCTTGTTGATCACAAAAGAACGATTCGGCAGGCTGCGCCCGGTGTGCCCCAACTGCGGACATACCGTGTTTTTCGATCCGAAAGTCGCGGTCGTGATCTTCGTCACCGATGGCGACCGGCTGCTGCTGATCAAGCGCCAGAACGACCCGGCTAAAGGGCGTTGGGCGCTGCCCGCCGGATTCATCGACGACGACGAAGCCCCGCAGCTTGCCGCGATCCGTGAGACGCAGGAAGAAACGGGATTGACCATCGCGCTTGATCGGCTGCTCGACCTGCTGCATCGCCCTGATGCGGACGGGTTAGCGGACATTGTGATCGCGTATCAGGCGCACGTGGTGGGCGGAGTGCTGGCGGCAGCCGACGATGCCGACGACGCGGCGTGGTTCGCGCGGGATGCCCTGCCGGAGCTTGCGTTGGTGACGACCGAATTATTGGTCGGGCGCTGGCTGGCGGGTGACCTGTAGGCTGTGTTCGCCCCAAGCGCTACAAAACCCGTTTCAGGGGCGACCTCAAGCGTGATTCAGCTGTTGCGGCGGCTTAGGCGCGGGCGCAGCAGGGCGAAAGCGCCTGTAAGGATGACGATCCCCACCGTGAGCAGCGAAAGCGCCGCGCCGACCTGAAACGAGCGCGGCGTGTATTCAAGGGTGACGGCTGACTGACCGGACGCGAGCGGCAGCGCCATCAAGCCGACATCGGCGCGGACGAGCGTCACGGCTTCGCCGTTCACAGTCGCTTGCCAGCCGGGGTGGTAGGGAATCGAGATCAACAGCAGGGCGGGCGCAGAAGTGGTGGCGCTCAGTTCGAGCCGCTCAGGCTGAATGGCGATCAGGTCAACCTTCGCGTCGGCGGGGCGTTCGCCGCCGAGATCGAGCGCGAGCGGCTGCGTGATCACCGCTCGCTGGCGCAAATCGTAATCGGGCGCTGCCATAACGGCGATGGCATCCCCCTCAGCGACGAGATCGGCGGCATAGATCAGAGTCGCTAACGGGCGCGGGTCGGGCAGTTCATAGAGGGCATAATCGCCGCTCCAGTCGTGAATATCGCGCAGTTTGGCAGCGGACAGCGAGTCCGCTAGGGTGCTGTCCTCGGTGGCGACGTAGCGCACCGCCAGCAAATCCCAGTATTTCGGCGTGGGCAGCCCCAATATTTGCTGAATGCCTTGCAAGCGCAGCGGACTCGTGCCGCGAATAGTGGGTACGTCGTAGAGTGAGCCGAACGGTCCGGGCACGCGGTCGAGGTCGTCGAAGCGGGCGAAGGGGTCGGCAGCGAGCTGTGGGTGCAGGTCGGTCAGCCATGCGGGTTCAGGCAGCAGCGTCGCGGCGGGCAGGGCAGTGTACGCCACGCCGCCCTGCGAGACGCTGAACAGGTCAAGGACGAGGACAGCAACGAGCAGCATCTGGCGCTGCGCGGGACGCTGGATGACCCAGAACAGGGCTGCGACTGCTAGCGCGCTGACGATTGCCGTATAGGTCGCGACTTGCAGGACGCTGTCCGCCACGCCGGGGATCATGCGCAATACGACGACGAACAACGCCGTAAATCCGGCAAATATCCACAGACCCGCGCGAACGCGGGCATTGTTCAGCCTATCGCTGAGGACGACTGCCGCGCCCAAACCCGCCAAGACCGCCAGCGCGAACGACCAGAGCAGCACGGCGCGTTCCTGATCGCGAAAGAGGCTCGCGCCCGGTACCAGCGTGTAGGCGAATTGGAACAGGGCTGTTTTGCCGCCGAAGCTCAAGAGCAGCGCGACGATGCCAGCGGCGACCCAGAAGCGCGTTTCCCTAGCTTCACTGTCCTGCCCTTTGAACAGGACGGCAAAGGCTGCCAGCACGATGCCTAAGACGCCGATATACATGGGCGCGTAGAGGTTGGACATGGTTGACCACAGAATCTGGGTCACGTCAGAAAAGGGAAAGCCCCCTGCTTTGCCGACGTAGTTGAATGTGCCGCCGCGCGTGGTCAAAAGCTGAAATTCGGCGGTCGGGAGCAGCATCACGGCGGCAAGCCCGATGCCGACCACGCCGAAAATCAGCGCGCCGATCATGAATTCACGCCACGAGCGGCGGCGATATGCCAGATATGCCGCCGCGAGATAGCCGCACATCAGCGCGATTTGAGGATGCCCCGCCAGCGCCATCAATGCCATGCCGACGCCCGCTAGCACGAACCAAAAGCGGCTGGAACGGCGGGTGGCTTGGTGGATGCCGAGCAGCACCAACGGCAGCCATGTGCCCGATTCGAGGATCGATACCTGCTGGATGGGAAAGCTGTTGAGGTAGCCGCCGTAGCTGAAGGCGACCGCCGCGACCAAGCCGGCGACGACCTGACCCGTCACGCGGCGCACGAAGGCGTAGGTCAGCAGGCTGGTGATCAGAAAATGCGCCACGACTTCAAGTTCAAGCGCGCTGTACGACCAATTTCCGCGAAAGAGCAGCAGGAACAACCAGCGCACCGGATACGCGGCGGCGCTTTGCGGGTCAGCAAGGAAGGGGCTGCCCGCGAAATTATCGGGATTCCAGAGTGGGATCAGCGTGCCTTGCGCGAAGCGGCGGGCTTGATAGGCGCTGAAGTTGTAGTATTGGCTGGAAAAATCGCCCTGACTGATCGAGAGTTGATCCGGCAATGAAGGGGTGTAGAGTCGCCAGAAGAAGAATGCGCAGAGGAAAATCAAGACCGCGACTGCGATCAGGTCAGGTCGATGCCGCCGAACCCAGATCATCATTGTGACTCCGTGATGGTTGCTATGCGCCGAATAACCGCCGCGCTGACCGTTACGCTGGCGTCTCTCAATGCGCTCGCGCCGTTCGTCGCGCAAGCGTGTTTCGACCCGACTATTCTGCTGGTCGGCTTAACCGGCGTTGAGCTTGCGCTCCTCGACGACGTCAAACAAGTCGAAGCTCAAATCGGACATATCGAGCACGCCGTAGGTATGCGATGTCGAGCGCACGTTGTTGAAGGTGTAGAGCGAGCCGGGATTGACCACGCAGCCGTTTTTGACGCGCACATAGAGCGGAACATGGGTATGTCCCGTGATCAAGACGTCTACGCCGAGCGAGACGAGCATCATGTTGAGCAGCGTATTCGAGATGTGATCTCGATACAAGCCCCACAGATTATTACCCGGCTTGCCGTGACACATAAAGACCATGCGTCCGCCGATTTCCGCTCGCCATTCGAGCGG
>JBBSNT010000355.1:0-4500 GCA_038260485.1 Aggregatilineales bacterium | reverse complement strand
CTACTCGTGATGCTCAATCCCTTGCTCTTGTGTGAGAGCTATCCGAAACTCAGGTTATATAGAGGTTGGCTAAAAAGTCGGTCAAAATCTCGGCTGAATGTATTTTTGCTCTATCCCACATTTGAAATATAATTTCATCTACGCAACCCCTGTTTAATTCTCTAAGTTATGCTGGAGGTTCTTTATGTCAACACGAGCGCGGCTGTTATTGCTGCTGCTGACGCTGGTTCTGGCGCTTTCCGCCACAACCATCATGGCGCAAGACGAAACGGAGACGCCATCTCTCCTTCCCGATCTCGCTGGACGCGAGATCACCATCGCAGTTGAAAATGCCTACCCCCCTTACAACTACATTGATGAAAACAGCGATGCGGTTGGCTGGGACTATGACACGTTCCGCGATATATGCCATCTGCTGAACTGCACGCCCGTATTCGAAGAAATGGCGTGGGACGGCATGCTGATCGCTATTTCGAACGGCGAAGCAGACGTTGCCGCCGATGGTATTACCTATACCGAAGAGCGTGACCAGTCGGTTGACTTCTCCACGCTTTATCAGGCTTACGACGAAACCCTGCTCGTCCGCGAGAGTGAAGATCGCTTCACCACTGCCGATGAACTCAAGGCAGTATCAGGCTTCCGTGTCGCCACGCAGGTGGGCACGACCAATGAAATCACCGCTCAAGAACTGTTTGGGCAGGATAACGTACAATCCTACGATACCTTTGGCGCGGCGATTGAAGCACTACTCAACGACGACGTGGACGCTGTCGTCGTTGACCGCCCCGCCGCCGAAGGCTATATCACGGCGCGCGGCAGTATGAAGACACTCTCTGAGTCGCTCAAAGGCACTGAAGGTCTAGCCTTTGCCTTCCCCTCCGGCAGCGATCTTGTCGAACCAATCAACGCGGCAATGGCGGAACTTCAAACCAGCGGTCGCTGGGATCAAATCTACACGCGCTGGTTCGAACAGCCAGACCTGCCCGACCTTGAAGGGCGTGAAGTGACGATTGCCGTTGAAAACGCCTATCCGCCCTACAACTACATTGATGAGAGCGGTGATGCGGTGGGTTGGGACTACGACACCTTCAACGCGATTTGCAAGCGAATTAACTGCACGCCCGTCTTTGAAGAAATGGCGTGGGACGGCATGTTGATCGGCGTGAGCAACGGCGAAGTTGATATCGCCGCCGATGGGATCACCTACACACCTGAGCGCGATGAGTCGGTTGATTTCTCCTCGCTCTATCAGGCTTACGACGAAACCCTGCTCGTCCGTGAGAGTGAAGATCGCTTCACCAGCGCCGATGAACTCAAAGCGCTGCCAGACTACCGGGTTGCGACGCAGGTCGGCACAACCAACGAGATCACCGCGCATGACCTATTCGGGCAGGATAATGTCCAATCCTACGACACCTTCGGCGCAGCTATTGAAGCGCTGCTCAATGACGACGTAGACGCCGTGGTCGTTGACCGCCCCGCCGCTGAAGGCTACATCACTGCACGCGGCAATATGAAGACACTGGCAGAATCACTGGCAGGTATCGAGGGGTTAGCCTTCGCCTTCCCGACAGGCAGTGACCTCGTCGAACCCGTTGATGCGGCGATGGCAGCACTCGAAGCTGACGGCACTTGGGACGACATCTATAGCAAGTGGTTCGAATCGTCAGACGCCAGCTAAACTTCTGAAATGTGAGGGAAGGCTCAAGCAAACTTGCCTGAGCCTTCCCGACCTCGCTCATAAACGGGAACCCTCATGACGCAACCAACGACCGCCGAGCAAGATTACCGGACACCGCGTCAATTCTTCGACGTGCGGACATTTGCACACAATTTGATCGAGCGCAGAAGCTGGTTTGTCGCCTTCGTGCTGATCGATATTCTCGTCATCTACGCGATTGTGACCGACCCCATCTTGGTCGATGCGTGGAATTATATCTGGCCCGGCATTTCGGTCACGGTACAGTTGACGATCATCTCCTTTGTTCTTGCCACCATCATCGGCTTGTTCACGGCGCTGGCGCGCATCTCAACCAACATGTTCATCTACAATACCGCGACCTTCTATGTCGAACTCTTTCGCGGGCTGCCTCTGCTGGTGATCATCCTGATTTTTTCATTTGTACTGACACCTGCGCTGATCGACTTTGTCACACAAGTTCCCGTGCTCGACAATCTCGCCCAGCAACTTGCGGGTATCGACCCGGCACTGGTACAGACGACGCTACTTCGCACCCGTGACGTACCGGACACATCACGAATCATCTTAGCGTTTGCGCTTACCTACGGCGCGTTCATGTCTGAAGTGTTCCGCGCGGGCATTGAGAGCATCGGCAAAGGGCAAACTGAAGCCGCTCGCTCGCTTGGTATGAGCTATCTCCAGTCGATGCGCTACATCGTGCTGCCCCAAGCAATCCGCAACGTGCTTCCGGCAATGGCGAACAACTTCGTGCTCCTACTCAAAGACACGTCGCTCGCATCGGTCGTCGCCGTGCCCGAGATTTCACACCTCACACGTCAGTATTCGAGCAACCGCTTTCGTTATCCGCAAGGGCTGCTCGTGCTCTCTTTCATTTACGCAAATTTGACGATCATCATGTCATTGGGCGTCTATTACCTTGAGTCGCGCTTGCAGCGGGATCGGCGGGAGAACTAAGCTATGCCAGAAGCCGATGAACCCATTATCAGTGTTCGCAACGCGACGAAGCATTTTGGACGCGTTCACGCGCTCAATGACGTCAGCCTAGAAGTGCGTCAGGGCGAAGTCGTCGTCATCATTGGACCCAGCGGATCAGGCAAAAGCACACTCCTACGCTGTATCAACCGCCTTGAGACCATCGACGGAGGTGAAATTTGGGTCGATGGCATCCACCTCACCCATAAGGCGACCAACATCAACCGCGTGCGCGAAGAAGTCGGCATGGTGTTCCAACAGTTCAACTTATTCCCGAATCTCACCGCACTCGGCAACGTGATGTTGGCACAGCAAATTGTCCGCAAACGCGATAAAAAAGAAGCGCAGGAAATTGCACACCAATTATTAGAGAAAGTTGGTATTCCCGAAAAAGCTGAGGTCTATCCGGCGAAGCTCTCCGGCGGGCAGCAGCAGCGCGTCGCTATCGCTCGTGCGCTGGCGATGAACCCGAAGATCATGCTATTTGACGAGCCGACGTCCGCGCTCGACCCGGAAATGATCAAAGAGGTGCTCGACGTGATGCTTGACCTCGCCAAAGAAGGTATGACGATGGTCGTCGTCACACACGAGATGGGCTTTGCTCGCGCTGCCGCCGACCGCGTGATCTTCATGGACAAAGGCAAGAAGTTGGCAGAGAAAACGCCTACAGAACTGTTCGACAGCCCTGAACACGAACGTCTCAAGCTGTTCCTCAGCAAGATTCTCTAAATATTATGACGTCCCGTAGGGACGACACAGTCGTCGCCCCTACCAAAAACGCTCGCCCATCAATTCTCCAGCTTCGTCCAATACAAGTCCGGCGTAAACATCGTATGGACGTACATTCGCATGTCCGGCGTAATGGTTAGACCAGCGAGCGGTGAGGAGAGGTCGCTGTAGAGTACAATCTCGACTTCCTCATTGGTGCAGCCGCCATTTTGACGACACACCTGCGGATCGACCCGTCCGACCAGTCCGCGATTCCCCAGCGCATAAGCGAAATAGAGCATTCCGTCCGAACCAAGTTGAACGCCGGTCGTATTCTGCAACCCGCTGACGAGAACGTGATTCGTAGTTTCGGTATCGCTTCCACCATGAACTAAGGTATCAAGCGAGTACCATTCAATCGAACGGCGCGTGCTGCCATAATTTGCAAGATAAACCGTCTCGTCGTCGTGAACGATGCCCATCGGCGCGGTGAGGTTTTCGAGCACCACCTGATCATCCCCTTCGCGGCTTAGGAGATGAACGGCGTTACCAAGCACGCTGGTGACAAGAAATTGATCCTCGTCGACATAAGCGATTCCCCAAGGCGTTTGCAAATCTCTGACAACCGGCTCAACGCCAGCGCGCGTTATCTTCGCGAACACGTTCGCAGCGTAATCAGGTACCCACAGGGTCACGTTGTCGTTGTCATCAGCTTCGACGTAGAGCGATTGAGCATTCTGCACGCCGTAGATCAACGTGCGCGTCTCGCCGGTCGTATCGTCGATCTCGTAAACCGTTCCGTCACCCGTACAGGCGGTATACAGCTTGCCGTTGAACCATGCGATTCCATTCGGGCGCTGGACGTTTCCCGTGAGACGAGTCAAGTCGGCTTGTGTCAGCGATTGAAACGAAGCGTTCGGCTCAAGCGTAACAGAACTCAGCGTTACTGCTGTCGCCGAGGGCGTGCTGACAGCAACCGAAACTGCCGTTGCCGTCTTCGAAGGCGCGGGAGTCGGCGTCGTTGCCTCTTGCGCGCGTGCGGATGCGGTCGCAGAAATTGCCGCTGACGCTGCAATAAGCGCAGTGCAGATCATGGTGATCGTCTTATTCATGTTTTT
>JBBSNT010000354.1:0-4509 GCA_038260485.1 Aggregatilineales bacterium | reverse complement strand
ATTGGCAGTTGCGCAAGCTTCACAAAATTGCCCCGTCGCTCCGTCTCGGTTTCGACCCTCAGTTTCACATCGCATGGCGCTCCGCCAGCTACACGCCCTCCACCAATCCGCTTGAAGTCGAGCCGCCCTACCGCATGGGCGCTTACGGCTACTGGGACGATCACATGCTGGCGATGCAAGCGATCTGGGCGACTCCGACTTATCTCGAAGACCGCATCGAGTCGCTCATCGCCGCCGTGCCCAACCTCGAAATCGCCTACCTCAACTATCGCTTCGTCTTGCAAGCGCACGCCGACGGCTTCAATATCGCGGATAAACTGCATCGACTTGGCGTCCGCTGCGACGTGTGGACACTCGACATCAAGCAGCCAGAGAGTGCCGAAATCGCCCATAAGCTCCATGCACTTGGCATCGATCTATTCACGTCCAACACGCCCACCGCCCTGCGTCGCACGTTAGGGCTGTAGTTTAGGGGATTAAGCCGTGATCGTCTGTAGGCAGACCTTTTAAGGCGACCCTTCAGTGGGTCGCGGTTTTGCGGATAGCTGGCGGTTTAAACCGCCAGCGGCGTTTGCGATGAGCCGCTTCTGCTGCGTTGCGAATTCAGCCTGTGATCTATGAAACCGACCCAACCCTAGCACGAAGCACCTGTTCAATTCCAATAAAACGAGCGCTGCACGCCTTGATACACCGCTCGTTTAACCTTCATCTTTTAGCTTTTAACAGCTTTCCAAACCTATACCCGCACGACCGCGCCACAGTACGGGCATTCCATCTGCCGCTGACTCGCCACCAACTGCGGCAGCGTCCCGCCACACGAGAAGCACTCGGTCGGCGCGCTGCGGATCGCCTCGATCATTTCGGGATCAGGCTGAATCGCGCGCTCGTCGCCTGTCTCGCCCTTGATCATCCGGTCGATCTGCGCCGCCCAGAACTTCGACTTGACCCCGCCTTTGACCTCGACCGTGATCAGCGAATACGGCGCGCCCG
This sequence comes from Aggregatilineales bacterium, assembly GCA_038260485.1. GTDB lineage: Bacteria > Chloroflexota > Anaerolineae > Aggregatilineales > Phototrophicaceae > Flexifilum. The sequence goes on along the minus strand of JBBSNT010000354.1, from coordinate 3,519 downwards.
ACCCAAGCCTGAAATTAAGCATATCTTTGCCGCCCCAAAAGCCCTTGTTTTCCGCCTCAACGCTCTCAACTTGATTGAGCGGGATTGCCCATTCCACCTCCTGCGTTTTCTTGCCGCCAAACAAACCAAGCTTCTTGCCCGTCGTCTCTTTTTGCTCAAAGATCAGCCGTTGATCCGTCAGAAACAGGATGCCGTCAGGGTCGTCCTTGCTCTTGCCCTTCTCCACCCACTCCGCTTTCGCCGCGAGATAGGTCTTTTCCTCTGCCAGAAAATCGAAGCTCGCCTCGTCGCGCTGGTCGAGATACCAGTTGATCGTGTTCAACTGTTGTATTGTCTGCGCAGTATCGGTCGCCAGCGTCTGGTACAGTCCTTCGATCCGGCTTTCCGCATCCTTCCGCAGCGACTCCGCCACGTCGATTCCCCGCTCCAAATCAGGAAGCTGCGATTGCAGCGCTGCCGGTGTCCCCCGCAGGTTCGCCCCGGCATCAATGCGATGCCGCAGCCGCTCGACTTCGTGGCGCAAACGAGTCCCATCGTCCACGATCATCGTCTCAATCTGCCCGCGCACGTCGTTCCACTGCTGCGCCAGCACTTCGGCTTTGTGTTCGAGATAAGCGGCAAAGACGTAGCCTCGCCCGCGCGCTTTCCCAATCGAGGCGGGTAAACTGCTTATATCGCGCGTAATCTCGCCGACCTTCGAACTTAAGTCGGAAAGCGCCGCTTTCCCGTTCAGCGTATCGTAACGCGAACGCAAACCATCGAACTGCGCCACCGTCGGGTTAATTTCTTCGCTCATCGTAATACTCCTTAAGCGCTTCTAATCAATCGATTGTACACGAACTCCGTTTCAGCAGCGTTGACCATCGCGCCCGTGACCGCAGCGCTTTTTTATACTTTATCCCTATGTCTGGTAGAATTTCCCTCACATTTTGGGCATAGGCTTAGAGGAACGATCATGACACTGAACCCTCAGCGCACCATTGACGAACTGAAAGAACTCCGCCGCCTCACCGGTGACGAGGACGGCGCGCAGCGCGTCGCCTTCACCGAAACGTGGGTGCGCGCCCGCGATTGGCTCCAAGAAACCCTCGCCGACCTGCCCGTTGAGGTCGAAACCGACGAGGCGGGCAACCTCTGGGCGACCCTGCGCGGCGAGTCCGATCAGGCACTGCTGATCGGCGGGCACATCGACAGCGTCCCCAATGGCGGTTGGCTCGATGGCTGTCTCAACACGCTGGCGGGCGTCGAAATCCTGCGCCGTCTCGCCGCCGAAGGTACGCCCCCCGTCACCGTCCGCGTGGTCGATTGGGCAGACGAGGAAGGCGCGCGTTTCGGACGCAGCCTCTTTGGATCGAGCGCCGCTTCCGGCACCATGAACCCTGAAGAACTGCGCGGCTTGAAGGACAAAGACGGCGTCTCGATTGTCGATGCTCTCGCCAAAATCGGCGTCGATTTCGACAACGTCAAGGCGGCGGGCAAACAGCTTGCCAACGCCGCCGCCTATCTCGAACTCCACATCGAGCAGGGTCCCGTCCTCGAAACGCTGGATTTGCCGCTGGGCGTCGTGCTCGGCACCTTCGGCGTCGAACGCCATACCATCCGCTACACCGGACAGTCGGCACATTCCGGCTCGACGCCAATGGATCAGCGCCGCGATGCGCTCGGCGGTGCTGCTAAGCTCGCCCTCGAAATCCGTGAAATCGGCAAGCGCAACGGCGGCGTCTGCACCGTCGGCAGCGTCATCACCAAGCCGGGGATTGTGACGGCGGTTGTTGGGGAATGCGACATGACCCTCGACCAACGCCACCTCAGCGCCGAATCGCTGGCGACCATGCTTCAGGAAGCGCAAGACGCCAGCGAGCGTTTCGCTGAGGAGGAGAAGCTCGGCTTGCAGTGGGGCAAGCTCTGGCAGATTCATCCCATCCCCTTCGACCCTGAACTGATCGAACTCGCAGACGAAGCCGTCACCGAAACGGCGGGCACGTCCCACCGCCTACCGAGCGGACCACTCCACGACGCCGCCGAAGTCGCCCGCGCCGGCGTCCCGACCGTCATGTTGTTCGTCCAGAGTTTGCGCGGCTTGTCGCACACCAAAGTCGAGGATACCAAAGAAGAACACATCGCCCAATCCGTCGAAGCGCTTGACCGCCTGACCACCAAAGCCATCAACTGGATCGTCGCCAAAAACGCCTAACGCCATCGTAGGGGCGCAGCAAGGCAATCGAGGATTGCACCTGCGCCCTTTTTCTTTCCTTTGCGCCTTCGCGCCTTTGCCTTAAATCTTTATCCTTTCCCTTCTTCCATACCATTATTTCTCCCCTTCAGTTCAGCAGATACAAATATGCGGCAATGTCGCGCGCTGCGGATTCCGTCACGCCGAGATCAGGCATATCGACACCCGGCGACACTTCCTGCGGGAAACGAATCCACTGAATCAGGTTTTCCGGTGTGTTCCGCAGCTTTCCAGCGATAAAACTGCGCGTCGCCAAATCATTGAGCGCCGGCCCGACCACGCCATTAGCCCCGTAAACACCGGCGATCACATGGCACGTTCCGCAGCCGTATTCCACAATCGCCGCCGGAGCTTTTCCCGCGTCGCCGCCCTGCACGACCTGCATTTGCCGCACCGGGTACGGGCGCGTCACGTTGAACAGGATCGCAATCAGCAAAATCGTGAACGGCACGAGCAGCGCGAAGACACCGTAATAATTTTTCGCCATCAGCATCAGTTCCTTTCTAGGGCATTGCTTCTCTCAGCGCGAGCCGTGCGCGTGAACTTGCCCGGCGTCACCCGCTCGACCGCATTCATCCATGCCATGAAATAAGCGCTCGCCAGCAGCAAGTACAGGATGTTTCCCGGCAGCCACATGATCAACCCCGCTAGTTGCTGATCGCCCAACGGCGTCAGGCTGCCGCTGGCGCTGCCGTTCGCGTAAGTCGCGTACCACGGCGCGTTCGCGAACGTCAGTAGCGCCCCCAGCGCCCCGCTTTGTACCGCCGTCGTGAACAGATAAAGCACATTGATGCCGTACTGCACCTGTTTGCGCGCCGTCGGCTTGAACAGCACCCACCAGAACAGCGCCGCCGCCGCCACAAAACTAGCGTGCTCGAACAGGTGGATCAGGCTGTGATGCAGCGCCGCCTCGTACAGCACTGGCAGATGCCACACCCAGAACACAACCGTGAAGATCGCCCACGCGCTAATCGGCAGCGTGATCAGCCGCCACCCGCCGCGCAAATAGCGCAGAGTGCGTCCCGTCGCGTGTGCCGTTTTGCGCGGCAGCGCCCACAGAAACGCGACGGGTAAGTCACACACGACCAGCAGCGGCGCGGCGATCAGGATCAGGATCAGGTGCTGCGTCATGTGAACCGAGAACAGCACGTCCGCCAGCCTATCAATCGGTGACAGCAGCGCGACCACCAGCGCGATCACCGCGCCCGCGAAAGCGCCCACCCGCCACACCGCAATCCCCCGCCCTCGCCCAACCCGCAGCCACAGCCGAAACACGCCCAGCGTGT
>JBBSNT010000353.1:0-4515 GCA_038260485.1 Aggregatilineales bacterium | reverse complement strand
TTCGGTGTCCGCGCCGCCGATAATGCCGCCGATACCGAGTGCGCCCGCACTGTCCGTGACGAGCACGGTGAAGTCGTCGAGCGTCCGCTTGACTTCGTCCAACGTTTGGATCACTTCGCCTTGCCGCGCTTTGCGCGTAATGATGCGCGTCGCCTTATCACCTGATCGCGCGACCAGCTTGTCGTAGTCGTAGGCGTGGGTCGGCTGCCCGATCTCGAAGGTCAAGAAGTTGGTCACGTCCACGATGTTATTGATCGGGCGCTGCCCGACCGATTTCAGGCGGCGCTGCATCCATTCGGGCGAGGGCTGAATCGTCACGTCGCGCAGCAGCGCGGCGGTGAAGCGCGGATTGAGTTCCGGCTCGCGGATTTCAATGCTAACGGCATCTTGGATGGATGCACCGGTCATGACCACGTCGTACGATGGCTCGCGCAGCGGTACGTCGAGCAGGGAAGCGCATTCGCGCGCGACGCCGAGGATGCTGTAAGCGCGGGCAAGGTTGGGCGTCAGTTCCACGTCGAAGATCACGTCGCCGAACACGTCTTGCAGCGGCGTTCCGGGCGCGAATCCCGGATTGTCGTGCAGCAGAATGATGCCCTCGTGCGAGTCGCTCATGCCGAGTTCCTTCTCCGAGCAGACCATGCTGCGGTTCGGGATGCCCCTGAGGGGTTTTTCCTTGAGGATCATGCGCTTGGGTTCGTCGCTGTGACCGTCCCAGACTTCCGCGCCTTCAGCGGCGAACGCTGTCCACAGCGGCGGGTCGATCACGCCCTTGTCCTTGTAGTCGAACAGGTTGGGCGCGCCCGTGACGCATTGTTCCAGTTGCGCGCCGCCACAATCGACCATTGCCAGCACCAGCCGATCCGCATCTGGGTGCGCCTTGACTTCGCGGATCGCGCCGAGCAGCAGCTTCTCGCGATCCCAGACCAGATGATGCGAAATCGGGTAGCGGATGCCTTCAACGAAGGTCTGCGGCAAACCGATGTACTCGATGTGCCCGACTTCGAGTCCGGCGGCGGTCATGCGCTCCGCCAACACTTCCGGCGGCACGTCGATGGTGATGAATTCTTTGAGCCATGATACAGGTACGAGCATAATTGAGCCTTTAGCTGTTAGCGATTCGGTTTTAGCAAGTACGATCCCACGCCCGATCCCTCCCCGAATTCGGAGAGGAGCGCAAGCGGCGATCCCGTGTTTGCGCCCCCTTGAATTCAGGGGAGGGCGGGCAGCCACAGGCTGCCAGGGAGAGGTGAAATTACTGAAATGTCGTCCGTCTGATCCTCGGTGGCGGATGCCTCTGGCGCGGATGCCTCATTCGTCGTTTCGCCGCCCTGCCGACTCCGGCGTCGTTCGCGGATTGTCCGTCCGCGTTCCTGCTGGCGCTGTGCCAGCAGAGTGATGAAGCCCGCCAATATTCCCAAGCCAATTAAGTTGTAAATCATCGTGATCACCCTAACGACGGTCGGCTATGGCGATTTCTCGCCGCAGACCGACGGCGCAAAGTGTTCACGCTGAAGTAGGGCGAGTCGAGCCACGTCCAGCCCTCGACGCTGTGATAGAAGATCATGCCGCTGATCAGCACGCTGATCACCAGATAGACGCCGCTGTGCGTTTCGCGGTCTTTGAGCAGCGACTACACGGTGCGGATGAAGCGCTGTAAATCAGTGGCAGAATCGTCAGGGGCATTGTGCGTCCTCTCTAGCGCTCGGAATGCCTTTAGAACTGCTCCAAGAAGCGCAGGTCGTTGCCCCAGTAGTCGCGAATGTCCTGCACGCCGAATTTCAGGTTGATCATGCGCTCTGGACCCATGCCGAAAGCAAAGCCGCTCCACACTTCGGGGTCATAACCGCCGTTGCGCAGCACAACCGGATGCATCATGCCGCAGCCCGCGATTTCGAGCCAGCCGCTGTATTTGCACATGGCGCAGCCCTCGCCGTGACAGAGCAGGCACTCGGCATCGACTTCCATGCTTGGCTCAGTGAACGGGAAATACGAACTGCGAAAGCGCACCTTCGTATCCGCGTTGAACATGCGCTTGGCGAATTCGCTGATCGTCCCCTTCAGGTCGGTCAGGTGGATGTTCTTGCCGATAGCGACGCCTTCGACCTGATTAAACTGAATTTCACTGCGCACCGACACCTGCTCGTAGCGGTAGCACATCCCCGGCAAGATTACGCGGATCGGCTGCGTGCCGTTTTTGCCATACTCGCGCATCGAGCGAATCTGTCCCGGTGACGTGTGTGTCCGCAAAATCACGCCCGGCTTGGTCGTGTGGAAGGTGTCCCACATGTCGCGGGCAGGGTGATGGGGTGGGATATTCAACAGCGTAAAGTTGGTGTCGTCATCCTCAACATCGCGGCTGCGGTAGACCTGAAAGCCCATCTCCGCCCAGATGTTGTAGAACTCGCGCAGCATTTGCGTTGAGGGATGCAGCCCGCCAACCGGACGCGGGCGACCGGGCAGCGAGACGTCGATTTTGCCGCTTTCGATTTCGCGCGCCAGTTCTTGCGCTTTGACAAATGCTTCACGCTCCGTGAAAGCCGTCGTCAGCGCGACCTTGATCTCGTTGGCGCGCTTGCCGAATCCGGCGCGTTCTTCGGCGGGCAACCCGCCGACGCCGCGCATGATCTCGGTGACCGCGCCTTTCTTGCCCAGATACTTGATTTCCCACTCGCGCAGGGCCTCACCGTCTCGAATCGAGTCGAGCGTTCGCTGCGCCTCTCTTTGCAGTGATTCCAATTTTTCGAGCATGTATCTCTCCTTCAGCGAAAAGCTGACCTCACCCCCGACCCCTCTCCGAATTCGGAGAGGGGAGCAAACGTCGATCCCGTGTTTGCGCCCTCAGCCTGAATTCGGGGGAGGGAGGCTGACCGACGATCAACGGGGAGGGGTTAAAAGCGAAAACAAAAAACGCCCTCGTCCCATGAACTGTGCGTCAGGGACGAGAGCGTCAAATCTCCCGCGGTACCACCCTCATTGGCATAGTGTGCTTCAGCACACACGCCCACCTCTTGAACCCATAACGCCGGGAAGCGGAGCGGACTACATAATCAACGTCATTGGTGTTTTGTAGGGGCGAGTTTTAAACCCGCCCCTACGACTATTCCAAACTCTGTTGATTCTCACCCGTCAGCTTGGTGAGCGTAAGCTCACACGGATCAAGGGAATTTCCACCGGGGCGACCTGCGGCGCTCTCAGTCTGCGGCGCGCGCTCCCTGTTCGGACGTGAATCCGGTGTACTTGTCTTGATCATCACTGTTGCGCTCATTATGCGGCGCGGGATTGGCGGCTGTCAAGATCGTATTATGCACCCGCATCTGGCAGGGGGTCACCGCCCCAGCCCGAGTCGTAGTTCGGCCCCAGTGTGCTTGCGGGTACCCACAGTGGATTCGCTGCACAGGCGATCCAGAGTTCATAGAAACCGTTTTGAGCGCCAATCACCCACCACGAGCCGCCTGCGGCAAGTATGATATTGGTCGTTTCGTCGGGATTGGGACCGTACAGTGCAACGGTTGATTCCAGCAGGCGTCCCTGTACTGCCGTGCTGGGCAGCGGGACGAGGCAGTTCGACAACGCGCCGCCGGATCCGCCACCCGCAGTCAAGTTGATGTTGGTGGGCGTGACCGCGACCGTCGCGTCCGCAGAACAGGCGACGCTGAGACTGCTCTGATAGACTACTATTCCGTTGATAATGGTGTCGAGGCGGAACTCGAAGGTGAGCGGATAGGCGGGGAAATCTTCTTCGAACGCGGCGTAGACTTTGGTGCCGCTGGTCTGCTCGACGGTAAAAGGACCATCGGGCGCGTTGACGCCGTTGTCGATGTAGTTGATGGTGAACTGAGCGTCTGAGGGCAGGTTAGCGAATTCCACGTCCTGATTGCTGAGGACAACCGCGATGTAGCTGCCCATGTCGGTACAGGTGAAAGTCTTGCCGTTGTCGAGCCAGCGGCGGAAGCGGTCGACCGTCGGCACGAAGTTGTAAGGCGTGACCGGAAACGTGCCATCGCTCGAACAGGAAACGCTGATACTGCTCTGGTAGACGACGATACCGCTGACAATCGTGTCGAGGCGGAACTCGAAGGTGAGCGGATAGGCGGGTAAATCTTCTTCGAACGCGGCGTAGACTTTGGTGCCGCTGGTCTGCTCGACGGTATAAGGACCATCAGGCGTATTGACGCCGTTATCGATGTAGTTGATGGTGAACTGAGCATCCGCCGGTAGGTTGGCGAATTCCACGTCTTGATTGTTGAGCGAGACGGCGATGTGGCTGCCCATGTCGGTGCAGGTGAGCGTTTTGCCATTGTCGAGCCAGCGGCGATATTGATCTGCCTGCGCGCTGACGGATGTGAACGGGATCAGCAGGAGGGCGATGAAACCCACTGCGAACGATAGAAATTCCCTGATTGCTAGTCAGTGATGATGTTGGTGAAGGCAAGGGCAAGCAAACTCGCCCAGGCTTTCAAGTCAAATCCGTAATTCGTGCGAGCGTGCAGATGTTGGATACCCATCGCCTCC
>JBBSNT010000352.1:0-4550 GCA_038260485.1 Aggregatilineales bacterium | reverse complement strand
CGGCTTGTCCTTGTCGCGCAGCGGTGTCGGAATCCACGAGTCAACCGCGTCCATCAGCGCAAGAATCGGCGCATATTCCGGTGCGTTCGGGTCCGTGCTAGTCGATTCAGTCGCCGCCAGTGCCGAGCCACGAATGATCGGCGTGTCATCGCTGAAACCATAGCTCGACAGCAGTTCGTGCAGTTCGAGTTCGACCAGTTCCAGCAGTTCTTCATCGTCCAGTTGGTCGGTCTTATTCAGAAAGATCACCATCGCCGGCACTTCCACCTGACGAGCGAGAATCACGTGCTCGCGCGTCTGCGGCATCGGGCCATCCGGTGCGCTGACGACGAGGATTGCTCCGTCCATCTGCGCCGCACCCGTGATCATGTTTTTGATATAGTCACGGTGCCCCGGGCAGTCAACGTGCGCGTAGTGACGCGCTTCTGTCTCGTATTCAACGTGACGGATGTTGATCGTGATACCGCGAGCCTTTTCTTCTGGGGCGTTGTCGATGTCGGCATACGCCATTTTGTGCGCGCGACCCTTCAGCGACAGCACCTGCGTGATTGCTGACGTCAACGTGGTCTTGCCATGGTCAACGTGTCCAATCGTGCCGATGTTCACGTGCGGCTTATTGCGCTCGAATTTTTCCTTACCCATTTCTTTTGTTCCTCTTACCTTCTACGAACCCAGAGATTTGATGAACTATGTCCCCATGCGGAGGCGGCTGGAAACGTTCCTTAGGAACCACTCTTGATGATTTCATCAGCGACATTGCTTGGCGCAATGCTGTACTTCTCGAATTCCATCGTGAAGCTGCCGCGCCCCTGAGTCATATTGCGAATCTGCGTCGCGTAACCGAACATCTCGCCAAGCGGGACGTTCGCGCGAACCGCAGTTGCACCCGCGCCACGCGGTTCCATTCCATGAATGATTCCGCGCCGTGACGAGAGGTCGCCGACAACCGTGCCGGTGTATTCGTCGGGAGCGTTGACTTCGACCTTCATCGTCGGCTCAAGCAGAACAGGCTTGCCCTTATGCACGCCTTCTTTGAGTGCCATCGATCCGGCAATCTTGAATGCCATTTCGCTGGAGTCAACGTCGTGATATGCACCATCGACAAGATGTGCCTTGACGCCCACAACCGGATAACCCGCCAACACGCCGCCCGCCATTGCTTCGCGCACACCGTTCTCGGTCGGGCGAACGAACTCGCGCGGGATGGTTCCACCGCGAATTTCGTCCAACCACTGGAAGCCGTCCTTGCTCTCCGCCATTTCCTCGTCGGTCATGGGTTCGAACTCAATGACGACCCGCGCATACTGACCCTTACCACCACTCTGACGCTTGAAGGTCATATCGACCCGCGACTCACGAGTGATGCTTTCGCGGTATGCCACGCGCGGACGCCCAACAGTCGCCTGCACGCCGAACTCGCGCATCATACGGTCAACGATAACTTCAAGGTGCAGTTCACCCATACCCCGAATCTTGGTCTGACCGAGCTTGTCGTCCACCTCAACGCGGAACGTCGGGTCTTCTTCAGCAAGGCGACGCAGGGCTTCGCCCATTTTGTCCTGGTCGGCTTTAGTGTTCGGCTCAATCGCGACTTCAATCACCGGCTCAGGGAACGTAATCCGCTCCAGCACAACCGGGGCACTCGGGTCGCACAGGGTGTCACCCGTGAAGGTGCCCTTTAGCGCCAGCACCGCGCCAATATCGCCAGCATGGACTTCTTCGATGTCTTCGCGGCGGTCAGCGAACATACGGACGATACGCCCGATGCGTTCCTTGTCGCCCGTTGTGCTGTTGAGCATATTCGTGCCGATACGGAACACGCCGGAGTAAACACGGAAGAACGCCAGACGCCCAACAAACGGGTCGGTGATGATCTTGAAGACCAGCGCCGCCGTCGGCTCGTCGTCGGTTGGGTGTTTGACGATTTCCTCGTCGGTCTTCGGGTCATGCCCGACAACCGGCGGAACATCCAACGGAGACGGCAGCAGTTCGACAACCTTATCGAGCATCATCTGCACACCCTTGTTCTTCAGAGCCGAACCGCACAGCACGGGCTGAACCTTACCCGCAATCGTTGCCGCGCGCAGAGCGGGCAGCAGTTCCTCGGGGGCAATCGCTTCGCCCATCAGGTATTTTTCGGTCAAGTAATCGTCGTTTTCGACGATCTTCTCGATCATCTCTGCACGCATCGTTTCAGCTTGCTCGCGGTGGCTCTCCGGAATCGGATGGCGTTGAACATCCGTACCATCGTCGTTCCCGTAAGTCACGAGTTCCATTTCCAGCAAGTCGATGATGCCTGCGAAATCTGCGCCTTCCCCATAAGGGAATTGCAGCAGAACCGGATTAGCGTGCAGCCGGTCGATAATCATGTCAACACAGCGGTTGAAGCTCGCGCCGGTGCGATCCATCTTATTGACGAAGCACATGCGCGGCACGTTATATTCATTTGCCTGCCGCCAGACCGTTTCTGACTGCGGCTCAACACCCGCCACACCGTCGAACACGACCAGACCGCCGTCGAGCACGCGCAAACTGCGCTGCACTTCAGCCGTAAAGTCGACGTGCCCGGGGGTGTCGATAATGTTGATCTGATGACCATTCCACGAAGCCGTCACGGCAGCAGCCGTAATCGTGATTCCGCGCTCGCGTTCCTGTTCCATGTAGTCGGTCGTGGCTGCACCTTCGTGCACCTCACCGATACGATGAACCATGCCCGTATAGTAGAGCACGCGCTCGGTTGTCGTGGTCTTACCGGCATCAATATGTGCGATGATGCCGATATTACGCACCTTATTGAGATCGAATTGAGTTTCTGTCTTTTTCGCCATACTTCACTTCATTTAGACCCGGCATTCTGCCGGATCAGGAACGTTTAACGGAAATGAGCGAAGGCGCGGTTCGCCTCTGCCATGCGGTGCGTATCGTCCTTGCGTTTGACCGATGCGCCCTGACCATTAGCGGCGTCCATCAATTCATTCGCCAGTTTTTCCGCCATGCTGCGACCGCCACGCTTGCGCGCATTGTCCAAAACCCAACGCATCGCCAGCGTAATCGACCGCTCACCCGGTACTTCGACCGGAACTTGATAGGTCGCACCACCAACACGCATCGGTTTGACTTCAATCGCCGGGGCGACATTACGCAGCCCCTGCTCCATGACTTCAATCGGGTTGCGCTTCGCGCGTTCCTCGATGAAATCGAGCGCAGTGTACATAATCCCCTGCGCGGTACTCTTTTTGCCGCCAATCATCATGCGATTGATCAGCATGGCGACGTGCAGGTTTTGGAATTTGTTGTCCGGCGGGGTAATCCGCTTCGGTGGACTTTTTCTTCTTGGCATCGGTTTACCGTCCTATTTCTTCTTGCCAGTCGCAGCAGGTTGACCCGGCTTCGGACGTTTCGTACCGTATTTGCTGCGTGCTTGCTCACGGTTCTTGACGCCATCGGTATCCAGTGTGCCGCGCACGATGTGGTAACGGACACCCGGCAGGTCTTTCACACGACCACCGCGCACCAGCACGACGCTGTGTTCTTGGAGGCTGTGCCCCTCACCCGGAATGTAGGCGGTCACTTCAATGCCGTTCGAAAGACGAACACGCGCAACTTTACGCAGCGCCGAGTTCGGTTTCTTCGGTGTCATTGTCTTGACGATGGTACACACGCCACGTTTCTGCGGTGACCCTTTTTTGCGGCGGGTGCGTCTCTGATCATAAACGTTGAGCGTATATTGCAACGCCGGAGCTTTACTCTTGCTCTTTTTCGGTTTACGACCCTTGCGCACCAACTGATTAATGGTTGGCATAAAACGACTCCACTTTTAAATCTGCTAGCTAGCCTGCGACAGGCACGCAAAAAGGCGTACTAAAAGAACGCCTGTATGCACCTTTGTGACGAGCTAAACCGCTATGCGGACGCTTTCGCCACCTCTGCTCAGTTCAACACGCCATTGCCTCACTTTAAGAGGTTGTGTGCTGTACACGCGCCAGAGCATATTATCATTACGACCTAGTAAAGTCAAGGGGAATAGACTGCGCTTTATTTCTGGAAAGATGTAGGTTACATTGAAAATAGTACAGCATCTATGGCGATGGATTCTCAATGACTTTTCGAATTTTACTCCTGTTTCTGTTTATTGGTACGGCGTGCAGTCCTCCACCAGCGGCCACACCGACCATCGCGCCTCCGACGGACTTGCCTCAAGTCCAGTTCGCAGACGACGAAGCCTTCTGCCCGCCGCCGCCCAACTGGTATGTCTACGTCACTGAAGCGGGCGATACTCTGCGCGACCTCGCAGATCAAACAGGCAGTTCAGTCGGTGAACTTGCGATGGCGAACTGCCTGCAAAATCCTCGTGCGCTCAGCAGCGGTCGCGTTATCTATCTGCCGCGTCGCCCGATTGAATCCTAGCACACGCCTACATGTACTCTGTATATAACCTGAGTTTCGGATAGGGGTGGGATACCTTACAAGAAGCGGTTAAGCTTCGTGTTACCCCTAACACGAAAGGTATCCCAATATGAGTTTACTCGCGCTGTTCTGTGATGTCGATG
>JBBSNT010000351.1:0-4561 GCA_038260485.1 Aggregatilineales bacterium | reverse complement strand
GTAGATCACCGCGCCGACCGCCGCAAAGGGCAGTGGCATCAGCAGCAGCACAGCCCACCCCCATGCGTTGGCACGCATCTGTTCCAGTTCCCAACCCTTGATCATCACCTCGACCATCAACAGCGCCAGATAAATCGCGCTCGTGACGACACCGTAAACGACGACCGGAAATAAATTGCTGCACGTCAGGTTGACGAGCGGCAGCGCGCCCTGATAGACGAGTCCCCCCGCGTGGAAGCTCAGCGTTACGCGCGCGATCATGAGCATCAACCGCACCAGTGCTGCCCGACGCTGCATCGAGCGCACAGCGAACAACCCGCCAAGCAAGCCGCCGAATGCAATCGCCCACAGGCTTCCTGAAAAGGCTTGCGCCGGCAGTGAAAGCAGTGCCAACATACCAATGCCATGTGCCGCGCTAAAACCCCCGCCTTCGACGCGCACGCCGAAATTGAGCATCAAGGCTGTCAAAAGGCTGTAGATCAGCAAAATGCCGGGGGTCGTCGCTATCACGCTTTGGTCAGGCAGATTGAGTAGCAGCACGACCAGCGTGAGCAGCCCAAGTCCGATCCATGCCAACTGGTGAAGCGGCAAATGATTCCTTAACACGCACAACCTTTACATCGACAACGTCTATACATTTTTAATATATAGCAGAACTTGCAGTTTCAACAGGAAGACTGATCGCAAAATTGGCACTGAGCAGCAGGTTCGATTGCGCTGCGTAATGATGAGGCGCAGTTTGCTCATGAGCGAGCGTAGGATCATTGCGCGCGACGCGCGGCATCTTAGGAGGGTGTTCTATAGCAATTTAGCGCGAATTGCAATATGAAGCTCATCAGCTTTCGCTGATCTCTGCTGGACGTATCGTGTGGACATAGGCGCCCGCAGCGATGCCGACGAACAACCAATAAGCGAAGATGAAGCGGTCGAACAGCGTGATCGCGTCGCCCAGCCCGAAAAAAGCGTGTGCCATCAAGGCTGCCCCGGCAGAGACGGCAGCCGCGCGCGTGAAGGCTTCGCCATGCCGCCATGTTTGCACCAGCATGACGATCAGCACAATCTGCCAGGCGACGAACAGAATCAGCCCCGGTATGCCGACGTCACTCCCGACTTGCAGCAGTTCATCGTGCGCGTGAGGCAGCACGCCCGTGCCGAAACCCGGCGCGGGATATTGATTGCGCACCATGCTCGCCCGAAACATGTTGAGTCCCGCGCCCGACAAGGGGTGATCGCGGATGATCGACAGCGCCGAATTCCAAATTTCAAAGCGCACGTCTATGCTGCTGGCATCACGGGCGCTCAGCACCTCAGATGAACTCGTGTCCGCTGCGCCTGCATCGGTCACCAGATAAATCTGGAAACCCGTGAACGCGATCAGCACGGCGAGAATGCCATAGCGCCAGCGCCCCGCTGGAATCAATAGGAAGGTGAGTGCGAACAATGCCAGCAAGACACCAAAAATTGCAAGGCGGCTTTGCCCTAGCGTCAGGGCGAAAGCCAGCAGAATAAATCCGCCAGTCGCGATGATCCGGCGCAGCGGCGCACCGCGCACGCGCCAATCATAGAAGGCGATCCCCGCCGCGAACGGTGCGAAGAATGCCATCGCCCCACCAATTTCGTTGACGTTGAAGCCGCCCACCGCGCCCGGGAAATGGGTGAACTTGGGGACAAAGTCGATCAAGGCTTGCAACTGTCCCGATTTCGTCGTCACGTATTGCGCGCTGACCAAACCGAGCACGCCGACCAGCAGCGATAAGAGCAGAATGACCAGCACCGTGCCTTTCGTCGTTCCACGCTCATAAATGATGCTGGCGATACTCAAAGCCAGCGCCACCCCCATCAACGGACGCCCCATCATCCACCAGCCCCACGAATAGGGGGCAGCCGCCGGATTCGTCAAGGCGATGCTGGTGTTGATCGCGCACAAGGCGAGGAACGCATATAATAAGAAGCTCAGCCATGTACTCACCCACAGCCGTCTATAGAGCATCAGTCGCGCGATCATCGGCGGCACGAACAGGACGAGCGCCCACAGTCTATCGGTCGTCCCCGCAAGCCAAAAGACCGCCACAATCATCGCCAGCAGCAGGGGTTCGACCAACAGGATGCCTTGAGCGAGTTTTTTCATATGCTGCCTTTTGTTGTGGATTTGTCAGAACAATTGCTAGTGACGCTATTGGCAATGTACTGTAGAATAGATTCTCAACAGCTGTAATAGTATATGTATTTTGTAATTAAGCTCAGCCAAACAATCGACTCATTGTGCCTGATATGCCTATCCTCATACGAGTGGGCATTGTCCTAATCAGATAGAGGATATTTGTAAGATGCTCGTTCATGAAGTTACACACGTTGCTTTAGAGTCTTTCCGCCAGCGCAGCGCAGGAAAGAAAATAGTTTTACTCTATCCTTGGACAAATTACCGTAACCTATTTCTGACCTATTTCCTGTCGAACGCGCAGGAAGGTCTGTTGTACTACCGAATAAGCGATGACCAGATTGCGCTCAACGCATGGCTGAGCGGGTTGCTCTCAGAGTTCAAGCCTGTTCTCGGTAATTTCGGAGATAATTTACAGCAGGCGCTCAAAGAAGGCAAGCCTGTGGCTCTGGGTCAAGCGCTTGCGGCTGATCTTGAAACCTACAGCGACGGCGAGCCGCTGATTCTGTTTATAGATGAACTTGATCGCGTGGCGATGGACGCGGATTTCAACCAGTTCATGCGCGCGCTTGTGGCGGCTCTGCCCCAACACGTTCAGCTTGCTTTCAGCAGCCGTTTATTGATGTACCAACCTTGGTACGACCTCGTTGCGCATGGCGAAGCGATTGTACTCGGCACCGATCAGCGCCGTGATGACATGATGTTCACGGTCGAAAATTCGCCCAAACCGCAGCTTGAAGTCTATGCTTTTGGGCGCGGGCACGCGCTGGTCAATGGACAGCCTATCACAAATTGGGATGGCGCGCTGCCGCGTAATTTGTTCTTCTTCTTCATGGATCACCCCCTGATCACGCGCGACGAAATCTTCGAAACCTTCTGGCCCGACCTATCCATTAAAGAAGCGACCAATGTCTTTCACGTGACCAAGCGCAAGATTACCGAGCGCATCAGCATGAAGGTTACGGAATCAGGCAATTACGAACTCACGCATTACAACAGCGGCTTCTATATGCCCGGCGATAAAATCGTGCGCCACTACGACGTTGGCGATTTTCAGGAAGCTATTGATAAAGCGTTGGTCGCTGGCAGCGAAAAAGAGGAAGTCGCCCTGCTTTCGCGGGCAATCGACATCTATAAAGCGCCGTTCCTGCAAACAATTGAGATGAAATGGGTCGTCGAACGTCGCGACTCGCTCCGCCAGATGTACGCGCAGGCGTTGATCGGCATGGGGCGCATCTACCAGCGCAAGAATGAAGAACAACGCGCGATTGGCTTCTTCACGCGGGCGCTCAAAGAAACACCGCAGCGTGAGGACATCCATCGTCAGGTCATGAACCTCTACATGAACATGGGTATGCTTGAAGACGCTGCCATCCAGTACCGCAAGCTCGAACAAGTGCTGAACGATACCCTCAAGATCGCACCGGGGCGCGAGACGCGCGAACTCTACGAGGCGCTTGAGGCAAAGCGGCGCTAATTTTACCACTGGATTGACTGCCTAAACCCTCCAATCAGACACATCGACATGCCGCCTAGCGCGGCATGTTTTTATGGGTTCGCATGATTTTGGCAAATCGCTATAATTTCGGGTATGGCTGAGAAAATCACGAACCCTTACAAAACGCCGTCTGACCACACCGGCATGATCATCGCCGCGCTGCTCATGATCGGCATCGGTTGGGGCGGCTTATATTCGCTGGTGACAAGCCAACTGCCAAGCGTGGGGCAGCGCTGGCTGTTCTTCATCTTGCTGCACCTCGCCGTTGCCGGGACGATGATACCGTTCCTGCGCTACATCAACGTGCGCACGACGCCGATCACGCGCGCCGTCCCGCCGAGCGGCGTAATCGTGCGGCAGGCGGTCTGGTTCGGGATGTACGCGGTCGCCTGTGCGTGGCTGCAAATTCTGCGCGCGCTGACCGTGCCGATCCTGTTTTTTCTGGCGCTGGCGTTCGTCGTGATCGAAATCTTCCTGCGTTCGCGCGAAATCCCCAACGAGCAGTACGAATAACCGACCGTCATGCACACTCGTAAAACCTGAACTGACAAGGCGAAATTGATGAAATCCGATCTCGATAAGCTGATGGAACGGCGCGGACTCGACGCGATTATGGTCATGGGCGACGAACACGACAATCCCGCGCGCGCCTACCTGACCAACGGCGCGGCGGTCACGGGCGGCTACGTCCTCAAAAAGCGCGGCGCTGATCCGGTGATGGTCGTCAACGGCATGGAGATCGAAGAAGCCGCCGCCAGCGGCTTGCAGGTCTACAGCTATTATGATTTTGGCTGGGGCGAACTGCTCCAGAATACGCAGGGCGAACAGTCCGAAGCGACCGTTATTCTTTGGCAGCGTATGCTCGAACGAATTGGCGTTGAATCCGGCAAAATCGGCGTTTACGG
>JBBSNT010000350.1:0-4577 GCA_038260485.1 Aggregatilineales bacterium | reverse complement strand
CTCACGGGGTTGGTCGCTTTCGAGAACCCGACGCCAGTCACGCTCTCGCAAGATACGCTGCGGGCGATGCGTAACCTCGGCAACCAGATCGCCGTTGTCTTTGAGAATCAATCCCTGCTGCGCGACACAGCGGCAACGCTGGAAGAAGTTCAGACACTCTACGACATCAACCGCGCGATCATTAGCGCACTTGACCCGCTCGACGTACTGCGCGTGCTGCGCAGCTACCTCGCCCAGCACGCCCTCTCGATTATTCACGCGAATGTCGAGCGCACGGGCAGCACGGAAACCATCCACGTCCGGCACATTATCTCGCCAACCGCAGGTGAACAAGCCGTCGATGTGCCGATCAACAACGTGACCCGCGCCGCCGACGTTTTCGGAGAAGGCGAAACGACCGGCGTGATCTTCGTCGAAGATATCGAGGACGCCGCCTCTGACCTCGCGCCACTGCGCGAGCTGCTCCTGTCGGGACGGGTGCAGAGCTATCTTGCTATCTTGATCCGCGAACGCGGCGCGATCCAAGACGTGATCGCGCTGACCTTCGATACGCGGCAGGCATTCGACAGCGGGACACGGCGCTTATACGCTGCCGTTGCCGACCAAATCGGCGTTGTGCTGCAAAATCAGCGGTTGCTGCAAGACGCTCAATACACGGCTATTCAGTTGGCGCAGCAGGTGCGCGCCTTACAAATCCTCAACCAGCTTTCCGCCGGAATCAGCTCATTCCAGACCGAGAAAGACCTGCTCGACTACGTCGCCGGAAGCCTCCGTGAAGCGCTGAACGTCAGCCACGTTGGCATCATCCTGTTTGAACCGGGGCAGGAAGTCGGCACGGTCATCAGCGAGTCGCCTGATCACGGCGCGATCAACACGCAGATCGAGATGCGAAGCAGCCCAATGATCTCACAGCTTCGCCAACACCCGGATCGTCCGGTGATCATCAGTGACGTTAAAAGCGATCCGATGATCGAGCCAGAGGCGCGCGTCGTTCTGCGAAAACTCGGCGTCGTTTCGATGATGGTCATGGGACTGCAAATCTCCGGATCAATGATCGGCTCAGTCGGCTTCGACCTGTACGACCGCACACAGCGCTTCACCCCAGAAATGGTAGGCACAGCCGAAACGATGCTGGCGCAGATCACCATTGGTCTGCAAAACATTCGCCTGCTCAGCGATGCGCAAAACCGCGCGGAGCAGCTTCAGCGCATCACGCTGTTCGGGCAGTCGGTGCTGGCGGCGCTCAACCTAGAAGCGATCCTTGACATTCTGCTGCAAGAAATCCCGCGCTTGCTCGCGTCGGACAGCATCGAAATTGCCCTGAGCAACGCGCAGCAGGATGCGCTGCGGACGGTCGCCCGCTACGTGGACAAGCGCAAGTCGATTGACCTCGTGAATGGGGCGCAAGTGGCGCTTGACGGAACCTTCGCCGGACAGGCGTGGGAAACACAAGACTTGTTCGCTATTTCCGATACGCAAGCGCTGCCCGTCCTGCCCGCCGACCACGATCCGACGCTGCGCGCGATCCTGATCGCGCCGATTCGTTCGCGCGGGCAGACGCTCGGCATTGTCACGGTGAGCAGTAAGCAGCCCTATCGTTACTCCGAAACGGATCAGGCGATTTTCCAGCAGTTGATCACACAGCTTGCCGTCGCGTTGGAAAATGCCGGGGCATTCGAGCAGAGCCAGCGCGCCGCTAAAAACGAAGCGCTGATCAACGAAATTTCGACGCAGTTTCAGCGGCGCAGCTCGGTTGAGGACATGCTCCAAATTGCGGTCAACGAATTAGGGGCTGCACTTGGCGCGCGTCGGGGACGCATTCGCTTGGCGATCAATACTGATGGAGAGCGGGGCGAGGTCGAATCATGACCAGTGTGTTCGAGAGTCTATTCAGCACTAAAGCCTATACAAAGACCGTCGAGCGTGACCGCGCGGTGCTGATTTACGGCTTCACGCTGATCATGCTGGTGGTGTTTCTGGGGTACGCGGCGGTGAGCGCCTTCGACAGCCAAACAAGTGACACGCTGTTGCAGCGCGCTTCTTATGACTTCTTGAGCTTTCTCAGTATTGCCAGCATGGTGGGTATCGGCGTGACAACGCTGATTTTGACACGGATTGGGCGCATCGATATCAGCGCATATGGTCCGATGATCATGTGGTTCTTGAGCGGCGTGCTGCTGGGGTATCAGGTACAGTTCGTCACGGCAGACGCAGGCGTCACGCTGCTGATCCTAATCCTGATCGCCAGCCTGTTCCTGCGAGTACGCGGTTTGGCAATAGGTCTCGTCCTCGCGCTGGCGATGCTGTTGATCGCGGCAGCCAACTACACGCCGTCCGCCGTCAACCAAAGCGATTACTTGAGCAACAGCTCTGGCTTGGCGCTGCAACTACTGGGCGCGTCGGCGCTGATTTACCTGTTCCTACGCAGTGCGCGAATTGATACCCTTGTCAGCAGCGCCGGCGCTTACGAAGACCGGATGCGGCTGGCGAACATCACGACGCAGATCGCCCAACGTATTCAGCGGCGTACAGAACTCAACGACCTCTTGAACAGCGCGATTGCCGACATCCTGAGAAGTTACGCTGACATCTATCACGCGCAAATCTTCCTGATTGACGACGAGACTCACGACGCTGTACTCGCTGCCAGCACAGGGTCAGTCGGTGAGATGCTGATCAATCGCGGACACAGACTCGCCGTCGGCAGCCGCAGCGTTATTGGTCAGGTGACGAGGAGCGGCAAATCAATTGTTGCCCGCGCAGAATCAACTGACGGCGTTCATCGACGCAACGAGTTCCTACCGGATACGGTTGTAGAAGCCGCTTTCGCGCTGATGCTCGGTGATTCCGTAATCGGCGCGCTCGACTTACAGAGCCGGATTCAAAGCTCGTTCGTGCCAAACGACCTGCCGATTTTTCAATCGCTGGCGGATAACATCGCTGTCGCTATCGACAACGCGCGCTTGTTTGATCAGACCGAAGAACGCTTGCGCGAGAATCAGCAGTTAATCGAGCAGATGCGCGGCACGATGCAGGAAGTTGAACGCCTCAACAGTCAATTGACGCGACAGGCATGGACAGATTATCTGGAAGAACAGAGCGGCAAGCTCAGCATCGACATTGATTTCGCAAACATGAGCAACCAACACAATGAAACATGGACACCGTCGCTCACTCAAGCGCGCCGCTCGAACAAAATCGTCGAAACACACGAAAATGAAAGCGCAATCGTCAGTATGCCGCTGCGCGTTCGTGATCAAGTGATCGGCGCGATGGAGTTCGAAGTCGAGGGCGAACCGTTAACAGCCGAAGACATCAACCTCGTGCAGGCGGTCGCAGAGCGTTTTGGTCTTGCCGTCGAGAACGTGCGGCTCTACGAGGAAACGCGGCGGGCAGCCGAACAAGAACAGCGCATCAACGACATTGCCGCGCGCTTTCAGTCGGTCACGAGCGTCGATGAACTACTGAGAATTACCCTGACCGAATTGAGCGCCACACTCGGCGCTGAAGAAGGCGCTATCCGTTTGGGGAGCTTTGAGTCAAGGAACGGGGAAAACGGAGCATGATCAACAATCTCCGGCGTCGGCTGTTCAGCGTCCAGCACAACTACGTTAATCCACTCGCACAGCAGCGTGCCCAAAATCTTGTTCTGATGATTTGGGCGGCGATCATTTTCCTGCTGGCACTGGTGGTCGTGCAGCTCGTGATCGCCGTTTTCCAAGTCGCCCTGCCCTCCAACACCGTGCCCGCCATTCTGGTGATCGTGGTGGCGCTCTACGGCGCTTATTACTTGATTCAGAGCGGCAGGCTCAACGCGGCGATTTGGGCGTTCATTGGCTTGACGATTGTCGCGCTGGTTCCAACGGTTGTGCTGGCACCGAATCCGGTCGCGCCTATCGTGCTAGTAGTGCCCTTAGTCGCCGCAGCGATGCTCTTAAGCCGCCGCAGCCTCCTGCTCATCATTCTGCTGTTGGGGCTGACGCTGCTTTTCCACGCCTACAACCAGAGCCAAAATAACGTACAGCTGCGCTACATTCCGGCGGACAACACCGTATCCGACCTGATTACCTACAGCATCGCGCTCGGTCTTGCCTCGATCTTTTTGTACGTGTTCAGCGGTGCAGCGCAACGAAGTGCCGCCATCTCGTTCAAGGACATCAGCCAATTAAAAGCGGCGGGCAGGTTCACCAACGCCATTGCCAGCACATCCGAAGAAAATGACATCTTGCTGCGCTTACTGGAAACCATTCAAAATGACCTCGGCTTCGGTTTGGCTCAGCTTTATCTCCCCGACGCTGACGGGAAATATTCTCGTCGGCTGCGCTTGGGGCTGGGACAAAGCGCAAATATCGTCCTACGCGCCGGTGAAACCACGCTGATCGATGAAGCGATCCTCACCCAAGCGCCGATTCTACTGAGCGCGAAAGATGCGCGTATCCGTGCCGATCATCTCGTCCCCCCCGCCCGTGAAGGCGTGATGCTGGCGCTGGCATCTGGTTCGGCGCTGATTGGGGTGCTGGATGTGCAGAGCGAACAGAGCGAACTGTTTACCGAAAACGCGATAGCCGCGCTCTATG
>JBBSNT010000349.1:0-4596 GCA_038260485.1 Aggregatilineales bacterium | reverse complement strand
TGACGCCGCTCGCATCCGCCCCGCCGATCCGCGTTGTCTGCTGCGCGAGCAGATTGCCGTTCGAGTCCAGTGCGCGCACAACGATGTCGTTTCCAGCGAGGTTGACGACTGATCCGGTGACGGACACGCGCTCTGATGCGTCGATGGTCGTATTATTGCTTGGCGAGAGAATGCTGATCGCTACCTGCTGCGGTTGCGGCGTCACGGGAAGGCGCGGCACGCGCAGCGCTTGTCCGGTATAGACCAGATTGGCGTTGTTGATGCAGTTCGAGTAGGCGAGATCGGTCACGCTTGTGCCGACTCGCTGCGAAATCCGCAGCAGCGTATCGCCCGCTTGCACCACGTAAATCGGCCAGTCTGTGCGGATGTAGCACTGTCCGTTATAGAAGACGTTGACACGCGACGAGGCGAGAATCGAGCCATCTTGCGCGCTGGTGATAAAGGCGAACAACGAACCGGGCGTTCCCGGCGCGACGTTCACGTTTAGGTTCACCACCCAGAAGCCGTTTTGATCGTAGGTTGTCGGCTGCTGCGCCAGCGTATTGCCGAAGGTGTCGAGCGCGCGCACGACGATGTTGTTCTCGAACGAGTTCGCGCCGAAGCCTTCGACGTGAACCTGCGTGTTCACACCCACAACTGCCCCTTGCGACGGGTTGGTGATGATCACGACCGGCGAGGCATTATTCGACCCCCATGTCACGCTGATGCTCTTTTGGGCGACAATATTGTTGCCCGAGTCGCGGGCAATTGCGTAGATCAGACCCGCCGTCCCCGGCTGAACACCCACTGGAAGGTTAATACTCCAGTTGCCCGCGTTGTTGACCGGGATGGTCGTCTGATTGATGGTGTTGCCGTTCGAGAACGCCGCGATCACCGTGACCTGCTTGACGGGCAGATTGTGGCTCGTGCCGGTGATGTGGACGGGCTGCGAAATGTTGACCGACGCGCCGTTGGTTGGCTGGGTGATGTTGACCCCCGGCGAGGTCGCGTTGCCCCAAATCAAATTGACCTGATTCGAGGTGGCGACGACGCTGTTACCCGTCGTTGCGTAGGCGATCACGGAACCGGGCGTTCCGGCGGCGACGTATTGATTGAAGGTGATGCTAGCGGTGAAGTTGCCGTTCACCTGTTTGGTGGCGACCTGCTGCCCGACCGGATTATTGTTGCCATTCACGTAGGCATAAACGGTGATCGTCGCGTCGTTCGGCAGGTTGCTCGACGCGCCGGAGACGACGACCGCAACCGACGTATCGACCGTTGATCCGTTCGGCGGCGAACTGATGATCAATGCGGGCTGCTGCGGTGGGGGTGTTATACCCGTAAAGTTGATGCCGACGACATTCGAGGTTGCCGCTGTCGATCCGCTGTTGATGATGAAGGCGACGATGCTGCCCGTTGTCGTTTGGTCGGCATCCGGGACGCTCTTGCTGACGCTCAGTGACCATGTGCCATCGCCGTTCGGGACGACGCCTTGTTCTCCCAGCGTGCTTCCGCTGCCGTTACGCAAGCGTACCAGCACGGTCGCGCCGCTGGGCAAATTAGTCGTCGTGCCGCTGACCGGAATCGGCGAATTGATGTCGAAGGTCGCGCCGTTCGCCGGGTTGGTGATTGCGATGGTCGCGCCGCTCGGCGGAAGATTCGTAGCGGTCGCCGTTGGCGTATTCGTCGGAAGCGTCGTCGCGGTTGGCGTGTTGGTCGCTGGCGGGGGTGGCGCAGCCACGCCATACGTCACTTGAATGGTTGACGTTGCCACCGTAGTACCAATCATGTCGAGTACGGACGCGGTGATGTGCCCGTGCGTCCCGGCTGTGACGCTGCCTGCGAAGTCAAGCATGGCTTGCCACGTGCCGCTGGCACCTGTGCTGAAGGCGTTCTGATCCTGCGCGAACAGGGTGCTTTCAGTATCGTCCCACGCTCTTAACTGAATACTGCCGGTATCGGGGAAGTCGCTGTAGTCAACCGACACCGTCAAGGGCGCGTCAATGTTGTTGATCGTGCTGTTGTTCGTTGGATTTGTGATGTTCACTGTTGGGGCAAGCGCTGACGCCACACTTGCTGCAACAGCAATAAGCGCAAATAAAATGGATAGGATAACGCTGCGTTTAGACATCCATGACACCTCCATGTCTAGGGGTTGCTTACTCATCTTGCTTAATTAGACAATTTTAACCGCGCGAACGATCCTGACTACTTCCCTACGCCTAAGTTTGAAAAATTAAATGTTTTAAGGTTGCTATCGCTGAATATCCGCGCTTTGTTTGTCTATCATCGTAACGCCAAATACACTCGGAAAGGTAACATGAAATACAAATGCCTGCTATAAGCGGGTGATTTCGGTCAGGTGAGGATCACGCCTATAATACGCTGAAAGGCTGTGCACGGCTATCTGCATGATCGAATTGAAGGATGAGCGAAGATCATGAGTTTCCAACCGAACCAAGAAGTGATTAACGGCAAGCTGACGAAGCGCAACCGTGAGCTTTCGATCCTCAATACGATTGCCGACGCGCTCAACCGCGAGGTTGATCTCGCCCGCGCGCTCGATGCGGCGCTGCAAAAGATCGCTGAACTATTCGACGTGCAAACGAGTTGGGTTTGGCTTCAGCGTGAGGACACGGGCGCGACCTACCTCGCGGCGTCGCTCAACCTGCCGCCCGGGTTGGCGAATGACCCCGCCCGTATGGAAGGGGGTTACTGCTACTGCCTCGATAAGTACGCGCTTGGCGAGATGGAGAACGCCCGCAACGTTAGCATCATCACCTGTACGCGCTTGCAGGGCTTAGAGCAAGGCGCGGAAGGCTTGCGCTATCACGCCAGCGTGCCGCTTTATCACCATAACAAGCGGGTTGGCGTCCTCAATGTCGTCAGTGCGGACTGGCGCGAACTTTCCGACGACGACCTGCGCTTGCTCAACACAATTGGCGACATGCTCAGCATCGCTATCGAACGGGCACAGTTATTCGCCCACAGCATCGAATTCGGCGCGGCAGAGGAACGCAATCGCCTCGCCCGCGAGATTCATGATACGCTGGCGCAGGGCTTAACGGCGATCACGCTTCAGCTTGAAACCGCCGACGCGCTGCTCGACGCTAACCCGGACAACGCTCGTGCCGCCGTCCAGAAGGCGCTGGCGCTGACCCGTGCCAACCTCGAAGAAGCGCGCCGTTCGGTGCTTGACCTGCGTGCCGCGCCGCTCGAACGGCGGACGTTCTGCGAAGCGTTGGGCGATCTGGTCGCGCAGTACGGCGCGGAGTGGAAATTCGAAACGGAGTTCGACGTGATCGGCGGCAATCATCCCCTGCCCGTTCGCATCGAATCGGGCTTGTACCGCATGACGCAGGAAGCGCTCACCAACGTCGCCCGCCATGCCCAAGCGCAGCACGTCCGCGTCGAATTCACGACTATGCCGGATCAAGTCGTGCTGGTGGTCGAGGATGACGGGCAGGGCTTCGATACGGAAGCGCTGGCGAAGGGACGTTTCGGGCTGGTTGGCTTGAATGAACGCGCCCGGCTGCTCGGCGGCACGCTGGAAGTATGCAGCGTCCCCAGCGAAGGCACGGTTTTGACGATTATCGTTCCATTGGAGTCCGCCTTATGAGCATTCGCATTCTCGTTGCCGACGATCATCCCGTCGTGCGTGACGGACTGGTCGCCATTTTGGGTACTCAGCCCGATTTTGAGATCATTGGCACAGCGACGAACGGGCGCGAGGTCGTCGCGCAAGTCGAACAGCTAAGCCCCGACGTGCTGCTGCTTGACCTCCAAATGCCGGAGATGGATGGCGTCGAGGCGCTAGAGACGCTGCACGCGCAGGGCATCGAAGTGCGCGTGATCGTTTTCACCGCGTTCGACACCGACGAGCGAATTCTCGGCGCGGTGCAGGCGGGCGCGCAGGGCTATCTGCTCAAAGGCGCGCCGCGCGAGGAACTGTTCGAGGCGATCCGCGTCGTCAACGGCGGCGGATCGCTCTTGCAGCCAATCGTCATGTCCAAGCTGCTGCACCACATCAGCCAGCGCGATCAAGCGCCGACGGCGGAGACGCTCTCGCCCCGCGAACACGAAGTCCTCGGTTTGATGGCGCGCGGACTGCAAAACAAGGAGATCGCCGCCGAACTGGTGATCAGCGAGCGGACGGTCAAGTTTCACGTCAGTTCAATTCTGGGCAAGCTCGGCGCGGGCAACCGCACCGAAGCTGTGACGATGGCGCTCCAGCAAGGTTTGATCGAGCACTAAGTGAAGAAAGGAAAGGCACGCGATGCAGAACGAAAAATCATTCGACACGGGCGAACTCAGCCTGAATTATTTTGAGGGTGGCACGGGAGAGCCATTAGTGCTTCTGCATGGGTTGACGGGCAGATGGCAAGCGCTCCTTCCGCTCATTACTTCGTTGACGACAAATTGGCACGTTTATGCGCCCGATTTACGCGGTCATGGTGCGTCAGGGCGCGCGCCCGATAACCAGTACGGTAATGCCGACTATGCGCGCGACGTGATCGCATTCCTCAAAATGATCGGCGAACCTGTCGTGCTGGTTGGGCATTCGCTTGGGGCAATGACGGGCATCGTCACCGCATCGCGCTATCCTGAAGCTGTGCG
>JBBSNT010000348.1:0-4599 GCA_038260485.1 Aggregatilineales bacterium | reverse complement strand
CAGCCCACCGAGATCGACGAATGCGCCGAAGTCGCACAGGTTGGTGACAACACCCTCGACCGTGTCGCCGGATTGCAGGCGCGTCATGATGTCGGCGCGTTCGCCGGGAAGGGCGCGGGCGGCACGCTCGGATAGGATCAGACGGTTCTGCTCCTCGCTGAGTTCTATCACCCGCAGCGACAGGTGTTCGCCAATCCGCGACATCAACAGCTTTTTACGGGTAAACTCATTCGAAGTCGATGGAAAATCGATCAATTGGCTGGCAGGGACGAACCCGCGCAGCGAGCGCCATTCGACCAGCAGTCCGCCGCGATTGTAGCCAATCGCCTTGAGGTCGATCACCTCATCCTGATCCATGATGACGCGGATGTCTTCCCAGTCGGGCTGCTGTCCTGCGTCGGCTGGCTGCTGGTAGTTCACGTCTAGCAGAACGTCCTCTAGGTCGATGTCCCCCACTTGCGCGGGTTCGGTTGGAACCGACTCGGCGAATTCCCCTTCACGCAGCAGTGCCGCCCAATACCCCTCGTCGTTGGGTGGTGGCGATGCAAAGTCCCTTCGCTGCACATTCGTAGTCATTCCATATCCCTCTACGAATTACGATAAACATACGAAATTGTACTAAATCCGCCTTAGTATAGCACTCCGTTAAGAAAAGATACAAGCTGTTAATACGAACGTGTGTTCGTTACTGCAGTAGGGGATGGCTCGGTTCGAGCGTGCTGTTTTCCATGTCGAGCAGGGTATCGGCGACAGCGTCGAGCGCGACCCGCTGCTTGCGATAGAGGTCGGGTTCGCTGAGGGCGAGCCGCTGCGCGACTTCGCGCACTTTGGCTTTCTGGACGAAGCGCAGTTCGAGGATGTTGTAGAGCGTCCATTCGGGGCTGAGCAGCTTACGTTCGCCTTCGGGTTTGAGCTTTTCAATTGCGGCGAGCAACACGGTGCGCAGCGCGCGCACGGCATTATCGTCGTTGTCGTCAAGCGCCTCACTGACTAGACGCAGTTCGAGCAGGCGGCTATTGGTCAAGCCGGGACCGCCCCAATAATGCTTGAGCGCGGCGCGCACCTGTTCTTTGAACATTTCGGGATCAAGGTCGCTGCCGCCGGTTTGGGACACGTCGCGACGTGGGCGATATTCGAGTTCGGCGGCGCTGCTGCGCGTGATATTGATCTGTGGCAGCAGTCCTTCGAGCGCGGCGAAGATTTCGCCTTGCAGGGCGAGGTCATCGAGCGCCTGTGCCGCACGGCGCGCGAAGGTGTGCAGCATGGCGAGTTCGTCGTCAATCAGGTCAATGTCACCCGCGCGCGCCTGAATGCCCATGAAACCGAGCGGCGGTGTGCTGCTGTCATGCTCGAGGCTGCTGTGCCTGCCGTAGAGCGCCGTTATCCAGTAGGTGTGCCATTTCTCGATGCGCACGTGATCTCGGTCGTCACCCTGATAGGCGAGCAGGTCGCGCAGGATGTCGGTTTCCTCTTGCAGCAGCCCTGAAGTCGGGCGGATCGAGCCGACGAAGCTGATCAATTCCGGCGACTCCTCGTTGAGCAGGGCGACGAAGGCGCTGTTAACGCGCAGATAGTCGCAGGTTGAAGCGAGGATCGCTTCCAGCAGTTGGAGCAGGTCGCCACGCGCCAACAGGCGTTCGCTCAGGTTGCTGAGCTTCTCGATTTGTTCGGCGTCCTCGCCGGGGTAGACCAGCCGCTGCTCCAGATAAGGCAGCGAGACGGATACCGTCCACTGCCAGAAGAGCACGACGGCGACAACCGCAAAGGGCATGAAGCTCAAGCCTGTTAAGCCGAGAATGCGCGTCGCCGGCGTCGTGAAGATGATCGTCACCAATGCCAGCAAGCCTGTCGCGGGGCCGCGCAGGATGAAACGCAGCAGTTCGGTCTTGACGACGCGGTCAGGAATGCGCGAGCCGAAGAACGAGAGTGGATACGCCAGAAAGAGCAGCATAAAGACGACGACCACGTTGGTCAGGTTGACCAGAAACAGCCCGATCAGCGAGTATTCCTGACCGGGACCGAGCAGCACGGAAAACGGAAAAATGCCGACGGCTGGCGTGAGCATGGCGATCTGCAAGTAACCCATCCGGCGGCGCGTGTTGCGGGTCAAGCAGCGGGCACGGGCGCGCTGCACGTTGATGAAGGCGATTCCGGTCGCAATCAGGAAGAAGGCGACGTAGACCGGAAAGAGGACGCCCGCGCGCAGGCTGACGTAAATGCCTTCGTCGAACAGGATCGGGTTAATCTGCTCCGGCGTGATCAGCAAATCGCTGAAGGCTGCCAGCAGCAGAAAGACCGCGCTGATGACGTAGAGGATGCGGATCACGCGCCGCCGCCGCCCGCGCGAGGGGAGTCCGGTTGTTGCCAGCAGCGCGTCGGAAAGGTGGAACATGGCGGCGGGGATGAAGGCGATGCCGATCCACTGCAAGCGCAGCGTGGCGATATAGGTTCCCAGACCGGGACCTAACGATAGGAAAATGTCGCCGACGTAAGCCGCCGTCACGCAGGCGAGGACAATGCCGGACGTGCGCGCGACGCGGTCACGCAGGTTGCGGGTGAGGTTATAGAGCAGCATCGACGCCGCGATCACGACAATCGCCGCTGCGAGCGTTTCGTTGATCAGGTCGAGGAACGAGGCGATCAGCGCGTCCATGATCGGTCGATTAGCGAATCGGCTGGCTGAAGAAGACGGCAATATCCCGATTGGGGAAATAGTGGTCGTTGAAACCGCAAAAGACGAAGCTAGACGCCTCGCAGAAGCAAATACCGGGATAATTCTTGGTTTGCGTCTCGATCATCAGGCTGGTGAGCTGATGTTCTTTTGCCCACTGCGCCGCGATCTTCAACATGCGCGTGGCGATATGATGGCGGCGGTAGGGGCGCGAGACGATGATGTCTTGCACTAGACCATAGCGGTACTGCGGGTTACTGCGCATGACAAGGTAGCCGATCTGTTCGGGATTGTCGTCGCGGGTTGTCGCCACAAGGAAACATTGATCGGGAGTCAGCGCGCCGCGCAGTCGTTCTTCGCTAGCGCGGTACTCCGTCACGAGTTCGCGGGGCAGGCGTTCCTCTTTGAGGTCGATGCGCCAGCCCTCTTCATGGTTGATCTGCACCTGCCAGACCCGTCCGGTTTCGTAGCTGTGGTCAAGCTGGAGACATTCGGAAATGTCGCCAGCGAGACCGTCACGGATGACGAAGTTTACCGTCGCAGACATAAGGGTGCTTTAAGCAAGATAGGCGTCGCCAAACGTGCCGCTGACGTCGATTTCGATCAGGGAGCGTTCAGTGTCAGCATCGCGGGCAATGTAAACGCCGTGTTCCTGCGCTTCAAAGCGGGATTCATCGGCGTGGATGCGGAACAACGCCGCGCCGGACGTTTTCACGCGGACGTT
Organism: Aggregatilineales bacterium; assembly: GCA_038260485.1. GTDB lineage: Bacteria > Chloroflexota > Anaerolineae > Aggregatilineales > Phototrophicaceae > Flexifilum. The sequence continues at coordinate 1,204 of JBBSNT010000348.1, read as the reverse complement.
ACGCCCCGGTGGCACAATCACGTGGATATTGCCCAGCACCGAGCGCACGTAGAGCGGCTCAAAGGCTTCTTCGGGGCAGACCACGCGAATGTCACCGAAGCCGGTGGCGATGACGGCGCGCTGGATGATCAAGTCGCTCAAATCAAGCTGCACCTGACCGAGATGGGTCGTCACGAACAGGCTCCAAGGCAGGTCACGGGCGAGGGCGACGCGCCAGTCCGCGAACGACAGCCAAGGAGTCGCCGCGCGATCCATTTTTAGATTGGCGTGGGTATTTTGGGCGTCGAGCGTTGGGCGCGAGTCCGCGGCGAACTGTCCGGCGATCAGGCGGCTTTCGCGCTGCAAAGCGTAAGCTTGTACGTCAATCCCGCCAGCGTTGATCTCCAGCGCTGCCGATTCGACGCTACCGCGCGTGATCCCGAACGAGCGGGCTTCGTCACTGGGCACGAAATCGCCGCGCAGTAGGATCACCGCGCCGACAACCACCAGCAGCAGCGGCCACAACGCTGCTGCGTTGAAGCCGCTGAGCAGGAGGAAATTGTTCAGTAGAAGGATGATCCCCAGCGCTACCAGCGCTAGTGACCAGACGACCAAGCCGCGCGTCGCGCGCACAGGCGTTACTCCTCGTATAGATAATCACGAAGAATAACGTTCGCCGAGGATTGGCGCAAGCGGTTGAGTGCTTGCGCTTCGAGCTGGCGGACGCGCTCGCGCGTCACACCGATGGCTTGACCGACTTCTTCGAGCGTGTAGACACGCCCGTCTTCCAGCCCGTAGCGCAGGCGCAGGATTTGCGCTTCACGCGGGGGCAGGCGGTCGAGCGATGCCTTCAACTGCTCGTGGAGCAGGTTGGTCGCCACTTCTTCGGCGGGCGCGGGGCTGTTGACATCTTCGACGAAATCGCCGAAGGTGCTGTCACCTTCCTCGTCAATCGGGGTTTCAAGGCTGACCGGACGGCGGGCAATTTCGAGCAAGTTCTCGACCTTGTCCGGCGTCGTTTCCATACCTATGGCGAGTTCGTCAATCGACGGGTCGCGCCCCAAGTCTTGAGTCAGCTTCATCTGGACGCGGCGCATCCGGTTCAGTTGATCGCCCATATGGACGGGGACGCGGATCGTCCGTCCCTGATCCGCCACTGCGCGGCTGACCGCTTGACGAATCCACCACGTCGCATAAGTGCTGAATTTATGCCCGCGCTGATATT
>JBBSNT010000347.1:0-4653 GCA_038260485.1 Aggregatilineales bacterium | reverse complement strand
TCGAGACGTATATCGCTACGGGCGATCCGTTTGATAAAGCAGGGGCATACGCGATTCAGCATGAGGGTTTTCACCCTGTCGAGCAGATCAGCGGCAGCTATACCAACGTGGTTGGCTTGCCGCTGGAGACACTGTCGCGGATGCTGGTTGAACTACAACTGCCTGACCTGCCGTTTCGAATTCCGATTGAAGAATTTCTGCAACTGTCCCAACAGGCTGACCTGCCGAGCGAGTTGATCGAGGGCGTGATTGGCGGCGTGGTGGATACACGCGGGGCGAACACTGTGCTGCATCAGCGCGTGGTTGGCGGCGCGCTGAGCGCGATTCACCAGATCGCAGACAGCGGCAAACTCCTACCCAGCCCGGTTGATGTGATTCTGGACGATCAAAACATCCTTCAGCCGGACGTTTTGTGGATCAGCGATGCCCGAAAGGGCATCATCACCGAGACCAGTTTGAGAGGTGCGCCTGATCTAGTGGTCGAGGTGCTTTCGCCGCTCACGGCACTGCACGACAAGGGAGTCAAATTCCGCCTGTACGAGCAGCATGGGGTGCGCGAATACTGGATTGTTGATCCGGCAGCGCAGTACGTCGAAGTGTGGTGCCGTGTTGGGGAGAAATTCGTGCTACTAGGCGTGTATGGTGTGAGCAACAAGTTCACTTCGGTTGCGCTGGGAAAAGACGTACCGGTGGTGACGATTTTCGCAGATCATTCATTAGGCGCGTAAGTATTCCTGAAATGAGCTAAATGTTGTGTTAGAAAGCCTTTTAGGCACTATACAGAATATGAAAAGCGCTTTATCCTTAGTATTGACACAGTCACTTGAAGGGGCTACAATGCGCGCTCTGAGGGGCCTATAGCTCAGCTGGGAGAGCGCTTCAATGGCATTGAAGAGGTCAAGGGTTCGAATCCCTTTAGGTCCACACACCTCATTCACCCTTCAACGCTGTACGCGGTTGAGGGGTGTTTTGTTTTCACCTTAACGCCGTTTTCACGAATGGATGGTAGGAAAGGTAAATCGGTCGTGGCACAGCAAAAGCGAAACTTGCTTGATGATCTGACAGCACGCCTTCGTGGGTTACTCGATGATCTTGATCGACTTATAAGCCCACAACCTAATGCGAAGCCCGTCCGCGTGCCCGTCCCAGTGCCGGTACGCCCGCAACAGCGCCGACCGAGATACGACGACCCTTATCGTTAGAGGATAAACAACCTCTCAACCCGAAACGGGGTCAAAGTCATCGAGAGACACAAGCGCAGCGCCGGAGACGGTGCCCGTGCTTGTGTCTTTTTGTTATCATAGTGCCGAAAAGAAGTGCTGAGGAATGAGTGAAGACGAGTTGAAAGGGAAAAGTTAAAAGGACTGTCGCGAACTCACTTTTAACCTTTAACTTGCCTCGATTTTCTCTCAGTATTCAGCACCTTACTTAAAAAACTGAGGCGACGAATGACTGAACAAGCCAAGTATGATCCACAGACGATTGAACCTCAATGGCAGCAGCGTTGGGATGAGGACGCGCTGTACCGCGCGAAGGTCGATTGGAGCAAGCCGAAGTATTACGCGCTGACGATGCTGCCGTATCCGAGCGGCGACCTGCACATTGGTCACTGGTTCGCGATGACGCCGAGCGACGCGCGGGCGCGGTTCATGCGGATGCGCGGCTACAACGTGATGTTCCCGATGGGCTTCGACGCCTTTGGCTTGCCCGCCGAGAACGCCGCCGTTCAGCGCGGGATTCACCCGGCGACATGGACGCACGCTAACATCGAGCGGATGCGGGGGCAACTGCGGTCGATGGGGGCGATGTTCGACTGGGAGCGCTCGGCGGTGAGCTGCGAGCCGGAGTATTATCGCTGGACGGAGTGGTTCTTCAAGCAGTTCTACGAGAACGGACTGGCTTATCGTAATGAAGCGCTGGTGAACTGGTCGCCGACGCTGCAAACGGTGCTGGCGAACGAGCAGGTGATCGACGGCAAGGACGAGCGTACTGGTCAGCCGGTGATTCAGAAGCTGCTGACGCAGTGGTTCTTCCGCATGACCAAGTACACGGATGAACTGCTGGATTACGAAGGTGTTGATTACCCTGAGCCGATCAAGACGATGCAGACGAACTGGATCGGGCGGAGCGAAGGCGCGAAGGTCATTTTCCATACTGAACACGGTGACAACCCGATTGAGATTTTCACGACGCGACCGGATACGCTGTGGGGCGCGACCTTCATGGTACTCGCGCCGGAACACGCGCTGGTCGATGTGATTACGACCAAGTCACAGCGCCAAGCCGTCACGGATTACGTCGCGGAGGCGGCGAGCCAAACCGAGATTGAACGCAGCAGCGACGACCGCGAAAAGACCGGTGTCTTTACCGGGGCGTATGCGGTTAATCCGGTGAATGGCGAACGTATTCCGATCTGGATCGCGGATTACGTGATGATCAGCTACGGCAGCGGGGCGATCATGGCAGTTCCGGCGCACGACGAGCGCGACTTCGCCTTCGCGCGCAAGTACGACTTGGAGATTCGTCCGGTGATTCACCCTGATGATGCGGGTGAGGATTTCTGCGTCAACGAAGCGTATGCGGGGGCGGGCAAGCTGATCCACAGCGGGCGGTTTGACGGCACGTTCTCGAACGGCGAGAAGGGGCGCAAGAATCCGGCGATTAGCGCGGTGCTGGATTGGCTGAAGGAACAGGGCTACGGCGAGGAGTCAGTCAATACGCGGCTGCGCGATTGGCTAATCAGCCGCCAGCGCTACTGGGGTGCGCCGATCCCGATTGTTTATCGGCGCGATGGCGGGGCGGAAGCCGTGCCGGATGATCAACTGCCGGTGACGCTGCCGGAAGACGTCAAGATGACCGGCGCAGGTAATCCGCTGGCGCAGAGCGATGCTTTCGTCAGCGCGACTGGATCGGACGGGCATCCCGCGCGGCGCGAAACCGATACGATGGACACGTTCATGTGCTCGTCGTGGTACTGGTTCCGCTATCTGAGTCCGCATGATAACCAGCACGCCTTCGACGCGGAAGAAGCGGCGTACTGGCTGCCGGTCGATACCTACACGGGCGGCGCGGAACACGCGACGATGCACCTGCTGTACGCGCGGTTTTTCACGCGGGCGATGCGCGACTTGGGCATGTTCGAGGAAGCGCAGAGCATCATGAGCGAACACGGGCGCGATCCTGACGTGCTGAACATGGGCGAGCCGTGGCTGAAGCTGCGCAATCAGGGGCAGATTCTGGGCGAGGAACGACAGGGCGACTTCATCCGCGCGAGCGGACGCTGGGAAGGCGCGACCAAGCTGTTCGCGGACGTGGTGGACGTGATCGATGCGCGCGAAATAGGTGAGATGGGCGAACCTGATCCGCTGGCGATGGCGCAGTTGATCGGCGGCACGCCGACCGCCGAGGATGCCCAAGCGGGCATGATCGTTGGCGAGATCGTCAAGCGGACGGAGAACCTGCTGACGGTGGACGTGGGCAACGGCAGGCTGAAAACTATCGAGGTGATCGCCGACGCGCAGGTGAGCATCCCGACCATCCCCGGCGTGAACACGGTCAACCAACTGAAGCATCATCTGGAAATTCAGCGGATGTCCAAGAGCAAGGGCAACGTGATCAACCCCGACGACTGGGTGCAGAACGTCGGGGCAGACACGGTGCGCGCCTACCTAATGTTCGGCTTCGACTGGTCGAAGGGCGGGCCGTGGGACAGCAAGGGGATCAAGGGGCCGCGGCGCTGGCTGGACGACGTGTGGGAGTTGGTGGTCAATCGATCAGCCGATGGTGCAGGCGACGCGGCGACCGAGCGGCAGGTCGAGCGCGAAGTACATCAGACGATCCTGAAGGTGACGAACGATTTGGAGAACTTCAGCTTCAACACCGCGATTGCCGCGCAGATGTCGCTGAAAAACACGGTGCAGGCGGCTGTCCGTGACGGCAAGCTGAGCGCCGACGGCTTGCGCGAGGCGCTGCGGAATATGCTGCTGCTGATGGCTCCGGTTGTGCCGCACATCGCGGAAGAACTATGGTCACGGATGGGTTTCGAGTACAGCATTCATCAGCAGGCGTGGGCGGTGTACGACGCCGCTAAAGCCGCCGAGGACGTGACGACGCTGGTGGTCATGAAGAACGGCAAGCCGATTGACCGGATTGAGGTCGCCATCGACATCAGCGAGGACGAGGCGAAACAGATCGCGTTGGCGAGTGATGGAGCGAAGCGCGTCCTGAACGGGGATGCGCCGAAGCGCGTGATCTTCATCGCTGGTCGCGGCGCGCAGAATGTCGAGCCGAAGGTGAATATCGTCATCTAGCCGAGAACTGTAGGGAATGTAGGGGCAGACCTATGTGTCTGCCTTTTTTTGATCCATCACGGACGCCATGCAGGATAGTCTTCGAGGGCGGGGCTGCCCACAATCTGGGTGGGGCTGCTGCCGTCGGTGTTTATGACGTAGAGGTCGCCGCCGTTGGCATAGCGATAGGACATGAAGATGATCTGCGCGCCGTCGGGCGACCACGCTGGGTTATAACCGTCGAATGTGCCGTTCACTGCGGCGCTGGTGACCACTTGCAGGTTTGTGCCATCGGTGTCCATCGCGTAGATTCCGTAGTTGCCGTCGCGGTCAGACATAAAGACGATCTGGCTGCCGGTGGGTG
>JBBSNT010000346.1:0-4684 GCA_038260485.1 Aggregatilineales bacterium | reverse complement strand
CGTCTTATTCATGTTTTTCCTACTCATTTACTCTGACCAACGGGTACAGCAACAAAAAAGATCGTCCCGCTGCCCGGCATACTCTGCAACCATACCCTACCGCGATGATTTTCGACCACTGCTTTGACGAGGCTTAAGCCTAAGCCTGACCCGCTGACGTGTTCCGTTCCCTTCTGTTTCGCGCGGTAAAAGCGATCAAATACCCGCGCTTGGAGTTCTTTATCAATCCCGAACCCGGTATCTTCGACCGCAAAGATCATCTGTCCATCCTCACAATACGCGCGCACCTCAACCCGCCCACCGGGTGGCGTAAACTTGATCGCATTCTCGATCAAGTTAATCAATGCGCGTTCGAACTGCTCCACGTCGCAAGCGAATCGCGGCAGCAGTTCGGGTACGTCAGCGCTCAGCACAACTTTCCCATCTACTGCTCGCTCACGCAGTTCGTCAAAGGCATCCTCGACGATCTTGCTAGGATGACACGATTCGAGCGACAACATGCCCGATTTTAGCCGCTCAAGGTCGAGGATACCACGAATAATCCGTTCCATTCGCTGTAGCTGCTTGTCGATCTGGCGGACAGTAATCCAGATTTCCTCATTTTCGATCTCAGCGAGGTCCTCTTGCAGCAGGTCGAGATTCATCATCGCCGCTTGCAGCGGGTTTTTCAGATCGTGGCTGGTCATGCGAACCATTTCACTCTTGATCCGGTCAAGTTCCTTGAGTTGGGTCACGTCGTTGAGCACCGCAACCCAGCCCTGAATCCGCTGACGACCCAGACTGGTGAGCGAGCAGAGAAAAATGTGTTCGCCAAGAGTGACTTCGTAGGTATAGGCACGTTGGTGTTTAAGCTGGCGCACGACCGAAAGAAAACCAATAGGCAGCGTATCAGGCGGCACGACTTCATAAACCTTATGGTCAATTGCACCATTGTCAAAAGAGAATAACGCTCTAACTGCCGGATTCGCAAAGATCAACTTGAATTCGCGATCAACTGCCAGTACCGGGTTCGCCGTGCTGTCGAGCACCGCCTCAAGCTGACTGCGCGCGATCTCAACCTGCTGCGTTAGTTTCGCCTGCGCTTTAAATAGGCGATTATGAACAATCGCCACCGCCGCCTGCGCTCCGAGCAATTCGAGCATGGTCACATCTTCGCGCCAAAAGAGCCGCCCGTGCCCCTGCGCCGCGACTACCAACAGCGCGCCAATCGCCTCACCGCCATGAACCAAGGGCGTACAAATCAGCGATCCGAACGTCTCGCGCGCGAACGGTAAATCATCCACGCCACGCCATTCGCGTCCGTAATCATCGAGATGCACTGATTGCAGCGTGAGCGTCACCATCTTAGCGATCCCATCCGATGGCGCAGGTTGCACACGCAGCGGATTATTTGGCAGTTCATGTGCGTAAGCCAATTCCAGTTGATTATCGGTATCGAGGAATATCCCCACGCCGTCAGCACTTAGCAAATCAGCAGCGAGGGTCGCGATCTGGGTCAGGAGTTGGTCAATTCCCGCTTGGCTCGTGATCGCTACGTTGACCTTGCGGATGGCTTCAACCTGCGAGTTTCGTTCCGCCAGCGGGCTGATAATCTCCTGACCCAGAATACCAAAACTGATCAGCAGCGCCGAAATTGCGCTTACGTTGATCGAAAGTGCAAAGACCTGCAATTCCGGGTTCAGAAAACCAAAGCTCTGCCCCACCACAAACAGCGTGATACCGATCTCCAGCAGCCGCGAGCGCAGTTTACGTCGATAGCGCCAGAGTACGTAGAGTGTCGCCCAATCGAAGATCACGTAGAAAACGACCAACAGCGGCTGCGATTGAAAGCTGAATTCACCTGTAGCAGTCGGCACAAATGAGGAAGGCGCATTCGCGATGATCGGCAGCAGGCGCGCGATCAACAGCACAAGCAAACTAACCAGCCCCAATGCGCGAAAACGGCGCGTATGCACTTTAACGATTACGGCGGATAGAACGTAGATTGCCACGCTGGAGCCAGTAAACCCTAACTCCATCAAACCGATCAACGGCTTGAGCAGCGACGATTGTGGATCAACCAGCGTCAAACCTTGCGCCAGCAGCGATCCACCGTTCCACAGAATCACGAGCAGCAGAAATGCCGCGAAAAATTGATTAAGCTCTTTACGAACGTCATTCCAGAGGATGATCACTAAAAACGCTAATGCCAATGGCAGCATTAGCGCGTTGATGAGCAGCGTCACTGCGTTCAATCCGGTCATGTGCCGGGGCTTTCAGATCGATTTTTGAGGAACGACAGGCTGTTTTTCGAACCGATAGCCAATTCGATGTTCAGTGAGGATATAGGCGGGCGTACCCGCATCACGCTCGATCTTGCGCCGCAGTTGGCTAATGTAGACACGGGGATAATAAACGTCGTCGATATACTCGCGTCCCCAGACCTGCTCCAATAAGTCCCGCTGCGAAACAACCCGTCCGGCATTCTCCATTAACACCGCCAACAGCTTGAACTCCGTTGGTGTCAAATGGATTTTTGTGCCCTTAACGTGAACCTGCCGCCGATGCAAGTCGATACTCAGGTAGCCGTCGTCGTAATGCTGCTCAGTTTCAGCCGTCGACATTTGTGCGCGGCGCAGCAGCGCGGCAACACGGGCGACGAATTCGTTCAGGCGCACGGGCTTGGCGAGATATTCGTCTGCACCAGCGTTCAAACCCTCGATAATATCGTCTTCCGTAACCGCTTGCGCCGAGAGCATCATGATCGGTGTATCGGAAACTTCACGAATTCGTCGGCAAACCGTCAGCCCATCCATACCATCAGGCATGATAATATCTAGTATAACGATGTCGGGGCGTTCGGAATGAAAAGCTCGGACGGCATCTAAGCCGTTTTGGCACACGACAACGTCATAGCCGTCTCGCTTTAGCTTGCGGCTTAGCGCGTCACGAATTGCCTGTTCATCGTCAACAATCATCACGTTCATAAATTCAGTGTAACATTGGCTGAGTTTCGGAACAATAGGGCGATCTGTCCTATAGCAAGGGTCAGGCTATAATGTCTCATAGGGTGGATGCAAAAGAAAGGTACCGCATGGACAAGCACCGCATGGCGACGCGCCAACCGGCGACGCGCACAGCACCTCGAACAAGAGGTTTACTGATACTGACAATTTTGATCGCGCTCGTCGTAAGCGCCTGCAATTTAAGTGGTGCGCCTTCCGAGGAGCAAATCGCGCAGACGGATACAGCGCTCGTCACGCAACCGCCGACGCGCACGCCCGCATCAACGAGCGGTGTCCCAACGACCTTCCCAGTCACGCAGATTTCTAGCCTGCCAACATTCACCTTCCCAACTGCGATCATCGCTGTACCTACGAGCCAACCGCCCATCGTTTTCCCGTCGAGCACGCCGCTGCCCGTCAGCATCGTGATCTTATCGCCGGTTTCGGGCAATGTCGTCGCAGGTAACGTGCAAATTTTGGGGTCTGCCATTCATCCCCAATTCCTGCAATATCAGGTCGAATTCGGACCAGATCCGAATCCGGGCAATCTGTGGTTCCCGGCAACGTCAGCCGTCAACAAGCCTGTGCTCAATGGGCTGATCGTTATTTGGAACAACAACGCCGTTCAGGACAGCCGCTATCAACTGCGCCTGCGCGTCTATCTGCGCGACGGCACGCTGCTAACCACCGTTATCGGCAATATCGCCGTCCAAAATCGCATCAACACCCCTGTCCCGTCGGCGACTCCGAACATTCCCCATCCAATCGCCGCCTTCACGCAGGATAAGGCGTCGGGCGACGTGCCTTTGACTGTCCGCTTCACCAATCAATCGACCGGCACAATCAACTCGATTGCGTGGAATTTTGGCGACGGCAATAGCAGTTCCGAAGTCAATCCAAGTCACACCTTCGGATCACCCGGACTTTATAACGTCACGCTTACGGTCAACGGACCCGGCGGATCATCGAACGTCTCGCGGCAAATTAACGTCACCAGCCCCACCGCCCCGGTTGCAGGTTTCACGCAGGATCGGACGGCAGGTGTCGCGCCAGTGACGGTACAGTTCACGGATCAGTCGAGCGGAAACGTCACCAGTTATCTATGGAACTTCAGCGACGGTTCGACAAGCGCCGAACGTAATCCGGTTCATACTTTCAGCACACCGGGAACCTACAACATCTTCTTGACCGTGACCGGACCCGGCGGTTCGTCGAGCGTCACGCGCCAAATCACCGTGAACAGCGCTATCCCACCGACGGCGACGGCATCATCGACCTTTACGCCGACGTTCACCCCCACCAATACATTCACGCCCACCGCGACCACGACGGTCATTCCACCGCTGGATACCTCGACGCCGACCTTTACGCCGTCGCCAACGCTGACCTTCACACCGACCGAGACCTACACCAACACGACCACCGTGATCCCGCCGACGGCAACCTTCACCGATACCGCGACCACGACGGCTGTTCCGCCAACCCCCACCTTCACCGACACCGCAACGGAAATTCCGCCGAGTGCCACTATCACGCCAACGGAAATCCCTGCGCCGCAAGCCTTCTTCGCGGCGAACGGCGTCCCGAACGACAGCCTATCGATTCAATTCACTAATCAATCATCTGGGCAGCTTACGGCGTTCGCATGGAACTTTGGCGATGGCACGACCTCTGCCGAGCAAAGTCCGCTCCACACCTTT
>JBBSNT010000345.1:0-4691 GCA_038260485.1 Aggregatilineales bacterium | reverse complement strand
CTGACCCTCTCTCCCACGCAAGCGGAGAGAGGGAAGATCGCGGGTTTTTGTCCCTCTCCCCGTTTACGTGGGAGAGGGACGGCTTACCAAAGCGAAGCGACGTAAGCAGGGAGAGGGGAAACAGACGTAAATGATCTAGCACCAATGGTTAAGGAGAGGCGTTACCGATAACACCTCTCCCGACATGCCTGCATATCACGTCCGGCGGCTGGGTTAATTCCCTAGCCCTTCCCAGACTTCGAGCTTGCTCCGCACGCGCCGAATCACCTCGTCAGCGTATTCGCTGGTCGATGCCGATCCGCCCAGATCGTTGGTGCGGATGCCATCGCTGACCGCTTCCATGACCGACTCGTAAATTGCGCGGCTGGCGCGCGCAGCCGCTTCCACGTTCATGTAGCGCAGCAGCGCCGCGCAGGCGAGGATCATCGCCATCGGGTTGGCGATGTTCTTGCCTTCAAGACTCGGCGCGGTGCCGTGCGGCGCTTCGGTCAGCACGGTCTTGACCTGAAAATCTTCGTCCATCGACAGAATCACCGACTCCGCCCCCGCGATACTGCCGAACATCTTCAGCACGAGGTCGCTCAGGCTGTCCCCGTCGCGGTTGAGCGCCGGAATCACCAGCGCCTCGCCCGTCGTTTCGAGCAGCAGCGCGTAGGTCGCGTCGATCAACTGTGGGTCATAGCGCACGTCCGGGAAACGGGCTGCCGCTAAGTCCAGTTCTTCCTTGAAGATGCCTTCGTAGATCGCGCTGACGGTGTATTTCGGGCCGCCGAACACTTTCGCGCCATTGCGACGCGCATAGCGGAAGGTGAACTCCGCCACCGCGCGGCAGGTGCGCCGCGAGAGCTTGCGCGTGCTGTAGGCGATTTCGTCCAAGCCTTCGCCTTCGCGCCATTCCTTCGCGCCGTAGGCATCCTCGACCGCCATCCGCACGACCGAAATCGGCGCGTAGACGCCCGCCAGCGGACGCACCGCCGGAATCCGCCGCCCGGTACGCAGGATCACCTGCCCGTTGATCGCCTCGCGCAGCAGCGCGTTCGGGCTGCCCACGTCGTCAGTCGCTTCCGGCGTGATGGTCGCCGCTTTGATGCCGAAGCCCGTTTGCTTGATGCACTCGGCGGCATCATGGACGACTTGGTTTTGGGTGACACGGCGGTTGCCCAGCGAGAGGTCGAAGGTTTTGAAATCGACATCGAAACGGGTGACAGCGGGGTCAAGCACGCGCAGGGCTTCTTCGAGCAGTTCTTGCCCGGTTTGGTCGCCTTGCAAGACGGCAATAATCGGTTTACTCACACTGATTTCCTTTACTTCCGGTGGAATGTTTGCGGCAATTTTACGCCAGAACGTAGTCTAGGAGTAGGCTTTGCTAGGCTGTGCATTTACAGGTTTTAAGTTATTATATCCATGAAGTGATTCAAAACGATGGCATTTAGCCGAAGAATTCGCTCGGTGGTCGTTTTTCAATCGAAGTTTCACAGTTGGGGGCTTGAATTCCCGGCTGGTGTCAGTGTTCTTGCTGACCGCTGAAAGCTGACGAACACGTAGCTTGATCAGGTCTGCTTCAACAAAGGATTTACCTGTGAAAAAACTCGCTTTAGCCACCCTGCTGGCTCTGACCCTCACCGGAACGGCACTCGTCAGCGCTCAAACCGCGACCCCCGTCCCCACGACGACAGGTCCGTCGAACAGCGTTGAAGGGCTTCTGGTCGTCTGTGCCGATTCTGCGGTGCTGAACTTCTCCGGCACGACGCTGGTCGGTTACGACGTCTACTATCAAATCTTCTCCGGCGCGTCTGGATCAGGCACAGCGATCACTGCACTGCGCCAAGTCCCAACGGCGGGCGATTTCGCCGTCAGCGACCAAGTTTCCTACAACAGCGGCGTGACCGTCGCGGCGGGCGGAACGGCGAGCGCCAACGTCAGCGTCGCCCGCGAGAGCGATTCGAGCAATATCGATTTCAGCTTCGTGCTGACCGACGCGCAGGACGGCTGCAACAGCCCCACCAATACGCTGGTTGACAGCACCGACTCAGGCAGCGGGGGCGGCGGCACCGAGACGACAGCGGGCAGTGTCGGTTTCACGACTAGTATCCGCGCACCCGGTGGCTTGCTCAACCCCAACCTCTCGGCTGAACCCGACGTCGTAATCGGCGCGCGCCTGAGCGATCACTTCCGCTCGGAAACTCCCGGCTTGATCTTCGCGGAATGCGACGCCTATCCGCTGGCAGAACCGGGCATCATCTACGACAACGACGACGTCACCATCTACTGGTCATGGTACGCCAAGACGCTCGACACCATGCAGCAGCACCTCGATAACGCGCTCTATCACGTCACGCTCAACACGGCAGAACTGCCGATGACCACCCGCAGCGAGCCTGAAAAGCGCGGCAGCAACTATTGGGTTTTCTACACCGCGCGCATCGGCAACCTGCGACCGGGACACTACGAAGTCGGTTATCTGTTGCAGTGGGCGAACCCGATCAGCGACGGCTACAGCGACTACGGGCCGGGCACAGCGGACACGCGCGAAAGCGGCATCTGCAACTTCGACGTGCTCTTGAACACGTCCAGCACGGCGATCACTCACACGGGCTTGTACTTCCCGTCCCTTTATCCGGTTCATGACATCACGCCCGATTATTAGCGATGTCTACGCTCGCTGACGAAGCGGCGGCATGGGTCGACGTCACCCTGACGCCGGATCAGGAAGCGCAGTTCGCCTATTACGCGGGCGAATTGGCGCTCTGGAACACGCACACCAACCTGACCGCCATCACCGACGCGGACGGCGTGCGCGTGCGCCACTTCCTCGACTCGCTGACGGTCGCGCGCGCCGTGCCCATGACGCCGGGCTTGCGGCTGATCGACGTGGGCACGGGTGCGGGCTTTCCCGGCTTGCCGCTGCGCATCGCCTACCCCGACATCAAACTGACACTCCTAGAGACAACCGGAAAAAAGGTCGCCTTTTTGCAATCGCTGGTCGATACCTTCGCCTTCGACGACGTCACGCTGATCAAGGCGCGCGCCGAAGACGCCGGACAAGACGCGGCTCACCGCGATGCCTACGATCTGGTGCTGGCGCGGGCAGTCGCGCGGCTGCCGAGCCTGCTCGAATATCTACTGCCCTTCGCGCGGGTCGGCGGCGTCTGCATCGCCATGAAGGGGCGCACCGCCAAAACCGAAGCCGCCGATTCGCAGCAGGCGCTGGCGACGCTCGGCGGGCGCATCAAGGGCATCGAGACCGTCGAATTGCCCGGTCTGGATGAGCCGCATTACTTGGTCGTCGTCGAGAAAATCGCGCCGACGCCCGGCGACTATCCGCGTCAAGCCGGCACGCCCACGCGCAAGCCGCTCTAGCCGCACGATAATCGCGTATTACACGGTAGGGGCATTATATATAACGCCCCTACAATGCGCAATTCGAAGGATAAATCGCATGAAATGTGTGATGGTCGGCAGCGGCGCGGTCGGGAGCTATTTCGGCGCGCGGCTGCTGCAAGCAGGTCACGCCGTCACCTTCATCGCGCGCGGCGCGCAGTTGACCGCCCTGCGCGGACACGGCTTACGGCTGATCGACGACGACACCGGCGAAGATAGCCTTTTGCCCGTCACGGCAGCAAGCGACTTGACGACCGTCGCCACGCCGATCAACGCGCTCATCTACGCCAGCCTAATCCTGCAAGATCGGCGGGCACAGTCGTCGGGGGTCAAGGTGGGGTGAGTATGAAGAAGTTCGACTACCAGCAGGACTTCACCCGCATCGACTTTCGCGCGCAGCCGGAGCGGTATCAGGTGGGCAAAGGCGAACAAGGCGTGCTGCTGGTCGAGCCGTACAAGTCGGAAATCCTGCCCCATTGGCGCTTCAAGACGCCGGAGATCGCGCGCGAGTCGGCAGATAAAATCTACGCGCTCTTTCTCGATTACAAGGCGCGCGGCGAGTTCGTCGGTATGGACATGGCGCGCAAGTTCCTCCAAATGGGCTACACGCGATCCCGACGCTACGCGAACCACGCCAGCGGGCGCAAGTACAGCGCGGATGGGCAAGTGCTGCCCCGCGACGAAGACCCGATCAAAGCCGAGTCGGCGCGCATCTTCTACGAAAAATACCAGCAGGCGAAAGCCGATCCCGATTATCAGCGGCTCAAGCGGGCGCACCAAAGCCAATATGGTTGAGACGCTGCGGCTCTATCCCAAGCCGCCCTACGACTTCGCCCTCACCATCCGGTCATCGCGCTTCCTCTACGTGATGGGCAGCCTTCACGGCGATGCCTTCCGCCGCGTCATCCGCGTGGGCGATGCGCTGACGTTGATCGAAGCCGCCAGCATCGGGACGGTGGACGCTCCCGCGCTCGACCTGCGCGTGCTGGCGTCGCGCGGGGCAGTCGATCCGCTTGCGCTCGAAGCGAAAGCCCGTCGCGTCCTCAACGTCAACGCCGACCTCGCGCCGTTTTACGCTTACGCCCGCACGATCCCCGCGCTCTGGGCGACGGTCGAGCCGCTCTACGGGCTGCACAGCCTGCAAGCCGATACGCTGTTCGAGGCGCTGGCGCTGACCATGATCGAGCAGCAGATCACGCTCAAGATGGCGCAGGCGGCGGAACGTTGGCTGCTAGCGTGGGCAGACGAGGCGATCCACTACAAGGGCGCGACCTATTACGCCTTCCCTCGTTCGGCGCAGATCGCGGCGG
>JBBSNT010000344.1:0-4696 GCA_038260485.1 Aggregatilineales bacterium | reverse complement strand
GGGGCGCGACATCAAAGGCGCGAACGACCTCGGCATGATCAGCGTCTGGCTTGATTGGTCGCCGCGCCGCTCGAAAATCCCCGCCGACGCCAGCGAACGCCCGCGCTACATCGTCAAAACGCCGCTCGGTCTGCTCGACGTGCTCGACAAGCTCGAAGGCAGGGCTTAAGCGAACCCTATCCTACTTCGGCACCGACGCACGATGCTTGAGCCGCCACCACCAGCCCACCGGATAGCCGATCATTTTAGCGATGTCCCCGACCACGCGAATCACAGGGACGAGCGCAATCGCGTAGAGGTTGTTCGTCAGCGTCACGCGCACCGTCTGCGTCCGCACCGCGTCGTCGAGCACGACGTTGAGGCGGCGATACGGCTGGCGAAGGTAGATCGCCGCGCCGGGGATCAGCAGCGCCCACAGGCTTTTATGCACGCGCCAGCCGAGCAGCAGAATCAGTGGCAGCGCGATCAAGTAGGTGGCGTAGCGGATGGCGTGACGCTTGCGCCACAGGTCGGCTTTGCCGTCGCCGCGCGCATACAGGTAATACTGCCTATAGAAGGCGCTCAGCGACTGACGCGGACGAAAATAGACCAGCGCGCCCGCCTGAAAGACCGTCGGCGCGGCGATCTCGCGTAGGCGCAGGTCGAAGATCAAATCCTCGCAGTAGTCGAGCCATTCGGGATAACCGCCTGCGCTAATCCATGCCGTTTTGCGAAACGCCACGCTCCGGCTGCTCGGTAGAAACGTGGCTGCATCAACCTCGTCCGCCAGCGGCAGCGTCGTCGCGCCGAGCGCCGCCTCGAAAATGCTGTGCGGGTCGGCATGGGAGAACCCGCCCACCACTTCCAGCACCGGATCATCGATCAGCGGCTGCGTGATCTGCTCTAGCCAGTCGTCGGTCAGCGTGACGCCCGCGTCGGTCACGGCGATGATCTCGCCGGACGCCGCCGCAATCGCGCGGTTGCGCCCCGCGCTGATGTTCGCGCCCGCTTCAGCCAAAATTTTCAGCGGCAGCCGGTTTTCATACTCGCGCAGAATGGCGACGGTTTGGTCGCGGCTGCCGCCGTCGGTGATGATCACCTCGTCGGGCGGACAGGTCTGCGCGCAAAGCGAGTCGAGCAGGCGACGAATGCTCTCGCCCTCATTGAGTACAGTTGAAATGACGGTGATCAAATAGCACCTAGTTCAAAGTAAGCGAAGTTAAAGGTATTCTCAAACAGCATGGATAACTTTAGCTTTTAACTTTCAACCTTTAACGCTTATTTGCGCTGTTCTTCCGAGCGATCCGTTGCCAGCGGCGGTTCGTAAGAGAGCGCCGAAATCTCCGCGCGCCATTCGGGAGTCATCTCGACTTCGAGTGCCGCCAGCGAATCCGCAAGCTGGATAGCGCTGCGCGCCCCGATGATCGCGGACGTGACCGCCGGATGCGACGCCGCCCACGCGACTGCCAGCGTCGCCGGCGTGTAGCCCTTGCCTTTGGCGTAAGCGCTGAACTTCTCGGCGATTTCGGAATAGCGTGCTTCGCCATAGCGCGTTTGATACATCTGGTTCGTGAGAAACCGCCCCTCGTCGGGTTTTTGAGCACCGCTGTATTTCCCGGTCAGCAACCCACCGCCCAACGGGCTGTAGACGATCACGCCGATCTGCTCGGCGGCTGCCAGCGGCAAAATTTCAACTTCCACCTGCCGCTTGACGAGGTTGTACATCGGCTGAAGGCATTGAATCCGCGCCAAATGCTCGTAAGTGCTGATGCCCAGCGCTTTGGCGATCTGCCATGCCGACCAATTGCTGACCGCTGGATAGAGAATTTTGCCCTGATTGACCAAATCGTCGAGCGCGCGCAGCGTCTCGTCAATCGGCGTGTCACTGTCGAAGCGGTGGATGAAATACACGTCGATACGGTCGGTATTCAGGCGTTTCAGGCTGGTTTCGACCTGCATCATCAGGTGACGGCGCGACGCTCCCATCCGGTTGACATCCTCGCCAACCGGAAAGCCCGCCTTCGTCGTGATCACGAGGTCGTCGCGGCTGCCCGCGATCAGCTTGCCAAGAATTTGTTCGGATCGCCCTCCAGCATAGCCGTTCGCCGTGTCGAAGAAGTTGATGCCCACGTCGCGGCAGCGATTGAACATCTTCGCTGATTCAGCTTCGTCGGCGATGTCTCCGAACGTCATCGTGCCCAAGCACAGCGGCGACACCTTGACGCCGGTGCGCCCTAATGTGCGATACTCCATATCCGCTTACTCCCTGTTATCGCTACGACTTTTTCATGTACCATTCGCGGAACTCACGGCACTGCCCCGCGTCATTGAAGCGCATCACAAAAATGTTGTCGAATTCGGCGCCCACCGCTTTGCTTCCCGGCGCATAGTAGACGCTGCGTCCGTTGGCAACAACCACGTCATCATCGACCGCAATTGGCGCGTAGTGCCCATCATACGTCCCCGCATCGTCCGGGTCTTCGAGCCACGCCTTGACCACCGCGTCGCGTCCAACCACCACCTCAGAATAGGGCGAGAAATAATACTGCACATCCTCGCTGAACAACGCACCGATAGCGTCGGCGTCGTAGGCTTTCCACGCTGCAATATAATCATTCAGCCACACGGCGGCAGCTTCACGGTTGATCATGATCGCTCTCTTTCCTAACGGCGAAATAAAATTTCCGGGTCAGACTCAGTCGGTCGCATCGACGCCCAATCCGTATTGGCTGGGTCAATCGAGGCGCGAACTTCAACGTGAACGTGAGTCGCGGACGAGTTGCCTGTGTTGCCGATGATCCCGATCTGGGCGAACGGCGCGAGCGGCTGACCCACCTGCACCGTGATCGCGCTCATGTGGGCGTAGAGCACGTAGAGATGTGCGCCTGCAAGGTTGCGCTTTTGCAGCCGTTCAAGCGTCGATGCGGGCAGCAGAGGGTTCAAATAGCGAACCATCACCGCATTACCGTAACCGTAGCCCCATCCCGCATCCAGAAAAACGCTGGCGTTATCGAGCGGAATACCTTGACTGAGCACGTTAGGCTGGTTGGGTCTACAGCGCAAACAGGTCAGCAGCCGAACCGCCGTGCCGCCGTTGGGTCCGGCGAAGATCAGTTCTCCAGCGCTGGCGCTGAAATCCCAGCCGAGATGTTCAGCTTCATTGGGGTTCTGGTTGTGATTTTGCCCGCGAACCCACCAGTAATTTTGCAGCGGCGCAGAATACTCATCGCCTTTGCTCAAGCCAAAGCGTGTGCCGTCGCCGCTGATGCTCAGGTAATCGGTACGCACCCAGCCCATACTGTCCGCGCTTTGCACCTGCGCCCAGATGTAATTGCTCGTGCCACCCTGCGGGCGCGCTTGCAGAATCTTGACCTTCTCTTTGTAAGCCAACCGCGTGATCACACGCCCGCTGACGGGCGCTTCGCGCAGGTTCAGCCCACTGACGCTGATCACCATTGCCGTCACGTCGGTCACCGGCGTTGGCGCGGGCGTGGGAGTCGGCGGCGTGACGGGCGGCGTCACCGGAGGCGGTATCGGCACAGGCGCGGGATCAGGAGTCGGCGCTGGCGCGGGGGTGGTATCAGGCAGCAGTTGACGCAGCAGCAAGAGCGCGTAATTCGCCGCCGGAAGTAACGGATAGCCATACGCCGCGCCATCGCCCTCGATGGAGACGAGATCGTCGCGCAGCCAGCCTTTTCTGCCGTCAGGGAACTGCGCCTGAAACCATTGGTAGACTTTGCCATTCAGCGCGGAATTGTCCTTGTCGGGCTTCACACCCAGAATCGGCAAGTTGCGCGTCCCGATATTGGCTTCGAACAGGATCGCGACGCTGATCGTTCCCGGCTCGGTACGCACATTGACCTTCGCCAACGTCGGGATGTTCGGGTTGCCAGTGATGTGAGCCAGAAATGGTTTGTTCATAATCGTTTGTCCTTGTGAACCATCCCCATTGTATGCCAAACTGCGGAGTGTAGAGGCGAGTTTAGAACTCGCCTCTAAGGGATTGTTGGTGACGCTGCCGCTTCGACGTGCCGCTCGATCTGTTTGATCAGCGCGTCGTAGTCGGTATGCGTGCGGTTCGTCAGCGCGACCACGCCAATATAGCCCTCGCCCGCGAACAACCCCGTAAAGCGATATTGCAGCGGCAGCGACGGGATGATCAGCATTTTGCCTTCGGCGGGACGATACCGCTTCTTGCCAACCGCCGCGCGGCGGTTGACTTCGGCGTCTTTCGGTGGCAGCAGCGGATAATCCTTGATCGCGCGCACGTCCTCCCACGCGACAAATCGGTCGCGCCAGACGCGCGGCTGAAGCGTAATCCCGTCGGCGGAGAGGCTAACGGCAGGCGTCGCGCTCACCAGCAGCATGACCGGCGCGATCAGCGCCAGCGTCATCAGCCCGCTGATCGCAAACAGCGGCAACCCGACCACCGCCAGCACGAACTGCCCGATACCCGCCGCCACCATCACCACCGCCAGCACGATCCCGCCGTACTGCGACAGGCGGTCCGTCAGCGAATGAGGATGTTTGTGAATAGACTGCTTCATCAGCGCTTCAACGTCAATTGACCAAAACCTCGAACCAGTAATTGCCCGGCAGCCCTTCCGCCAGCCAACCCGTGAGTCCGGTCGTCAGAATCCGCACCTGCCACCAATTATAACCGCCGCTGCACACTGAATCGCCGCTGATCACGTCGAAGGCGATGCCGTCGAGCAGG
>JBBSNT010000343.1:0-4736 GCA_038260485.1 Aggregatilineales bacterium | reverse complement strand
CCGTCGATCATTGGGATCAGGCATACGCATCAACCAACCCCGCTCGACCAACCCTTGTACCAATACGCTAGCGGATTGCAGGCTAACCTTCCGGCGTTTTGCGAGTTCGCTTGTGGTAATCGCATGCTCCTGAATACGGATAAGCACCATAGTCTGCATCAAGGTCGCTTCGTCCTCGCCCGAATCACGCATCCGAACCGTGATTAAGCGACCGAGTCCTGGAAAAATCTCAAGCAGTGCCTGAGCGGCGGCATAGGGAGTCCACTCGTCTTTCATCTAGTCTTATCAATCCTGTTGATAGTCAACCTTGTTGATAATCATCATATTTGACCATTCTCGCCTTGTCAAGCCTATTTTGCCCACCTGTACCCACTTTTGATAAATTCTTCACAATCTAGTGAATAGAGCACCCAACCGCCTGCGCCTCTCAGCATTTTCTTACCATCTACACGACAATTTCTTAGCGAAAATAGGCTCAAAAAGCGCAGCGAAGTTTTGACTTGGCTCTAATTCGTGATAAAATAACAATTGTAATTACGAGGCAATCAAGTGTATTGACTGAGCAAGCCTATCAATACCAGCAAGGAGGCAGAAAGATGCAATTTAAAGAAGGTACACACGTCTATACGTCAGATGGTGAGGATATTGGCAGTATTGACCGCGTGATCCTTGACCCTTCCACCAACAATGTGAGCGGTTTAGTCGTGAAGCAGGGTTGGTTATTCAGCGAAGATAAGGTCGTGTCTATTGACTTGGTCGATTCTGCGACCGAGAAGCGGGTTACGCTCACGAGGACTGACCATAACCTGCAAGACCTCCCCGCATTCGAGGAAACCTACTACATTCCGCTTGAAGAAGAAGATTATCCGGTGACACCAGAAACCGAAGCAGTAGCGTTTCCGAACTATGCAGCGCCCGCCTCGTATGGTTACGCACCGTTAGGAACGGCGTGGTGGGGTTACGGGGGTTTCTTTGGGATGCCGCCCGCTGACCCGGTTGCTACATCCGGCTATGGTGCGGACTACGTTCAACGCACCCAGCGTAACATCCCTGAAGGCGCGGTCGCGGTCAAAGAAGGCGCGAAAGTGCTCAGCATGAGCGGTGATCATGTCGGTGATGTCGAAGAAATCTTCACCGATCCTCAGTCGAGCCACGTCACACATATCCTGATCTCTCAGGGTGTGCTGTTCAAAGATCACAAACTCGTCCCGACCAACTGGATTGAATCAACGGCTGAAAACGAAGTCCGGCTGACCGTCAACACTAGCTTGGTTGACCGCCTGCCAGAATACGAAGCGCAGCACTAACAGGCGCTAACGTTTATTCTTCGAGCGGCGATGATCAGATCATCACCGCTCGATTTGTTTCTATTCCTTCGACGGGATCGAATAGCGTTCGCGGTACCACGCCCACGTTCGCGCCAAGCCTTCAGCAATATCCACCTGCGGCGCGAAATCGAGCAACTCGCTTGCACGCGAATTATCGCAGTAAGTGATTTTCGGCTCGGTCAGCGGCGCATCAACGATCCGAGTAATCGCCTGCTTGCCGATCAATTGCTCGTAAATGCGAATGAACTCGCTCAGGGTGATCGGCGCGCCGTAGCCGAGATTCATAATTTGGTAACCCTGCGGGCGGTTCAGCGCAGTGCTGACACCCGTCACAATGTCGTCAATATATGTCCAGTCGCGCTGGAGCGCCCCGCCATCGAACAGCGTGATCGGCTCGTCGTTCAGGATCGAATCGATCACGCGCAGCGGCATCATATCAGGACGTCCGTGCGGTCCATAAACGTTGAAAAAGCGCAGGATGTTGACGTTCAATCCGAATAACTGATAATACGAATACGCGAAAATCTCGGCGGCGCGCTTGCTCGCTGGGTACGGCGCAAGTGGAAAAGCCGCCGCATCATCCTCCACGAACGGGATCCGCGTCGTATTACCATACACGGACGACGTTGAGCCAAGCATAAAGCCCTCAACATCATGTTTGCGCGATGCATCCAAGAGAGAAACGGTCGCGCTGGTGTTGACATCGGCGTAGAGCCGCCCCCGCTCCGCCGAAAAGCGCACGTTTGCCATTGCCGCCAAATGTGCGACGCGCGTGATTTGATGGTTCGCAAAAATCGTTTCGATCAGCGCTTCATCGCGAATATCGCCTTCGATCACGACGGGCGCAGCGCCTAACGCCGCGATATTCCCACGTTTGATTGCAGGATCATAGTAGTCGTTGAAGTTGTCCACAATCACAACTGGCTCATTGTCAGCAAGCAAGCGCAAGGCTAAACGGCTGCCGATGAACCCGGCTCCCCCTGTAATCAACGTCGTCATCACTGGTAGTCCTCTCCCTAAAGCGGAGTAGATTAAACGCTTTCCATCTCGAGATAGTCGTTGTGCAGGACATCACGCTGCTCTACGCCAAGAATAGCGAGCATCTGTTGGATCAAATCAGCCTTGTTCTCGGCGTCTGAAGCTGACCACGTGCGGCTCTTCAATTCAATAAACGTTCCCTGCAGCAAGGGCTGAATAACGCTATCGAGATTGACGTAAAATGGCACGTCCTGATAGCGAATGTGCCAGCGCCGTCGATCTTTTTGCAGCGCGCGTTCGCTCAATGGGCGGAAGTATTCACGGTAGAAGCGCAGCGATTGAGTCGCATCAGCGATGAAGCGCGAATGCGAAAGCAGCACCGTCGAATGGAACTCGCGCTCCTTCGTCGGCATCGTAAACGTCAAGCGTGTACGCACCGACTCGACCTCGTCGTTACCGTTCATGCGCTCGTCCTCACGATACCGAACGCGCCCGTTCGCCTCTGCTCCAAACAGGAAGTAGGTATCGTACTGGCGATAATGCACAGATTTGACGATCTCGACGTCGGGGTGTTGCAGCAGACGATCAAGCGCCGACTGATGCTGCAATTTTGCCTTCACCTGCACTTCGAAGCTCTCGCTCTGGCTGATGCCGCCGATTGCAAGCAACTTACTGAGCGGGTCTTCCTCGCGCGCGGTGAGGAATTGATCAACTTTGATCGCATAATCACGCGCCTGAGCGATCAACGCGCGCTCGTCGAGAGTCAGCAGCGCGCGCTCACGCATCAGCCAGCGCCCATTGCAAATGACGTGGGCGACGTCGGTCGATTTCGAGGTATAGACGATCCGCGAGTAAACTGCTTTCGGGTCACGGTTGAAATGCGGCGTATTGTGAATCGGTGAGCCGTCGATCACGATCACGTCGGCGCGCTTGCCGATTTCGAGGCTGCCGGTCACGTCATCGATGAACAGCGCCGCCGCCCCCTGACGGGTCGCCATCAACAGCGCTTGCCGCGCCGGAAGCGCCGTCGGATCACCCGCTTCCGTCTTGGCTAAAATCGCCGCAAGGCGGATTTCCTCAAACATGTCGAGGTCGTTATTGCTGGCGGGACCATCCGTGCCAATGCCGACGGTCAGCCCAGTCTTGAGCATCTGCGTGATCGGAGCAATCCCGCTGGCGAGCTTAAGATTGCTGGTCGGGTTATGTGCAACCGTCGCCGCATGATCATACAGTACGTGCATTTCGTTCTGGTCGATGTGAACGCAGTGCGCGGCTAAAACTTTGGCGTCGAACAAGCCGAGATCGTCCATATGCGTGATCACCGTCATGCCTACTTCGTTCAGGCTTGTCTCAATTTCAAATTTCGTCTCCGCCAGATGAATCAGCAGCGGCACATCGTACTCACGCGCGAGCGCAACACAGCGTTTGAGCGTCTCATCGGTGTTCGAATAGGGCGCGTGCGGCGCGACGGCGGGCGTGATCAACGGGTGATCGCGCCATTCCTCAATGAAACGGCGGCAGTAAGCGAGGCTTTCCTCGTAGCTGTCGGCATCCGGCGCCGGGAATTTCAAGACCGACTGCCCCAAGACCCCGCGCATCCCCGCTGCCGCTGTCGCTTCGGCAACATCCGCCTCAAAATAATACATGTCGGCAAAACTGGTAATACCGCTGCGGATCATTTCGGCACAGCCGAGGCTCGTCCCCAAACGGCAGAACTCTGGATTCACAAATTCGCGCTCGGTTGGCATCATGTAGCCGAACAACCACACGTCCAGCCGCAGATCATCCGCCAGACCGCGCAAGAGTGTCATGGGAACGTGGGTGTGCGCGTTGACTAAGCCCGGTAGAATAAGCTGATCGCTACAATCCACCACGTTCGCGGACTCGTACACTGCCAGCACGTCGGCGTGCGTCCCAACAGCGACGATGTCCGCGCCTTGAATGGCGACCGCGCCGTCGGGGATCAAGTCGAACGCCTCATTCATGGTCACGACTGTACCGCCGCAGAGGATGGTATCAACAGATTGCATGGCTGCCTCCTTTACGTGCGAAATTGGCACGATTATAACGATGTTGTACACTTTTCCATAGCGCTGCACACGGGATACGAAGGACTATGCTGAAACGGCTCCATCTCTTGACCATTGTAGAGGCTGGTTTAATCGGTCTTTTCTTCATTCAAGCGCTTCGCTTCTTGATCGGAATGCTTTACAGCCGAATCGCCGGAGCATCAGCGGTGACGGCGCTTCAAGCGGCGCAAATCTCCATTCAAGGCGCGGCGGTTGATCCAGCGCTGGTCAGCACCGAAATCACCTTTCTGATTTACATGATCGCCCTGCCCGCCTTGACGCTGATTTTGGGGCGCTTCCGCATCATCACCCTGCTCGCCGCACTGCTGGTCGTCATTGGTCGCCTGCTGATGATGCCACT
>JBBSNT010000342.1:0-4752 GCA_038260485.1 Aggregatilineales bacterium | reverse complement strand
TCGAAATTCAGCAGGCGATTCTCGACGCGGGCTTCAATGTCACGCCGCTGATCAACGTGATCGTCCTCGATCCGCCCTCCCGCCCGTGAGAGGACTACTGTGCTATAATTTCGCCTATATTGGCGGCAGACTTTTAGGATAAAAATCGTGGCAGAAGTCGTTATTATCGCAGACCTCGCCCAGCACGTCGGGGAAGAAGTGATCGTTCGTGGCTGGGTGTACAACCGCACCGACAAGGGGCGCTTGCAGTTCATCCAACTGCGCGACGGGTCGGGCATCGCCCAGTGTGTCGCCTTCAAGAAGGACATGCAGCCGGAACAGTTCGAGATCGCCGGGAAGCTGACGCAGGAGTCGTCGCTGATCATCACGGGCGAAGTCCGCGCCGACGAACGCGCCCCCGGCATCCCCGGCGGTTACGAGATCGGCATCAAGACGCTCGAACTCGTGCAGATGGCAGAGGATTACCCGATCACGCCCAAGGAACACGGCACGGAATTCCTGATGGATAACCGTCACCTGTGGCTGAGATCGACGCGCCAATGGGCGATTTTGCGGATTCGGGCGACGATCATTCGCGCGCTGCGCGACTTCATGGACGACAACGGCTATCTGCTGGTCGATACGCCGCTGATCACGCCGGCGGCGGGCGAGAACACGACCTCGCTGTTCGAACTGGATTACTTCGGCGAAAAAGCCTATCTGGCGCAGACCGGGCAGCTCTACAACGAAGCCAATATGATGGCGTTCGGCAAGGTCTACACCTTTGGTCCGACCTTCCGCGCCGAGAAATCAAAGACGCGCCGTCACCTGATGGAATTCTGGATGATGGAGCCGGAAGCGGCTTACGTCTCGCTCGAAGAACTGATGGATTTAGAGGAACGGATGATCGCCTCGGTGGTCGAGCGCGTGCTGGCGAAGCACCGCTCTGAACTGGGCATCATCGAGCGCGACGTGACTAAGCTCGAAGCCATTCAGATGCCGTTCGCGCGCATCAGCTACGACGATGCGGTCGAGCGGCTGCAAAGACTCGCCGCCGAAACCAGCGATCCCGAACAGAAAGACCTGCTCAAAATCACGTGGGGCGAGGACTTCGGCAGCCCGCACGAAACCGCGCTGGCGGAGATGTTCGACCGTCCGGTCTTCGTCTATCACTACCCGACCGCCGTCAAAGCCTTCTACATGCAGCCGGTTGACGGTCGTCCTGAAGTCTGCCGCAGCGTTGACCTGCTCGCGCCGGAAGGCTACGGCGAGATCATCGGCGGCAGTGAACGCATCTACGCCGCCGATTTGCTCGAAGAACGCATCAAGACCATGAACCTGCCGCGTGAAGCCTATGCGTGGTACATCGATCTGCGCCGTTTTGGCAGCGTGCCGCACGCCGGATTCGGCATCGGCTTAGAGCGCACGGTCGCATGGATGTGCGGGCTGTCTCACATCCGCGAAACCATCCCCTACGCGCGAATGCTCAGCCGGAATTACCCGTAAGCGAATCCAAAGACGCGAGCAGGTCGCTGCCGGTCGGCGGCGCTCATGGTCACGACCTAGAGGATTATTTCTGCTACCCGTGTAATCCCTTACACGCCAATTGTCAGCGGCGTGGACTGGATGGGCGCTGTGTGGTCAGCTATTCGAGATGACAGTCGAGCAGGCGGAGTCCGCTGCTGTTGACCCACAGCGGCTCAGGGTTGCACTCCGATGGCGCGGCGGGCATCCAGCCGTCCATTTCGAGATAGAGATAGCGGGCTGGACGATCCGCTAGAGCGGGAAGCTGGTTGATATACGGTGCGTCGGGGTTGTTGACCTGAAGCGACCACAGGATCGTCGGCTGCTGTAGATAGAGCGGTTCGTCGGCTTGGCGGACGCTTTCGACCTCGGCGCGCACGTCACTCCAGTAAAGGCTGGGATGGACGTAGAAACTGAGCAGGCTGGCGGCGCTGGCGAGACAGTACGCCAGCAGCACCGCATAGACGATCCGCCGCTTCGCCTGCGCCAAGATGCCCGCCATCAACAGCGCCAGCGCGACCGCGACGTGTGAAATGTGCAGCCACTTGATCGGTCCATTGCTGAAGACTGCTCCGGCGATCAACATGGCATAGGTCAGCGCGATCCAGAGCAAGGGCAGCCGCAGATTAACCGGCAGTTTGCGCCGGTTCAGCAGCGCCAAGCCGATCAGCGGCAGGACGACGCCGAGCAAAAACAGGACGCCACCCGCCGTCAGCGGCGCAAAGCCGCCGTTGATCACGCTCAGCGCGTGGTCGAGCAAATCGGTGGGGGTTGGCGCGGTCTGTCCGCTGCTGATGACGTGAACGTCCAAGCGCACGTACGCCGCATAGACCAGCAGCAGCAGCATGGCATAGACCGGAACGCGCCGGATGATCCAGTCGAGTTTGCGGACGCGCGCGCCGCGCAAAATGCCCCAGAGCGTGAGTGCGTCTTGGGCAAACACGACCGGAATCGCGCCAACGTGTGCCAATGGGACGAGCGCGCTGGCGAGCATGTTCAGGCGGGCGCGCTTTTCGAGCCAGAACAGCAGCGAGAGCAGGGCGAGCATCGTCGCCAGCGCGTAGGGTCGGGCAATTTGCGAAAAGGTGACGGGCGCGTAGGCAAGCGCCACGATCAGCGCGCTGATCAAGGCGGCGCGCCGCCCATAAAGCCGAAAGCCGATCCGCGCCGCCAGCGGGATGGTGAGAACGCCGACGACGACTGACAGCCAGCGCGCCGCGAACGCGCCGGGTAACAGGCGTAAAAACAGGCTGAGCAGGAACAGGTGCAGAGCGTTGTTCGGCTCCGGCGCGAGGATTTGCACCGCCGTGTAGCCAGATGGGTAGGCGAGG
Organism: Aggregatilineales bacterium; assembly: GCA_038260485.1. Classification (GTDB taxonomy): domain Bacteria; phylum Chloroflexota; class Anaerolineae; order Aggregatilineales; family Phototrophicaceae; genus Flexifilum. Next base: position 1,918 of record JBBSNT010000342.1, on the reverse strand, counting down.
TAGAAACTGTTGACATACGACCACGTTTCGTCGATGTCTAGATTGGCGACGGTCAGGTTGTGCAGGCGCAGCGCGAAACCGATTAGCAGCAGCAGCGTGAGCAGCCAGAGACGTTTGTGAGCGGCGCGGGTCAGCATCGGTTTGTCACGCTTTCGGGCGGTCGTACAAAATCGGGCGAGAACCCTAATCCGCGCAGTCGAAGCCTACACGGACATGCAGTCAAGGGTGTTATCCATAATTGAGGTTAACTATACAGCGAGACGCGCTGCTGGTTTGATAAAGCCTGTTCGATTATTTCGAGCGGCTCACCCATTTTTAGGGGCTTACCCCGTTCTCAAGTCGCGTTGACGCTGCTCTCCACAGATGCTACGATCCCTCTATCATTCCCCGACCGTTTGATGCGCGCCCCCTTCATCGGCGTGCCCCGGCGGTTTATCGCGAAAATGCGGAGACTTTATGTATATAGAATTTGCCTCTCGTATGATTGGCATGATCGTTTTTGCCCTCGTTGGAGCGCGCATTGGCATTGCTGCCGCGCCCGCTTTTGGACTGCCAGAATTAGGGATTTCCTTTATTTTTGCACTGGTTGGCGTGTTGTTCGGCTTGATCATGACCCCTTGGATCACGGTGCGCCCGCTGCGCGCCTTGAGCCGCTTGATCAACGAAATGCCGGTCGATGCCATGTTTACGACCCTGCTCGGCTTGCTGCTCGGCTTGCTGATCGGGCTGCTGGCGGCGTACCCGCTCTCGCTGCTCGACGCGCCGTTCGGCTCAATCTTGCCCGTGATCGCGCTGATACTCGCCGTCTACCTGCTGACGACGATCTTCAACGTTCGTTCGCGCGAGGTCTGGTTGTTCTTCAGCGAGTGGTTCGGGATTGGTCCAGCGCGCGCACGGCTTGGCGCGGGCACGGAGCGTCAGTTGATCCTCGACACCAGCGTGCTGATCGACGGGCGGATCGTGGACATCGCCAAGACGGGTTTTATCGGCGGGACGCTGGTGGTGCCGCGCTTCGTGATCTCGGAATTGCACCGCGTGGCGGATTCGTCGGACATGCAGCGACGCAATCGCGGGCGGCGCGGGCTGACCAAACTGAACGAACTCCAGCACGAGGCGAATATCGCCTTCAAGATCATCGAGGATGACGTCGAGGAAGTGCGTGAAGTAGACGATAAGCTGATCGCGCTGGCGCTGCGGTTGAACTCGCCGGTCGTGACGATTGACTTCCCGATGAATCAGGTCGCCGCCGCGCAGGGCGCGATTGTGCTCAACATCAACGCGCTGGCGAACGCCGTCCGTTCCGCCTACATCCCCGGCGAAACCTTCGCACTGCGCATCATTCAGGATGGCAAAGAGGCGGGACAGGGCGTCGGCTATCTCGAAGATGGCACGATGGTGATCGTCGAGAACGGCAAGGAATCTATGGATCGGACGATTTACGTCGAAGTGACCAAGCTGATCAACCGCGAGACCGGGCGCATCATCTTCGCCAAGCCCGCCGACGGCAAGGGCTAAGGGCGAAGTCGGCGATCAAAAGAACTCGTCGAGCAGGCGATAGTATGCCCCTTTAGCCGCATCGGGCGCGCGGATGCCATAGGCATCGAAGAAGGGCTGCACCCACGCCGCGCCGAAATTATAGTCGATGCTGCGCGCCGCCAGCGCTAAATCTTGGTAGCGGTCGGCGATGCCGCAGCGTCCCCAGTCGATAAAGCCGCTCAGCGTCAGCGCATCCGGATCGACCAGCACGTTGGGCGTGCAGTAGTCGCCGTGCGTGAACACGAGGTCTTCGTCAGGGCGGCGGGCAGCGCGCAGTTCCCGAAACAGGCTCTGAGGCGTGCGCCCCTGCCGTTCCGGGTCGAAATAGTCGGCATCAACGACGCCGGACTGCACCCGCCGGGCAGCCCGCCCGATCTTCACG
>JBBSNT010000341.1:0-4755 GCA_038260485.1 Aggregatilineales bacterium | reverse complement strand
CTCAGCACTCGGCACTCAGCCCTTCTTTAACTCCCATCGCGCAGCCCTTCTTTGGCGAGAAATTCGTCCACCGCGTCGTGCCAATCGCGCAGCGTGATACCTACCGTCTGCCCCGCCAAATTGATCATTGGCGCGTATTCCGGCGGCGTCGATGCCCGCTGCCACATCTGGCTCGTGATCGCCTCAATCGGCGTCGATTCGTAGCCCGCGCGGTCGAGCACGTAGCGCGCAAGGTCGTAGCGAGAACAGTTCCCCTCGTTGACGAAATGGTAGATGCCGTAACGCTGCGTCTCGATCAGCTTGGCAATCGCGTCCGCGAGGTCATCGTTGTAGGTCGGATTGGCGACTTCGTTGATGACCACGCGCAGCGGCTTGCCGACCAGCGCTGCGCTCAAAATCGACTGGAGAAAGTTCTTGCCCCCGTGCGCGAACAGCCACGCCGTCCGCACAATGTAGTGGCGCGGATTGACGCGCATCACCGCCTGTTCGCCCACCCACTTGCTGTAGCCGTAGGCGTTAATCGGTGCGGGCGTGTCGTACTCGCGGTAAGGCGTGTCCATTTTGCCGCTGAAGACCTCGTTGGTGCTCACCAGCAGAATCGCCGCGCCGCTTTCCGCCGCCGCCAGCGCAAGGTGCTGCGCCCCAAAACCGTTGACGAGAATCGCCTGTTCCGGGTCGCGGGCGCAGCCATCGACGTCCGTCCATGCGGCGGAATGCAAGATCAAGTCCGGCTTCACATCACTGACGAAGGCGCGAGTCGCCGCGAAATCCGCAATGTCGAACTCGGCAGCATCGACCGCGACCACATTATGCCGCTTCAAGACCTTGACCAGCCGTCCACCTAACCGACCCGCCGCACCTGTGACCACTATCCGCATAACCACTCCGTTGGATTGAATGGCTTAATAAGCCGTCATTAAAATTTTATCGCCGCTGGCATCGCCGCCCCACACCGGGCTGAAGAAGCGGTTGTGCAAATCGACGACTTCGGCGACGTCTGTCACCGGCTCGATCACCTCGCGCCCCAGCGCCGCTTTGCGCCAGCCGAAATCCGTCATGTTTGCCGACCCTTTGAACGCCAGCAATCCATCAATCACGATGATCTTCTGATGTGGGAAGTATTGGCTCTCGTTCGGGAACAAGCGGACATTCAGGCGCGGCGCTTCGTCGGCGTAATCGGTCAATTCGCGCGCCATTGTATCGCTTTTGACGCCCGAAACGATGCCGCGCACGTCGATCCGCTGCGCCGTCAGCTTGAGCGCCCCTAACAGCAGCGCACTAATCCCGTAGGTCGTGAAATGGATGAAGCATTCGGCGGCTTGCAGCGCCGCGAACAGCGCCCGCATCGGTGGATAATACGCCTGTGGCGCTGCCAATGATTCGCGCGTGCTGCGTGCGATCTGCGCCAACTGTTGGCAGTGGCTAAACAAATCGTCAAACTGAATATCCAGCCCCTTGTGCGCCAGATACGCGCCGCTCAGCGGGAACTCGTCGGTAGCGAGATAGCGCACGCCGCACACCGGACAACAGCCTTCCAGTTCGACCAGCAGCGCACAGCAGCGTTGGCACAGGTACTGCGGCGGCGTGAAGCGCAGCAGCCCATCAAGGTCAAAGCTGTGCATCTAGGCGCTGCTCCAACGGTCAAACACGCGCTCGACTTCATCATGCCAGAACGACTCGTAATCGCTCACGTCGATACCGCGTTCTGCCGCGCCGCGAAAGAAGCCCGCGCCGGGGATGCCCGTCGATTTCGAGACGACCAGCGCGCACAGCAGCCCGTCGCCCGCTGCCTCTGCTGTCGCGCAGACTTGGATTAGCAGCCGCGTGAAGGCATACGAACCGGGATGCACGTAAACCGGCAGCAGCAGCGCGAGATCGCCATACGTCAGGATTTGCGCTTGCTTCGCCGCCTCGATCAATTCGACGTGCATCGCGGATCGCATAACCTCCCACTCAGCATCGGTCAGCGTAAAACGCGGCGTCGGTTTCGGCTGCGCCTTCATCGGGTTAATGTCCCACCATGCCCTACAGCGTCCGCGCCCCATGTTCGCGCGGAAACTCGAATCGCCAAAGGTAATGCAGAAGCACCTATCCGCGCATCGCTGAAGAAAACGATCCGTTCGAAGCCCAATTCATCATGCAGGATTTCGGGCGCGATTTTGTCTTGCGCTGCCATAAAATTCCTGTAGCTACTGCCAGCAAATTCGCACCAATCATAAATCCCGCACCAAGCTAACGCAATATTAGGGTGAGAGAAGTGTCATCGACCCGCACGTCCGAAAGCGTATACACGCCGCCGCCCGCATCAACCGAAAGCTGCTGAATCAATTCATTCGTCCGCTGCTCGATTTCGCTGATCGTATCGCTCATGTCGCCCAGTCCTTGCGGCGGTGTACTGTAGAGCGACCCCGCGTAGTCAATGCCGACGAAAACCGCGCGCCGTGCCGAAGCATCCCAGCGCAGCACAACACCGACCGTCTGCTGAATGCCGCCCAACTGGGCGATACTGACGTCCGCATAGACCACCGCGCCGCCCGAACGCAAATCAATACGCGCGTTGCGAAAACGGGCATCCGTCGAACTAGCGCTGCAAATCGTCGAACGCTGGCGGCACAGATCGTTTAAGCCTTGCTCGGTAAAGGTAGCAACTGCCATCGGGTTGCCGCCAACGCTTGACCCAACCGTGAAGCTGTAGAGCTGCGGGCTGTCATTGCTGAAGGTCTGCTGCCCAAATTCACCGAGATTGACCGTCACCTGCGCGGGTTCAGTCGCGTTCTCGATTTGAACCGTCGGCAGCGGCGTCGCCACGAACACTTGATCGGTATCACCCTGAGGCGTCAGCCCTGCCATCCGCACGGCAATCTGCGGCAGCAATAAGACCCCCGCGATCACGACCACCACGCCCAGAATCGCTAATCCAGCGAGACAACCACAGGTCAGCGGCAGCAGCGAAGATCGCCGTCGAGGTCGCTCAATTCGCATCGTATTCATCAAATAATCTCTATCGATAACTCACGTTTATTTAATTAATTATGACATAAAAATCGCACAGAGAGAGAGTTCTCATGCTCGGTTAATTGAGAAATTTTTCACAAATTCATATAAAATGCCTAATTGCCTTGTCGCAAGTATTACACGATAATAAAAATAGGTTGTGAAATATAGCACAATTGAGGAGACAAGCTCATGTATAGTGAGTTCATCGGTAAAGTGGTTCTAATAACGGGTGCGGCGTCGGGCATCGGGCGCGCGACGGCGGTCCGTTTTGCCGAGACCGGAACAAAAGTCGTCGTGGCAGACGTGGATCAGCATGGCGGTGAGCAAACCGTACAAAGAGTGCAGAGCTTCGGCGGGACGGCACTATTTGTACGCGCCGACGTGTCCAAAGAAGCGGACGTTGCCGCTCTCGTCCAGAAAACGATTGAAACATTCGGCAGGCTCGACTATGCCGTCAACAATGCGGGCATCGAAGGCGTATCTGCCCCGCTCACGGACATCAAGAGCGAGGATTTCGACCGTGTGATCAACGTGAACTTGCGCAGCGTTTGGCTCTGCATGAAATACGAATTGCCGGAACTGCTCAAGCAGGGCGGCGCGATTGTCAATATGTCGTCCGTCGCGGGCTTGGTCGGCTTCTCCGGAAGCTCGCCCTACGTCGCCAGCAAGCACGCCATCGTCGGCTTGACCAAGACTGCCGCGCTGGAATACTCAAAGCAAGGCGTCCGTATCAATGCCATCAACCCCGGCGTAATCATGACGCCGATGATCGACCGTATCGCCAGCGCAAACAGCGAAATAATCAATCAGTTGGAAGTCGCTCACCCCATCGGGCGTACCGGCAATCCTGAAGAAATTGCTGCCGCCGTCGTTTGGCTGTGCTCGAACGAGGCGTCGTTCATTACAGGCGTGACTCTGCCTGTCGATGGTGGATTTGTCGCTCAGTAGAGGTCTATTCTACAGCCGGATACCGCTTGGACAAACTTCTAGGGGTATCCGGCGATGCGTATGCGTCCATACGTTCGGCTCAGCTTCCGTCAGGACGAGTCCATCTTCCCAGTTGTTGAAATCTCCCGTAAGCTGCGGAATATCGTCGCTGCCGCGCCAGACGAAAGTCGCGCTGCTGCCATCGATCAGAGGTGTGCCGTTCGTGATGCTGCGCTCAAGGATGCTCTGCATAATCTCGCTCCAGAATGGCGCTCTCATAAATAAAGAAAATATAATCTCAGCTTTTTGCCGGTTTTAAGGGCGAAATTGACTTGTTTCCAGCCCGACTTTCGTTAGACTATCCCTTGAGACTAGCTCTCGAATGACCAACCGTCTTAGTCTTGGCGCAGGCTGATCAAGATAGCAAGCTGCTGTTCCGCCGTGCGATAGAAGCCCGCTATGGCATGGGAGCGCCCGCTCTTGAAACGCTGAAACTCGAACTCAAAGGGCGCAGTCGCGCCCGCTTCGGTCCCCTTACCCAATGGGTCACGCTTGAAGCCATAGCTTACTTCAAATTCCCCCTCGCCGTAAGATGGAGCTACACCACCTACGCGCTCGGTTGAGCACTCTCCAGCAGTGTCGGCGCGTTCGATAGCGCGGTCTATCGACAGCAGCGCCACAGCGAAGTCATAACCCAGAATGACATTAGAAACATCAAGGCAGCGCGCGCGCAGGTCTGGGCGCTCAGCGCCGTCTTTTTGACGCCCCTCACCGAGGCGTTTGTCGAACTGCGCGCGACCGGCGAGTTGTGCCTCGACGCGATCAACATGG
>JBBSNT010000340.1:0-4799 GCA_038260485.1 Aggregatilineales bacterium | reverse complement strand
GGTCGCGCGCTCGAATTCGAAGGTGAATAGATGCCAGATATTGAAGCGCGCTGAATCGATGAAACCGTAATAGGGCATCAACACGCGGGCATCGATCCCACGCTCGCGCAGCGCTTTTGGCAGTGACCCGACCACGTCGGCAAGCCCGCCGACTTTCGCAAACGGGTCAACTTCGGCGCTGACGAATAGGACATTCATGAAAGACTCCTTTAAGTACCGAGTGCTGAGTACCGAGTCAAGAACTGCGCGTAAGCAGCAGAGTCCCGGCTGGTCGTTTTTACTCGGTACTTAGTACTCGGTACTTTATTTTGCGCTAAACCAGCGATAATCAATGTCCGTGAAGATTTTATCCTGCTCGTACCACGCGCGGGCGGCGTTGGCATCTGGTTCGCCTTCTTCTAGCGACTCCGCCAGCCACTCGAAGCGTTCAAGATGCTGGCTGAAGCGCCGGATGGCGTAGGCACGCGCCTCGTCGGTCGTGATCAGAAACTCCCAATCCGAGCTTTGCACGAGCAGCAGTTCGCGCGCCGCCTGTAATAATACGACTCGCTCTGATTCGGTTGGCGTGGTGAAATGATCCGCGAGCCGTTCCATCCGTTCTTCAGCGTCGTGGATCGGCGACCACATCCAATGATTTTCCTCGTTATCCCACAGAAAATGGACGCCGCCCGTTCCCCATGAGCTTTCCGGCAGATCAAGCGATTCTGCGGGCGGGTGCTGGGCGATAAACTGCCCCGGCGTTGTCAGGTCGATGTCCGGGTTGTGGGCGAGATGACGCAGCACTTTGCCGAGCCACGCGATTCCCTCAAACCACCAGCGTCCGAACAAATCGCCCGTGAAACTCGCCGTCACCAAGCCATAATTGCCGCCCGATTTCTGATTGTAGCGTCGCAGTTGATCGCCGACGAGGTGGGCGAAATGTTCGGCGTGCTGCTCGATTTTGTACGCCGCCCAATCAGGGTGATAGGTATCGCGGTTGATCGGGTCAATGCCATCACCGGTCACGCGCCAGAAACGTAAGCCGCTCGTCCCGGCGCGGCGGTGAAAGCCGCGATAATCGAAGTCGCGCTGGTAGCCAAGATCACTGCCCCAGACCTGCTGCCCCAAGCGTTCGCTGCGTCCGATGACGGCAACGCGCGGATTTTGCTCCTGCTCCGTTTGGGAATCACCTGCCTCGCTGACGTAGTAGGGCGTGAAGGCGTTCGTGTCGCGCGGGTCTTCGTAGAAATAGGCGCTGGCGGGCAGCGTGTACTGTTTCGCCACCGAGCCGTAAACGCCGATCACCTTGCCCGATGCGACTCCGGTTGGATGCCCGCGCGTGATCGTGTGCGTGTCCGCAATAAAGTTGGTGATCCCGTTCGCGGCGAGCCACTGCTCGATGCCGGGGCGTTCGCGTCCGGTTTCGGTGATCTGCGCGGGACGATAGCCATATTCAGGCAGCCAAAAACTGCGCGGCGCTCTGCCGAACAGCCGTTGATAGCTCTTGACCGCTGTCTTGATTTGGGCGTTGATGCTGCCATCGCGCGCAAGCAGGGGCAGATAAGCGTGCGTCGCCGCCGTCGTGATGATCTCGATGTAGCCTTCGTCCTGCAAACGTTTGAACGCGCCGATCAAGTCGTGCTTGAAGCGCTCGTCGAAGGCGCGTTTCGTCCGCACGAAGCGGTCACGATACCATTCAGCAAGAAAGCGTAAGTGTTCGTTATAAGCCACAGTTTCGAAATAGTGCATATCTCCTTCTGCCGCCGCGATCCGCTCGTCGATGTATGGCGTGAAGTGCTGAATCACCAGCGGGTCTGCCAATTGTTCAGCGAGCAGTGGGGACAGTCCGACGGCGAGTTTGTAGGGAACGCCCTCGTCCTTCAGGTCGTAGAGCGTATCAAGCAGGGGGAGGTACGTTTCGATCAGTGTGTCGTGAATCCATTCCTCGGTGTGATACCAGCGCCCGCCAAATCGCATGTAGGGTAGGTGACTGTGCAAGACGAACGTGAAAGCTCCGAGCGCGGACACAAATCGCTCCTCCTGTTTGCGGGACGTTTTCCAAATTGTAACGGTGCACGGGGCTTCGCGCCAAAACAGGCGCGCGAGGACTTCAATAGCGAAATTCATGTGTAGAAGCAGGTTTCAAAGCCGCCTCTACACTGTGATGATGAGGATTATGCGGTTTTAGGCGCGCGGCATGACGACTGTAAAAATGCTGCCCTGACCGCGCATACTATTGACGGTGACGTAACCGCCATGCGCTTCCAGCACGCGCCGCGCGATGAACAAGCCCTGTCCTAGCCCGCGCGGGTCTATCAGTTTGCCGCTGTTGGTGCGCGCTTCACCGCGATAGAACTGCTCAAAGATGTGGGGCAGGTCACGCTCAATGATGCCGACGCCGTTGTCGATGAACTGGATGGCAATATTTTCCTCGTCACCGGGCGACGCCATGATCGTGATACGTCCGCCACTTTCGGTGTAGCGGATGGCATTTTGGAGCAGATGCCCAAACGCCCACCGCAGTCGTTGATCATCGCCGTAGACGACTAACTGCGCCGCCTCGCGGATCAGTAGCGAGATCGACAACTGCGCGCGATTCGTCTCCGGCGCTTGCCCGTTGACAACATTGCCGATCAGTTCGTCGAGTTTGATTTGTTCGTGGCGGATGCTGAAGCTGTCGCTGCTCAATTCAGAAATATCGAGCAGTTCGACAATCATACGGTCGAGCACATCGACGTTGCGGCTCAGCGTTTCAAGCAGGCGGTGGCTTGGCATCGTATTCGACGCCATAATCATTTCGCTGACACCCTTGATCACCGCCATCGGCGTGCGCAGTTCGTGTGAGATCGCCGTGATGAAGTGATCTTTCAGTCGTTCCGACAGCGCTTCGCGGGTGACGTCGCGCAGGACGATAATCGTCCCAAGACGGCTGCCGTTTTCGTCGGCGACAGCGGCAAGCTGTGCGCCGAGGATGCGGTTATTGATCTGCACGCGGGTGGGTTCGCTCAGCGGGGAAAGCTCGGCATCGACCGCCGTGATTTCGCGGAAGTCGTTGAACAGGGTGCCAAGTTCGCTCTGCCAGAAGGCTTTGATACTGCCGAGGAGCTTGCGGGCTGTCTCGTTGACAAGTACGAGCCTTCCCTCGTTATCTTGCATGATGACGCCCTCGTCGATGCTGGCGAGGATGCTGTTCAGCCGCTCGATTTCGACGTTGCGCTGGCTGAGCGAGGCTTGAAGCTGGCGATTTTGATCGATCAATTGCGTGGTATCTTCGTGCCCGCCTGAACTGCCGCCTAAGCCTTTGTAGAGACGACTGAAGACGCGCTCTGATGCCGCGCCAAGCCGATTGACGCGATGAATGACGCCGCTGAGTTCTCTTTCGTTAGGTGGAGTTGGTGGAATCATGACTCTGCTTTCGCATGACGAGATCGTGCAAGATGGTACGCAGTTGTTCGAAATCTGGCAATGGCTTGTTGAGGATGTGATCAACGCCGTCGCCAGTCATCATCGCGCTGCGCTCGCTCTCGCTCAGGGAATATGCCGTCATCAACACGATTGGCGTGTGCGCGAACTGAGGCAGCGTTCGCATTCGTTGGGCGACTTCGTTACCCTTCTTACCCGGCATTCGAATGTCCATCAAGACCAATTCGGGCAGGGCGGTAATCTTCTGATGGGTTGCTTCGAGCGTGTCAAGCCAATCCCAGACCTTCTGTCCACTTTCGAAGGTTTGCGGCGTGTGACCCCATGCTTGGCACATCATAGCGACTAAGTTACGAATATCGGCTTCGTCTTCGGCAATCAACCACGTCAAAGCAATTTCTCCAACCCTAACGTCGAATTCTCATAATATTAAGTATACTCAACTTAAACCGTAGAAAAACCAAAACTCGAACGTAAAAACGTAAAGAGCGTCGAAAACACGAACTCATAAAAAGTGCAGTTCTGTTGGGTAAAGTCAGTACGGTTTGAAGAACAGCGTCTAATCGCTGCACATTACAGAATTTACACTGTTTTACACAATAACTTGAACATAGAAAGAACGTTTGCCTAAACTAAGCAAGAAATCTATTATAGAGGCGTGGAAACACGCTTAACGCAGGAGAAGAATGGTTGTCTACTTGGATGGTAGTCGAAGACGAACCTGATATTTACGAACTCCTACTGGCGATGTTCGAAATGTGGGGCATAGAGGGTGTCGCCTTCGTGGATGGGGAAGAAGCTGTCTCCTGGATTGAAGAAACCGACAAAGATAAAGCGCCGGGCGAGCTTCCCGAACTTGCGCTGCTCGACATTCGTCTGCCGGGAAATGTAAGCGGCCCAATGGTTGCGGCGCGCTTGCGACAAAGTCCAGTGCTCAGCCGCGCGGCGGTCGTGCTGATCACCGCCTACAAGCTGACGGTGGATGAGGAAAAAGAGATCATGGCGCTGGCGCAGGCGGATCGGCTATTATACAAGCCGCTGCCCAAGTTTGCCGACCTTAAGGCAACGCTCGAAGCAGCGATTACGGAACGCCGGGCGAAAGCCGCGCTGCCGGAAGAAAAATAACCGATGCGTAACGTAGCTCCTTCAAATTCGCTTGTCCGGCGCGCGAATCAGGTTAAGACGCTGGCGTTGCTAGTTGGGGCGGTCGGTATCTTTGCGACCGCATTAGGCGTGCTGCTCTCGGTGCTCCCGTTGGTGAGTGTCACCACTCCGGCATATTCCACCTACAGCTTTATCAACAAGTTCGCCTTTGTCCTCGGTATCGCGCTGCTTTCCGCGGTGGTCCATCCGTTTTGGGAAAACGGCGCGATCCTTCTGAACCGGGGGAATGCGGTCCT
>JBBSNT010000339.1:0-4818 GCA_038260485.1 Aggregatilineales bacterium | reverse complement strand
GATTCGGCGCAAGGCGTTGGGCGTCGAGAAACTGCACCCTTATGATATTTGGGCGCCGATTGCCAAGCAGGAGCACGAGGTCAGTTATCAGCAGGCGATTGACTGGATCAGCGCGGGGATGCAGCCGCTCGGTGACGAGTACGTGCGCGTGCTGAGACAGGGCGCGCTGCAAGACCGCTGGGTCGACATTTATCCGAATCAGGGTAAGCGACAGGGCGCGTTCTCGTTTGGCTGGCAGGGAACCTATCCGTTCATCCTGACGAGCTTTCACGACGACCTAAAGGCGATGAGCACGGTCGCGCATGAGTTGGGACACTCGATGCACTCGTATTTCACGTGGCAGAACCAGCCGTTCGTCTACGCGAATTACTCGTTGTTCGTGGCGGAAGTGGCGTCGAATTTCAATCAGGCGATGGTGCGGGCGCATCTGCGGGAGGCACAGCCTGAGGCGGACTTCCAGATCGCGCTGATCGAGGAAGCAATGAACAACTTCCACCGCTACTTCTTCATCATGCCGACGCTGGCACAGTTCGAACTGGAAGTTCACACTCGCATCGAAAAGGGTGCGCCGCTGACGGGCGACGATATGAACGCGCTGATGGCGGACTTGTTCGCGGAAGGCTACGGCGACGAAATGGAATACGACCGCGACGAGGTGGGGATTACGTGGGCGCAGTTCGGACATTTGTATTCGAACTACTACGTCTTTCAGTACGCGACCGGAATTTCGGCGGCGCACGCGCTTTCGAACCGCATCCTCGCGGGGGAAGCAGACGGCGCTGCTGAAGCGGCGGACAATTATCTCAAGTTTTTGCGAGCAGGCGGGTCGCTGTACCCGATGGACGCGCTCAAGCTGGCGGGAGTCGATATGACGACGCCGGAAGCCGTCGAGGCGACCTTCGCGGTACTCGGCGGGATGGTCGATCAGTTGGAAAAGCTGGTCGGCTAGCGCTGCTGGACTGAAAAAAGAAAATGCCCGATCCATTGGATCGGGCATTTTTCCTATTTAAAGCTGAATTGTGTCGAGATTAATTATAAACGGGTTCGCTCTCCGGCTGCATCGTCGGGGTTTCGGCGGGTAGTGCAGTACCGACAGGCGTGCAGCCGTAGAAAACAAAGCGGTTTTCCTTGCCTGCGCCGTCAAAGCCGATGAAGATGAAGTACGGGCTGCCGTCTTGCGCGGCATTGCCATAGAGGTAGACTGGTCCGTAGCTTCCATCGCCCTCACCGAGCAGATAGGCGGTCGGCTTGATTTGGATTTGACCTAAGCCGAGTTCGACGGTTTCCTTGTCCAGCGTCCACAACGACTGACCGTTAATGTCTAGCAGTTGGAAGTAGGCGAAGGTCGAGCTATCGTTGGTCACGTTATTGCTGGCATCCATACAGTAAAGGGTATCGCCACCGAAGATCGGCAGCTCATTCAAACGTCCATCCGTGTAAGAGGATTGTGCGGCAACCGCCGACAACCCCAGAATTAGCGTGAGCAGTAACCCCGCAACTAAAACGAGACCCCGTTTTTGAAAAATGTTTTGCGTTAACATAAACGCTCCTTGTGCTTTGAAGTTAAAATCATCAAGCAACCTACGTCTTGCCAGTATACGGATATTTCGATTGAAATAAAGCATCTCTCATCAACTCATAAGGCGGCTCGACAGTGTATAGCGCTGGCTAGACTTCGATCTTGTAGTTCAATTCAACCTCGTCGCCTGTTTTGCCGCGAAAGCCCCAGTTGTGCTTGGGTGCTTCGGTGATGGCGATCTCAATATCTGCCAGCGCGATGCCAAAATTGGCATGGATGCGCTCGAACAAGAGCCGAATCAAGCTCTTTTTCGCCTCGATGCTGCGCCCCTCAATCAACATGATTTCGATAATGATGTAGTCGTCAGTGCGTCCGGCGGGCATGTAAAAATCTTCAGGTTCGAGCGGGAAGAAGCGATGCGCGCGCTTATCCAGCGGGAAGCTGAGCGCCTCGACGACGCAGCCGTGAATCAGGTCGGAAAGCCGCGCTTTGATCGGGTTAAGGCGTGCTTTGACGCCGTAGATTTTGATTTGAGCCATTGATGATTCCTCGCAGAACGAAGCTATGAAAGTCTGGCACAAAAGCCATCAGCGCGCCAGATGAATTAGCCCACGTCCTCATTTTTAACGCGGTTACCCCTCAATTGCAGCAGATAGCCGAGACGCAGCGCCGCTGCTTCGACCAGCGCGTCGGCGTTGGCGAGGGCGGTTTCGAGCGGCATGGGCGCGGGGATGATGGGCAGCACCGCCCACAAGCCTGCGTCGTGGAGCGGCGCGTCATCGATCTCTAGCCCGCCGACCAGCGCGACGGTCGGGACGCCGTATTCGCGCGCCCGCCGCGCCACGCCAAGAGGACCTTTGCCGTGAATAGTCTGGGCGTCCATGCGCCCTTCGCTGGTGATGACGAGATCGGCATCGGCAAGCTGTTGATCAAACGGGAGCAGATCGACGATCAGGTCGATGCCGGACTCGATGCGCCCGCCGAGAAATGCCATGAGTCCGGCGCTCAACGTGCCTGCCGCGCCGCCGCCCTGTGCCGCGCGCACATCGATGCCGGTTTGTGTGGCAACGAGCGTGAAGAAATGACTCAGATTCGCCTCAAGGATTTCGACTTGGGCGGGCGTCGCGCCTTTCTGGGGGGCGAAGACCGCCGCCGCGCCTTCGTCACCGAGCGTCGGATTATCCACGTCCGAGGCGACGATCACTTCGACCTGACGCCAGCGCGGATCGAGTCCGCTGGCGTCGATGCGGCGGATTAGGTGCAAGCTGCCGCCGCCCGCTGGCACGTCTCTACCATCGGCATCGAGCAGGCGCAGCCCAAGCGCTTGCAGACAGCCCGCGCCGCCGTCAACTGTGGCGCTGCCGCCCATGCCGACGATGATACGACGCGCACCGCTATCGAGCGCGGCTTGGAGCAGTTCGCCCGTGCCGTAGGTCGAGGTCTGTAACGGGTCGAGTTCGTCCGGCGCGAGCAGTTCTAGCCCGGACGCCAGCGCCATTTCGATGACGGCGGTGCTTTCGCGCACACCGAAGGCTGCTTGGAGCGGGCGACTGAGTGGATCGCGGACGGTGCGGGCGATGCGCTGACCGCCTCCGGCGAGAAAAGCGTCAAGCGTGCCGTTGCCGCCGTCAGCGACCGGCAAGAGTACGAGGTCGGCGGCGAGTCCCGAACGGCGCAGCCCGCGCGCGATGGCATGGGCGGCGGTAGTCGCGCTGAGACTGTGCTTAAAAGCGGCTGCCGCAATGATGATCTTCACGTGGTAATCCCCTGTTAAATAGGTTAAATTTATGTGAAGCGTAATAGTGAGATGAAAAACTCGTGAATTTTGTGTAAATCTATAGAGTGTTGTCTCAACGTATAGATAATGTCAGCTATAATAAAGTTTGGATCACAATCCAAAATGCAAGGAAAACGATGTAAGCCCATCTGTGAGGTTCCAAATAGTGCTTAATGACAAATGGGCATTGGTCGTCGAAGATGATGCGCACAGCCTCGTCGCCATTTCATCCATGCTACGCGATTTAGGCATCCACTTCAAACGTAACACGACCGGTGCAAACGTTACACAACAAATGCGATCTATGAATCCGCCCCCTGACTTCGTCTTGCTCAACATCGATTTTCCTAACGGCGATGCTTTTGTCATCAATAAACTGATTCAAGACGATCCAGAGGTTGGTGGCATCCCCGTGATCGCGATTGGCTCGACCGATAGTATTCGCTTGCGTCAGCAGATGCAGCATTCCGGCTTTGTCAGTTATCTGCCCAAGCCGCTCCCCCGCCGTCATTTCGGCAAAATCATTCAGCGTATCCTCTCTGGCGAGCACATCTGGGAAGCCGCCTGCTAGGTTCGCCTGTTAAGACTGCCTGTTAGCTTCGTATGTTAAAGTCGCCTATTCGTTACGCCTGCTTATTCCTCAAAGCGGTCTGCTCGGACTCCCCACCCTCACCCGTTTGTTGTTATCATAAGTGCATAAGTGTATAGGAGAAAACGGCAATGGATGCTCAAAAAGCCTATGATCGCCTTGTGTCCAGCGGCTTGATGGCGGGGATGCGTGGCAATTTTCCGCCTGAGGTCGCGCTGGCGCACGCGCGTACCCTGATCGACGCGGCAAAGATCAACGTGTTCGAGTTCACGATGAACTCCGTCCAAGCAATTGAAGCGATGAAGGCGACCAAACGCGAATACGGTGACGATGCGGTCGTCGGGATGGGGACGGTGCTGGACGGCGAAACGGCGCGGCGCGTGCTCGACGCCGGCGCGGATTTCATCGTTTCACCCGCCTTCAGCCGCGAGGTTGTGCAGACGGCGCTGGACGCGGACATTTTGATCGCGCCCGGTGTGATAACACCGACCGAAGTTGCTGACGCTTGGGCGATGGGCGTCAAGCTGTTGAAAATTTTCCCGATTGGCGTTTTAGGGGTGGAGTATTTCAAGGCGGTGCGCGGTCCGCTGAATCAAGCGAACTACCTGTGCAACGGCGGTATGACCGACCAGAACGTAGGCGAGTTCATGAAGGCGGGCGCGGTCGCGTGCGGGATGGCGGGATGGCTGACAGGCGATGGGTCGATGTCGCTTGACCTCGTGGCGCAGCGCGGACGTACTCTGCGCCAGATCGTCACGCGCGTGCGTGCGGATCATCCTGAACTGCTGAGTGTTTAGGGGATTTGTCGGGCGTCATTTGCGGGTCATCAACCTAGAGGCGTTCTATAGAACGCTCTAGAAACCTCACCCTGTGCAACCGCATGTTGCACGGGGTGAGGTAAGTTCCCCATGATTGATAATCTACTGCACCGAG
>JBBSNT010000338.1:0-4847 GCA_038260485.1 Aggregatilineales bacterium | reverse complement strand
CGCGTTCGCTGCCGCACCGCCAGCACTGCCCCCCGCGACCCGCCGCCCAACGATGACGGCCATGATCACCAGCAAGACCGGCGGCTGTTAAAACCCCATACGCGGTGGTGCTTGAGACAAGGCGATGCTCCTGTGGCGTCAATCGATATGTCCCGTACTATAGCGCCGATTCCACCGCTCCGCACAGTAGTGCTATAATTTGCCCGTCACTGACTGCCAAATAAGCGGGTTCATTTTTATGCTGCCTTTGCGCCTTGAGATGAAAAACTTTCTTGCCTACCGCTCGCCTGATCCGGTTCGCTTTGAGGGCATCCACCTCGCTTGCCTGACGGGTTCGAACGGCGCGGGCAAGTCGTCGCTGCTCGACGCCATCACGTGGGCGCTCTGGGGCAAAGCCCGCGCCCGCCGCGACGAAGAACTCGTCCACATGGGGCAGAATGACATGTACGTTATGCTCGAATTCGAGCAGGTCGGGCTGGTCTATCAGGTCATCCGCCGCCGCGCCCGCAGCAAAAGCGGCTCCGGCACGCTCGACTTGATCGCGGTCGGTGAAGACGGCACGCCCAACAACATCAGCGAACCCAGTATGCGCGCCACGCAGGACAAGATTAACCGCCTGCTCAACCTCGATTACGAAACCTTCGTCCATTCCGCCTTTTTGCAGCAGGGCAAAGCCGACGCTTTCACCACCAAAGCGCCGCGCGAACGCAAGCAGATTCTCTCCGATATTCTCGGTTTGGCGCGTTGGGAAACCTACGAGGATGCCGTCAAAGCCGTCATCAAGGAGATCGACACCGAAATCAACATGCGCAAGCTGCAAATCGAGGAACTCGAAGCCGAGATCAGCAAAGAGCCTGCCCTCAAAGACGCCCTTGCCGAAGCCGAGCAGCAGCAGCAGGAAGCCGAAGCCGCCTTATGTTTAGCCGAAGAAGCGCTCAAGCAGGTCGAACACGCGCCCAACGAACTGCGCGCCGCGCTCAAGACCAAAGCCGACATTGAGCAGCGCTTGCGCGGCTATGACGGTGACCTCAAAGCCGCCGCCAACGAGATCGCCCGTCAGGAGCAGCGCGCGGCGGGCTACGCCGCCGTCATCGCCGCGCAGGGTGAAATTCAAGCGGGTTACGCCGCGCTGCAAGACGCCCGCGCCGCCGACCACGCTCTCGCGGATAAGCTGATCCAGTTGAGCGATCTTGACGCGCAGCGCCACGCCCTCGAACGTCAGTTGGACGAGGCGCGCGCCGAGCTCAAGCGCGAGATCAGCAGCCACGACGCCACCATTCGCAGCTTGGATCGCACCATCAACGCCGCCCAGCCCGACGCGCTCGAAGACCTGCGTATCGAAATCGCGGCGTTGGCGCTGCTCGAAACGGAACGCGCCAGCCGCGACACCCAATTGAACGCGCTCAAGAACGAGCGCACCGACCTTGAAGCGACCAACCGGACGCTGCTGCCCGAAATGAACCAGTTGAAAGACCGTATCGAACGACTAAAAGCCGCCGAAGGCGCGCTTTGCCCGTTGTGCGGTCAACGCCTCACCGAAGACCACCGCGTCACGCTGCTCGATCAACTGCAAACGCAGGGGACAACGCGCGGCGACACCTTCCGCGCCACCCAAGCCCGCGTCCAAACCATCACCGCCGACTCCAAAACCATCAGCGACTCGATCACCGACATTCGCGTCAAACTTCAACGCCTCACCGACCTCCAAAAGAAGGAAGGCGAACTCAAGTCGAGCGTCGATAACGCCAACGCCGCCGAACTCCAGTTGGATGAAGTCCGCGCCCGCCGTGACGCCGCGCAGGAAACGCTTGACGGCGAAGCCTTCGCCGCCGACGTGCGCGCGCAACTCGCCGCGCTCGATGGGCAGCGGACGGCGCTCGGCTACGACAGCAATCAGCACAGCGCCGCGCGGCAGGGGCTAGAAACGTTCCACGAGTTTGAGGCACGCCAAAAGGAACTCGAAATCGCCCTCGAAGCCCTGCCCGACGCTCAACTCGCGCTCGAAGGCGCGCAGGCACGGCGTGAGCGTCTGCTCACGGCGCAAGCCGAAGAACGCGAGCAGCTCGACGCGCTCGGCGGCGAAATCGCCAAGCTGGAAGTCCTCGTCCGCGAGGAGCAGAGCCGCCGCACCGAAGTCAATCATCAGCGCATCGCCCACGACACCGCCTATCGCAAGCTGGTCAACGCTCAGCAGGCGCTCAAAGCCATCGAGGATGGGCGCATCCGCAAAGCCGAGCTTGAAGCGCGGCTGGCAATACGCCGCCAAGACCGCGCCGTCTACGATGAACTCAAGCTGGCGTTCGGCAAAAACGGCATTCCGGCGATGATCATCGAAACCGCCATCCCCGAACTTGAAGCGTCCTCGAACCGCCTGCTCAGCCGTATGACCGACGGACGCATGAGCCTGATGCTCAACACCCAACGCGAGAAGATCACCGGCGGCGTCGCCGAGACGCTCGACATTCAAATCGCCGACGAACTCGGTACGCGCGCCTACGAGATGTTCAGCGGCGGCGAAGCCTTCCGCGTCAACTTTGCCCTGCGCGTAGCGCTCTCGCAGTTACTCGCGCGGCGTGCGGGTGCGCAGTTGCGGACACTGTTCATTGACGAGGGTTTCGGCACGCAGGACGAAGAAGGACGCAACAAGCTGGTCGAAGCGATCACCGCCATTCAGGACGATTTCGACCTGATCCTCGTCATCACCCACATCGACGAACTGCGCGACTCCTTCCCCGTCCACGTCCAAATCGAGAAAACGGGCGAAGGCAGCCGCATCAGCATCCGCTAACGCGCATTCGCAAACCTCACGCCACGCTCTAGGGTCACATCTTGATTGGATATAAGAGAGATAGTCGGCATCGAGCAGTGGGGAACATCGCGGTCATCGTCGGAATATAACGATACTTTTTGCCCCTCTCCTAGGGAGAGGGGCAGGCAAACCGCAGGTTTGCACGGGGTGAGGTCGAGTTGAGGTTTGTACCCTATCTCAAACTGACATCATCCAACGCGATCAGAAAATCGCGCATGAAATTATACGGCAGCGCCGCTCGATCTTCATCGCTCACTTGATCCTGCCGTGTGAGGATGAACTGGCGCAGACCGCGCACGTCCAGCGCCGAAACCACCGTCGAGTCCGCGCCTTCGAGCAGCAGCAAATGCACCATTTCGCGCAGCATGTGCGGATCAAGCGCATTGACGAGCCGCGGATCAAGCGCCCCCAGCAGGTCGATTTCTTCCGGCGTCGGCACGTTGGGCGTGTAATTAAGCACACCATCAGGGATACGGCGCAGCACTTGCAGCGCGGCAGCGTCGCCGTCCTCAAGGGTCTGGTTACCGCCCCAATCGCCGTTGGTGTGCAGGGTCTCGTCCAGCGGCACGCGCGCCGCGAAACCTGCCGGAATCACCTGCCCGTTTTCCGCACCGCCCACCCGCGCCGAACCGTCCAGTACGCCGCATTCCATCGTGCTGTTGTCGGTCGAACGGAACAGCAGCGTCGATCCAAACTGGACGTTCGCGCCGTTGACCTGTAGGTGAACCGTGATATTTTCGGGTCCCTGAATGATCAGCGACGACTCCGGCGCGTCGCTGCACTTGGTATCGCCGATGCCAGTCGTGAAGTAGATCGCCTGCATCGGGTGATCGTCGCTGTCCTGTGCAACCCCCGTTTCGAGATGCACGTCACCCAGCAGCAGAAACGTCACCGCCTGACCGGGCAGCGCGTCGGGCAAGTCTGCCTGTAGCTTGAGCACGGCAATCCCCCACTCGGCGGTATCAATATTGAGCGGCGTTGTGGCGATACTCTGAAGCGCCGCCAGCTCAACCCGGTCATTCGGATGCGTGAAAGCAGACGGCGTAAAGGCGTTGTCGAAGAACGTGGCGACCACATGGTTATAGCCATAGCAGGCGCTGTTCCGCGTTAAATCGCCACAGTTATTGCTTAAATCTGAAAGGGCTTGGTTGACGACGGTCGAGCACGTTCCCGCCCCTTGTGCGCTGGCGACCACCGTAACGTAAAGCGTGAGTAGAGCAAAAGCGCTGATAAAAATGAGCCGACGCATCGCTGCTCCTTCAAGTAATGGTTTCAGAAGTTTATAAACTTCATTATCTCGATTTGGCATGGCTTGGCAAGCTGGGGATAATCCACTGCGCAGCAGAAAAGGGGACAGTCATGCCAATCGCAGCAGTGATTTTTGACATGGACGGCGTGATCATCGAGAGCGAAGGCTATTGGTGGGACGAGCGTCAAGCCTTAGCCGCCCACTATGGGCGCATCTGGACAGCGGACGATCAGCGCCAGACGATGGGAACTAGCACCCACGAATGGTCAGCCTTGATGTGCGATCGCTTAGGCTTGGATATGTCGCTCGACAGGATCGCCGACATGATGATCCAGCGCATCAGCGATCGTTTAGCCGCCCACTTAACCCTGCTTCCCGGCGCGGTCGAGGCGGTCAAAACGGCGGCGAGTGCCTATCCGGTCGCGCTGGCATCCGGCTCACCCGCGCCGATCATCACCGAAGTCATGCGCCTCACCGGGCTGGATCAGGTCTTTGGAGCAATTATCAGCGGCGACGGCATGAAACATGGCAAGCCCGATCCCGAAATCTACCTGACGGCAGCAAAAGCGCTTGGTGTTGATCCAGTAAACTGTCTCGGCATCGAGGACTCGACCAACGGCATCCGCGCGCTCAAAGCGGCAGGGATGGTCGCCATCGCCATTCCGAGCAAAGACTTCCCGCCGCCGGATGACGTGCTGGCGCTGGCAAATACCCGCCTCGCGTCGCTGACAGACTTCTCGCTCGACCTTATCAAGTCACTTAGATGACGGTTGTAGGGCGCAGCGCGCT
>JBBSNT010000337.1:0-4851 GCA_038260485.1 Aggregatilineales bacterium | reverse complement strand
GACAACATCAAGCTGCTGCTGCCCGCGCAGATCGGCTTAGCGCTCTGGTTCGGGCGCGGCGTCTGGGTACTGTGGACGCTCAAGCTCAACTACGGCAGGCAGCGCGACTTCGCCACGCGCTTGGCGCTGATCGTCCCGCCCGCGACGGCGGTCTTAAGCGTCATCTGGCTGGCGTTGATCGCATGGGACGGCATCGCCCCGCTCTACAGCGATCCCGCCTTCCAACGCGCCGACTACCGCGCTATCGTCCAGACGATTGAAGCGGATTTACGCCCCGACGACGCGGTGATCCTCGACGCGCCCAATCAGGAAGAAGTCTTTCGCTACTACTATCACGGCGGCGCCGCAGTCTATCCGCTGCCCGCTGGCTTGGGCGGCGATGACGAGGCGACCGTCGAGCAGATCGCCCAGATTATCGCCACGCATCGACGTGTTTTCGTCGTCTTTTGGGGCGAAACCGAGCGCGATCCGCAGCGTGTGGTCGAATCGACGCTCGACGCCGACGCCTTCGAACTTGATGCGACGTGGTACGGAGACGTGCGCCTCGTCCGCTACGTCATGCCTGTCAATCCGCAGATCGTCCGCGACTCCGGCGCGCAGTTTGGCGATCAGATCACGCTGGATCGCTATGCCCTCAGCGCTGAAACGATTCGGCAGGGTGACGCGCTCCAAGTGCGCTTCGACTGGCAGACCAACATGCCGCTGACGACGCGCTATAAGGTCTTTGTGCAATTACTCAACGCCGACGGCGCGCTGGTTGCGCAGCGCGACAGCGAACCGGGCGGTGGGCTGGCGCTGACGACGACATGGACTCCCGGCGACACCGTCCGCGACCAACATGCGCTCCTGATCGACCTGCCGCCGGGTGACTACACGCTGATCGCTGGACTCTATGCCCTCGACAACCCCGCCGAGCGCCTGTCCGTTAGCACGGGCGGCGACTACCTCACTCTCGCCACGATCACCGTCCAGCCATCCCTTTCAAAGTAGGCGTGTTCCGTTGAACATCCTTGCCAAATGCCGAACAACAATGCACTCCTAATCGCCCTTTCATTTCGCATCGATAAAATAGTCGTATATCGATGTGGAAACCACAGGAGAAGTGAGCATGACGGTTCTAGTCACCGGCGCAGCCGGATACGTGGGCAACAATACGGTGCGGCGTTTAGTCGAACTCGGCAAGCCCGTGCGCGCGATGGTGCGTCACCCTGAAAAGGCACAGCAGCGTCTCGGCGGTCTAGGAGATAAGGTCGAGATCGTGCAGGGTGACGTGACCGACCGCGCCAGCTTGATACCTGTCATGGATGACGTCACGTCGGTGATTCACCTCGTCGCTATTCCGATGGAAAAAGGTGGCGCGACTTACGAGGAAATCAACTATCAGGGCACGATCAACGTCATCGATGCCGCCAGCAATGCCGGAATCGAGCGCTTCGTCAACATGTGCCAGAACGGCGCGACGCCCGACCATTTTTCACGCTTCCTCCGCAGCAAGGGACGCGCGCAGCAGTACGTCGCCAAGTCCGGCTTGAAATGGACTGCCGTGCGCCCATCGGTAATCTTCGGGCCGCAGGACGAATTCTTCAACGCCTTCGCCCGTTTGATTCGCCTGACACCGATTGTTTTTCCGCTGATCGGCGGCGGTACAGCGCTCTTTCAACCCGTTTCAGTATATGATGTCGTCGAAGCAATTGTGCGCGCGCTCGACGACGACGCAACTATTGGGCGCGAATTCGAACTTGGCGGACCGGAAGTCTTGACGCTCGGCGAAATCGAAAAGCGCGTGCTCAAGGCGATGGATACCAGCCGCAGCCTGATCAACACGTCAGTCGGCTTGCTGCGCCCTGCCGTAGCGATCATGGAAAAGACACTGCCCGGCGCGCCCGTCAATCTGACCTTGCTCGACCTGCTCAAAGAGCCAAACGTCGTCAGCGACAACGCGCTCGTCAGCTACTTCGGCATCGAGCCGCGCCCGTTTGCAGGCGCGAACATCGCCTACCTGAAGGATGCCGAGGCGGGTACAGCGCTCAAGCGCTTCTTTACCGGAGCCACTGTGAATTAATGCCGCGAAAGGATTGGGTCTTATGCGTCTACGCCGTTTCGCCATAGTGCTCACACTGCTGATGAGCGCCATTACCCTGATTGCACACGCACAGGATGAACAACCGACCACCGATCCCACCATTGCTGCCGCCGTCAGCACGCTCATCGCCCAAACACAGCAAGCGCCTGCGCAAATCAACGCCACCCAGACGATCCAGTCAGCACTGGAACACGCCCTCACCGCCACCGCTCAAGCGCCCACGCAATTAGCGACGTCACCAACCACCTCGCCGCCTATCGACATTGACGCGCTCAGGGTCGCCTCGACAACGGAACTTGATCTCTTGGCAGGCCCCGGCAATACAGCTGCTTACCTCGCGCCTGACGGTGAACATTTCGCCTATTTGGAAGGCAATTCGCTCTGCCTTTACGAAGGTGAAACCGAGCAGCGCTGCGTCGATCTCGAATCCATACACCGAATCGACGCCGAAACGATCCGCTGGTCGCTGGACAGCCGTTATCTGGTGTTCACCGAAGATTTCTTCCGCCTCTTTGTGGACTCAGATATTTGGCTCTGGGATACGACCACCGACGCCCTGCAAGACCTGACCGACGACGGCGACAACCACTTAAGCTTATCGGACAACAACTGGAAAAACATCGACGTCGTGCCGCGCTGGCTGCCCGATGGGCGCATCTTGTTTCTGCGTTACAACCGCCTGCAAGGGACGGTTCAGCCCCCACTCATCTACACCATTCAACCGGATGGCAGCGGTTTGGAAAAACTGGGCGAAATCGCGGACAGCGAAGCATTCGCGGTCTTTGCCATTGATGTCACCGCCACGCAGCTCCTGCAAATCTCCTTTTTATCCAACGATTCGCCACGACGCGGCGTGTGGGTCAGCGACTTGGACGGCAGCAATCCCGAACACGTCGCCCTTGCCGATCCCCAATTTCCGACTGCCGCCATTGAACATTCGCCGAACCCGCGCTACGCGCTGGTCAATTCGCCCAATAGAGGCTTCCCTAACCCTGATGACGCGAACGCCAGTATTATCCGCGTCATCGACCTCGAAAATGCGGCGTTTGTGCTGATCGACCCGAATCGCTACGTCGCTGGCGCGGGCTGGTCGCCCGATGGTTCTGCATTGGCGTACATCGTCAATAATCAACGCAGCAACGATCAGAACGGGCTATATATCACCAGCGCACCGGGAACACCGGGACGGCTGCTGTTTGCTGGGAATTTCAACCAGCCAACCTCAACATTACGCCAAACCCTGACGTGGGCAGCGAATAACACCATCCTGCTGTCGCGGTCGCCACAATCGGGCATCGTGCTCGTGAAGATCGCAGAGGAGTAGCCAGCCATGCACAAGCCATTGGAAATTTCGTGGCGCTGATGCTCTTTGATCGATAGGGAATCGGCTGGGACGCGAACAATAGCCTACTTGTCACGAGCGATAACCACCTCGTTATACGATTAGCACATCTGGAATAGACGACCGTTTGCTGTACAATGGCGGTCGATTGTCGGAATGAGCGAGTTTTATCTGATGAATAATCGTATTTTCCGCTTGACATTGATCGGCATTATGTTGCTCGTGAGCATCGGCAGTGCCCAAGCGCAGGATACTCCTACCCCCGCAGCCACCGATACTGCGACACCGATTGCTGCCGTTTCTCCTTACGTCCCACCGATGACACTGCCCACTTCCGCACGGCTTGAGGGGCTGCGCCCCGTCTACCAACTGCTCAACCGTTGCTCGTCGGCGGCGCTGACCATCGAACTCTCTTACTATCAATGGTCGGGAACTTATGACGACACCATGCGTTACCTTAACCCGAATACTGAAGACGTTGCCGTTCGCCTCGACGAGATGATCAGCTTCGTCAACTTGCAGGGCTTAGCTGCCGTCGAGCGCGTCGGCGGCACGATTGACTTACTCAAAGCGCTGGTTGCTGACGGTTTCCCTGTGCTGGTCGAAAACGTCTACTACGACGGACCGGGCGCGTTCAAGGACTGGATGAGCCACAACCGCGTGATTATGGGCTACGATGACGCGAAGCAGGAACTCTACTCGTTCGATTCGCTGCTCGGCAACGGAACTGATAACGCCGGACGTCCGATTGCTTACACCGACATGGACAATCGCTGGCGCGACTTCAACCGCGATTTCCTCGTCGTCTACCGTCCCGAAGATCAAGCAAAGCTGCAGCAGGTCATGGGCAGCTATTGGGACGAGACTTACGCCGCCGAAACCTTGCTCCAGCAGTCGAATGACGAACTCGTGGGTCCCACTTCCGACACCTTCAGCTTATTCAACAAAGGATCGGCATTGGTGCTGCTCGGTCGCTACGAGGAAGCCGCTGAAGCTTTCGACCAATCGCGCAGCCTCGGCTTGCCATGGCGTATGATGTGGTATCAATACGGACCATTCGAAGCCTATTATCAAGTTGGGCGCTATCAAGATATGCTCGACCTTGCCCGCGACGTGATCGCCACGACGCCGGGAGTCGAAGAGAGCTACTACTACGCCGGACTCGCCTATGAACAGCTAGGCGACCTTGAGCGTGCGAAGTCGAATTTTGAGGTCGCGCTCTGGCGCAACCAGAATTTCACCGCCGCAGCCGCAGCACTCGCCCGCATCAGCGGCTTATGATGATTAAGTAACCTGAGTTTCGGATAGCTCTCACACAAGAGCAAGGGATTGAGCATCACGAGTAGACCAGTTGATAGCGGGTTTCTTGGGTTGCCACAGGTAGGCAATCAAGCCTGCTACGACATTGACCACAAAGTTGATCGGG
>JBBSNT010000336.1:0-4875 GCA_038260485.1 Aggregatilineales bacterium | reverse complement strand
GAAATCCGAGTCGTGGGTTTCGGGGAAGGTCGCGGCGACGTAGTAGCGCACCGCGTCCGCCTGATAGCGCTCAAGAATGTCGGGAACCCAGATCGCCCAATTGCGCGATTTCGAGAACTGTTTCCCCTCAATGTTCATGAATTCGTTGGCTGGCACGTCATAGGGCAGGTCAAGGTGCTGATCCGGGTTGGCCTCGTTGTAAATCCCGTCGATGCCGAGCAGTTCCGCCTGCCAGATGATCGTGTGGAAGGGGATGTTGTCCTTGCCGATGAAGTTGTAAATCTCGGCTTCGGGGTTGTACCACCAGTCTTTCCAGCGCTCCGGCTCGCCGATGTTTTTCGCCCACTCGATGCTGGCGGTCAGGTAGCCCATCACCGCCTCGAACCAGACGTAGAGGCGCTTGCCGTCCCAGCCTTCGAGCGGCACCGGGATGCCCCAGTCAATGTCGCGGGTGATTGGTCGCCCGCGCAGCCCCTCTTCGACGAAATTCTGGCTGAACTTGACCACATTCGGTCGCCAGCGATTTTCGTGCAGCTTGAGGTACTCGACCAGCGCGTCGGTGAAGTGACCGAGATCGAGGAAATAATGCTCCGTCTCGCGGATGATCAGCGTTTCGTCCGGGTGATTCTTGCTGTGCGGCTTGATCAGCTTGGTGGCGTCGAGCAGGTTGCCGCAGTTGTCGCATTGATCGCCGCGTGCTTCGGGGTAGTGGCAGATGTAACACTCGCCCTCGACGTAGCGATCCGGCAGGAAGCGCTTCTCTAGCTCGCTGTAGAGAAGCTGCTGTTTCTCCTTGTAGAGATGCCCGCGTTCGAGCAGGAGCAGGAAAATATCCTGGGCGATCTGGTAGTGATTCTCGGTATCGGTGTGCGTGAAGAGGTCATAGCTGACGCCGAGTTTCTGCTGGGTGAGCAGGAAACGCTCGTGATAATGCTCGAAGATTGAGCGCGCCGTGACGCCGCGCTTGTCGGCTTCGACCGAGATCGGCGTGCCGTGACTGTCCGATCCGGAGACCATCAGGACGTGATTGCCCTTGAGGCGGTGATAGCGCGCGAAAATGTCGGCGGGGAGGTATGCGCCCGCCAGGTGACCGACGTGCAGATCGCCGTTGGCGTAGGGCCAGGCGACGGAAACGTGTATGTGTTTAGGATCGGGCATGGTTTTCCTCTAGCGGATCGCAAGTGGGCATAGTGTGCCACAAAAATAAAAAACCGTCTGCCAGTTGGACAGACGGTTCGGTTTTGCTGTGTGATTCCCCGCGATTACGCGCGTGCAAATACTCGTCGTCTGTCATTCGGACGGGGCATTCGCATCGACATCGTGCAAGCAGTGTGTGTATTCATAGAGGTAAGTATACGGGGATCGAGGGCGGGGAGTCAAGAGCGGGGCATCCGGCGCGTTATGGTCGCCCAATGGAATGGGGCTGCGGGTGAGGATACACTACTTAATTCAAACCAACTGCGCGCACGGGAAGATACGAGTGCCTTGAGTGAGATTATCGAGGGTAGATAGTGTGCAAATACGGTGAGGTCACGGGAACGTAAGGTGGCAGATCGACCGCTATCGGGCGGGTAGGAAAAACAAACGGGTTAGAACGGGCAAACTCGGCGGAAACGGGGCTCGAACGTTTGCATTTTTCATGCAATCGACTTATTATTGAAGCTGCTTAAAATATAAGCTAATTGAGGTGAAAGATGAGTGATCTCATTCCGCAGATTCCCGTAAATGGCGAACGTATTCGCAAAGAATGGCATGAAGGCGAATGGTATTACAGTGTCATCGACATCATTGGCGAGCTACTCAATAAAGACCGTAAAGGTGCGGCAAATTACTATCGTGTTTTGAAGAATCAACTGAAGAACGAGGGAAATGAAACCATTAGAAAAATAAATGGTTTGAAATTGCTTGCGGACGATGGCAAAAAGAGGCTCACAGATGTCGTAAACACGGAACAAGCGTTACGACTCATTCAGTCGATTCCGTCCCCTAAAGTTGAGCCGATGAAAATGTGGCTGGCGCGTGTGGGAGCGGAGCGTCTGGAAGAGACGCAAGACCCTGAACTAGGTTTATTCCGTTCCTTTGATCGTGTTGTCGGGCAATATCGCTTAGATGGAAAACCGGAAGGTTGGATCAAAGCGCGTATCGAAGGCATCATCACACGGAACAAATTCGTGGAAGCGCTTAAAATTGCCGTTTTGGATGCGCCACCGACGATTTATTCGGAAGCCACCGAACGGGTTTACAAAGGTTTGTGGCAGCGAACCACTGCGCAGCTTCGGGGCGAACTTCGCTTAAAACCAAAACAGAATTTACGCGATCACTTTGGGAAATATGCCTTGATTTACACCAGCCTTGCCGAACAACTGGCGATGGACAAGCTTGGCGAAGCCGAAACGGTGGCAGAGTCAACCGCGATGGAAATTGTCTGGGAAGTTGCCAAGCTGATCCATATTCAGGCACAGGCGACCAGTGAAGCGCTCGGCTATGATTTGGTCACGGAAAAACCCTTGCTGAGACGTTCCAACGCTACGGATTTATAAGCTAATCACAGGGGTTGACGCTATGGCAGACAAGATACAACTTGCTATTCTGAAGCGAAGTATTAGTGATTGGAATAAGTGGCGGCAAGATAATCCTTATGTGCCAATAGACCTCAGTGATGCGGATTTAACAGGCGCTGATTTGGAAATCGCGAACTTAGGTAATGCAGATTTGCATGGAGCGACAATGGTAGACGCAGTTATGAATGGTGCAAATCTCAGTTACGCAGATTTAAAAGATGCGGATTTATGTGGTGCTGATTTACACGAAGCGTATCTTATTGACCTAGACCTTAGCAGTACGAAACTAACCGGAGCGGTTCTCAACGAAACGAATTTGAGTTACAAAAGCTTCCGCGATCATGATTTACGCAATACAAATTTCGAAGGTGCCTACCTTACTGGGACAGACTTTAGTGACGCAAAGCTGAGCGGTTCAAATTTCAAGCGTGCGAGTCTCATTCGGACAATTTTCACCAGAGCGGATATTTCAAATTGCAACATCTTCGGCATCTCTGCTTGGAACGTCAATCTTGAGGGCGCAACACAATTAAACCTCATTATTACAGACTACAATGAACCCATTATCACCGTCGATAATCTTGAAGTTGCCCAATTCATTTATCTTTTGATCCACAACGAAAAGCTACGCAGTGTGATCGACACAATCACAAGTAAAGCCGTGCTTATCCTCGGTCGGTTTACACCAGAGCGTATTGCCGTTCTCCAAGCTATTCGGGAAGAACTACGGCAGCGAAACTATGTACCCATTCTGTTTGATTTTGAGGGGCCAGAAAACCGTGACACAACGGAAACCGTGAGTACCCTGGCTCACATGGCGTGCTTTGTCATTGCTGATTTGACCGATCCAAGAAGTGTTCCGCACGAACTCATGAGCTTTGTCCCCGATTTGCAATCGCTTCCAGTCCAACCGCTTATCCTTAAAGGTCAAGATCCTTACAGTATGTTTGGCAACGTACTGCGTCGTTCCTCGGTGCTGCCGATCCACGAATATGAAGATCAAGCGCAGTTGATTGCTGAATTGGTGGATAAGGTGATCGCGCCTGCCGAGGCGAAGGTGATCGAACTCCGACCCCGAAATCCCTAGCGGCGCGACCCTTTTACGCGATTATTGCGAACTAAACAGAGTAATAACTTTATCGCCTCAAGGGAGCTAAAAATGTCTTCTTCGCACCGTTTGGTCGTGCTGCTTTTCCTCTGCCTTGCTCTGACGCTGCCCGTCAGCGCGCAGGACGACGCGACCGTCTTTGGTCAGCCGGATGTGACCTCAAAGCAAATTGGACACAGCGCCAGCGGGATGAACTTCCCGCTCGGCATCACTGTCGATAGCAGCGGCGGTTTCTATATCGCCGACCGCAACAATCACCGCGTGCTGTACTTCGCCAAAGATGGCGACACGACAGCGGATCGCGTGTACGGGCAGCACGGCGATTTCGATGCCTATACCGCGAACTATGACGGCGTGGGCGGCTCTGGCGCGCCGAGCGCCGATTCGCTGGCAATGCCGACGGTGGTCACGCTTGCGCCGGACGGGGGCATCTACATCACCGACCGCGAGAATCACCGCGCGCTGCATTATCCCAAAGACAGCACGACGGCGGATCGCGTCTACGGACAGTTCGGCAATTTCGGCAGCAACCCGCCGAATAACAACGGCGTGGGCGGCAGCGGCATCCCCGGCGCGGATACCATTGGCGTTTTCACGCTCGGCGTCGTTGCGGACAGCAGCGGCCTGTTCATCGCTGATTCGAGCAATAACCGTGTGCTGTTCTACGCCAACGACGGGGATACGACGGCGGATCGCGTCTACGGACAGTCCGACGATTTCACGACGGGGACGCTCAATAATGACGGCACGGGTCATACGGGCACACCGAGCGCCAAAAACATGAATTTCCCACGTGGGCTGGCGCTGGATGAGAACGGCGGCCTGTTTGTGGCGGATCGGGAAAACAACCGCGTGCTGTACTTCGCCAACGACGGCGATACGACGGCGGATCGCGTTTACGGACAGTTTGGCGATTTGAACGCCAACCTTGAGAATAATGACGGCAAGGGCGGCGCGGGCGTGGTCAGCGCGGACAGCCTCTCTCACCCCAAAGCGATGGCGCTCGCGCCCGAAGGCGGCATCTACATCGCCGATTCGATCAACAGCCGCATCCTCTACTATGCGCCGGACGGCGATACGACTGCCGATTGGGTTTTCGGTCATGCGGATTTGAGCAGCGGCGCGGATAATGACGGTGGCGCGGTGAGTGCAGCGGTGCTCAACGAGCCGCAGGCGCTTGCGTTGGGGCCGGACGGCAAACTCTAT
>JBBSNT010000335.1:0-4881 GCA_038260485.1 Aggregatilineales bacterium | reverse complement strand
CTTCGAGACGGGCAAGCACGTTGTCCTCGCCAACAAGGGACCCGTCGCCATCGCCTACGCCGAGTTACAAGCGCAGGCACTCGCGGCGGGCAAACTGCTGCGCTTCGAGGCGACGGTCATGGCAGGCACACCCTCGATCCGCTTGGCGCAGCAAGCGCTGGCAGGCTGCACGATCACCGGCGTGCGCGGCATCCTCAACGGGACGACCAACTATATCCTGACCGAGATGGAAGGCGGCTTGGGCTATGCCGATGCGCTTAAGCTGGCGCAGGCGATGGGTTATGCCGAAGCCGACCCGGCAGGCGACGTTGATGGCTGGGACACGGCAGGCAAGGCGATCATCCTCGCGGCGGCGTTGTTCGGCAGAACGTTGACGCTTGACGAGATGGTCGTGCGCGGCATCAGCGCGATCACGGCAGACGATATCGCGGCGGCGCGGGCGGCGGGCGAGCGCTGGAAGCTGATCGCGCAGGTCACGCCGACGGACGCTGAGGTGCTGCTGCAACGCCTGCCACTCAGTCATCCGCTGGCGAACGTCTCCGGCGCGACCAACGCCATCACCTACACGACCGATTTGCTCGGCGAAGTGACGCTGATCGGTGCGGGCGCGGGGGGCGTACAAACCGGCTTCGGCATTCTGGCGGACGTGCTCGACATTCAGCGCAGCAGTGATTAAGGGTGCGATGTAGGGGCGTTATATATAACGCCCCTAGACACCACATCTATTCGTGACTCGGCGCCGTAGGGGCGCACACATCGGTACGCCCGAAAAGGGGCAGACACAGGCAACCGAAGGTTGCACGTCTGCCCCTACAAAAGGTGCTGTTGTTGATGCTAAATGCTCAGCGGCGGAAAGCTCGGATAGACCGGGACGTGTTTGGGGCGCGGCTCTCCCCGTCCGATCAGGCGTTCGCCATGCAGCAGATAGAGCACGCAAAACAGGATCGTCCCCAGTGTCAGCACGCTGCCGATTTTGACCAGCGGTGGATCGTAGACGAACAGGATGCGATGCGGAATCCCGCTTTTCGGCACCACAACGCCGATCAGCGTTCCGACCGACTCCAACTGCGCGGACAAGCCGTCAATCGTCACCCGCCAACCGGGCCACGCCAGTTCTTGCGCGACGATCACGAGGTCTTTTTCGGGGTTGCCCGTGACGATCATGCCGATGTGGTCGAATTGATGGCTGACAGCGTTAATCGGCGTCGTCCAGCGGGGCGTAAGCTCCCCTGCTTCCATGCCTTGTAGGGTATCGAGCGGAATCGAGAAGGCATAGTTGAAGGTATTCCAGTTGCTCATCAAGCAGGGTAGGTAATCGCCCGTGCGCGGCGCACCCTCGACGATTTCGTAACCGCGCTGCATCCAGAAACGCTGCTCGGTGGTGTCGTAAGAGATCAAGTATTCCGGCTGAACGTCGCTCAAGTCGCCGGGGTAAATCGTCGGCGTCATGCCTATCGGGTGGAAGTCGGCGTTGATATGCGTGAAGCGCATACCGTTGGCGAAATAGGTCGCTACGCTGTCATAGGTATTGCCCCACACCGAGATAAACTCGTTCGGGTGCTGGGCGCGCAGCCAACCAATACACAGGTTGGTCATCTCTGGCGGGCTTATCGTTGCGCCAAAGTTGAACCATGAGGTCAGCACTTCGTAGGATGCCACGCCGCTCGTGACGATCAAGACGAGCGCGACGCCGTAATGCAGCCACGAAGCAATCGAGGGCGTTCGCAGTACGCGCGCGACCGCTTCGTTCCAGCGCTTCGAGGTCACCGCCGCGTTCCACAAGCCATCGACGCGCAGCGCCACCAGCACGCCGATCCAGAGCGCGCAGACGGTCATCATCCGTGAGAGCACACGCCACTGCCCGATCAGCGGCAGGTTAGCGTAAATCCATTTCATGATCGGGTTTGTGCCCGTGCCCCAGAACAGGAAGAAAATCGCCGTAAACAGCGCGACGGCGATCACGCGGCGCTGAAAACGGGATTCCCGAAAACGTTGGAAGACCGGCGTGATCGGCGGAAAGATCAGGAAGATCAGCGCCACGAACCACGCCGGTGCGACGACGCTGTAATAGGTCTGATTCCAGACCGCAGGACCATAATAGCGTTCGGTGACGAAGAACTGCGCGGCGGCGAGCAGCGGACTTTCGTAGGTCGCGTCCGGCGATTCGTTCGGATGCCCGCCGATATACTGCTGGTTGCCGAAAATTGACAAGCTGGTGATTGCCGACAAGCCAACCGTCAGCAGCAGCGCCAAGCCGACCCGTTGCAGTAGCACAACGTCGATACGGTTCCACCACCAGTCGCCTTCCGCCTGTGGCTCCTTCTTGGGCTTGACCATAAACACGAGCGTCAGCAGCCCGACGCTGATCACGGCGGGCAGCGTGTAGTAGATATTGCCCGCCCAGAACATCAACGTCAGCAGGATCGCCAGCAGCACGACCGGGTAGCGCCTCGTTCTAAAGCGGATGATCGCCAGCACTGCCGCCGCCACCCACGCAAGGTAGGACTGCGTGACGCCAAGCTGGAAATAGCCGTCACTGATGATCGAGTGCATATTGCCGCGACCGACGCAGAGCAGCGCCAGCAGCAAGCGTCCGAGCCAGCCTAAGCCAAGCACGCGCCCCAAAACCCAACCACCGATGCCTGCGAATATCGCGTAGAGGACGATGCTGTACTTGATACCGTTGACCGACCCGTAGAGCAGGCTCGGAACAATGCTGATCGGGTTCAGCGCGAACGAGAACGGGTTGTCGATGGCGGGTTCGCCGCGCCCTAGCCACGGCTGCCAGAGCGTGAATCGTCCGGTCGTGCGCAAGCTGACCGATTCGACGAAAGCGGAATTTGTCAACCACTGCGCCTCATTGCCTGTCAGCGCGAGAGTCGAGTTGCTGTTGGCATAGGCTTGCGACGCGAACAGCGCCGCGTAGATCACCAGCAGCAGCTCAAGGATGACGCGGTAAAACGCGACTTTAGGCAGTGGTTTCAGCATGGGCGGTTTCCTCTTGTCTGCGGCGGCGGGCGAGCCGTTCGGCATGGAGCAGGTAAAGGCTGCTGATCAACGCCGTCGCCAGCGTGATCACGCCGCCAAGTTTGAGCAGCGGTGGGTCATACACGAACAGGATGCGATGCGGAATAGCGCCTTGCGGCAAGACCACCCCGATCAACTGCCCGACGGGTTGCAATTCGGCGGGCAAGCCATCGACGCTCACGTTCCAACCGGGCGAGGCGAGTTCCTGCGCCACGACCACCAGATCGGTTTGCGCGTCGCCGCTGACGATCATGGCGACGTGGTCAAATTGATGATTGACGCCCGTGATCGGCGTGGTCTGCGCGGGCACGAGATCGCTGATCAAGGCTTGCAGCCGCGACACCGGCAGCATGAACGCATAGCTGAAGGTGTCCGTGTTGTGCATCAAGCACGGCACGCCGTCGTCGGTCACGGGCGCGCCGTCGATCAAGCGGTAGCCGCGCTCCATCCAGTAATGGCGCTCGTCGTCGTTGTACGAGATCAAATATTCGGGCTGCACGTCGCTCAAATCTCCCGCGTACAGCGCTGAGGTCATGCCCAGTGGGTGATAGTCGGCGTTGATGTGGGTGTAGCGGACGTTGTTAGCTAAATAGACGTCGAGGTCGTCGTAGCCATCGCCCCACAGGGCGATGTATTCGCCGGGATGTTGGGCGCGCAGCCAATTGACGCAGCGCCACGTCATTTCCGGCGGTCCTTGCGTCGCGCCGAACTCGAACCACGACAGCACAACTTCGCGCGCCGCCAGCGTGCTGATCACGATCAAGCCGAGTGCCGCGCCGTAATGAAACCACGTCCTGATCGAAGGCAGGCGCAAGAGACGCGCCAAGTCGTCATTCCAGCGACGTGATCGTACCAGCGCGTTCCACAAGCCATCGACGCGCAGCGCCACCAGCACCGCCATCCAGAAGGCGCTGACCGTCAACATGCGCGAGAGGACGCGCCACTGCCCGATCAGCGGCAGATTAGCGTAAGCCCATTTCATGATCGGGTTCGTGCCCGTACCCCACAACAGGAAGAACAGGATCATGAACAGCGCAATCGCGACCATCCGCCGTTGTAGGTGCGGCGCGCGAAAGCGCTGAAGTTTGGGGCTAATCGGCGGGAGCAGCACGAAGATCAACGCCGCGAACCACAGCGGGACGACGAAGCTGAAATAGGTTTGATGCCATGTATCGGCGGGATAGTAGAGCGTGGTCGTGAAGAACTGCGCGGCGGCGACCGTCGGCGGCTGGTAAAAGGCGTCCGGTAACTCGTCAGGATGCCCACCGAGGTACTGCTGATGTGCGTAAATCGGCAGGCTGGTCACCGCCGAAAGCCCAACGGTCAGGACGAGCGCGACGACGATCCGCCGAATCAGCGCCACGTCGATCCGCTCTCGCCAGCCCGCGCCCGCCAGTTTCGGCTTGATGACGAAGGCGATCAGCAGCACCGCCACCATCATCAATGAGGGCAGCGTGTAGTAGATGTTGCCCGCCCAAAACAGCAGCGTCAGCACGACCGCCAGCCAGACGACCGGATAGCGTCGCGTGGGGAAACGGATGATCGCCAGCGCCGCCGCGACCACCCACGGGAAAGACGCTTGCGTCACGCCCAGTTGAAAATAGCCGCCGCTGATCACAGCGTGCATGTTGCCGCGCCCGATCAGCAGCAGCGCCAGCAGCAGCCGCCCCAGCGCGCCTAAGCTGAGGATTCGTCCGAGCAGCCAGCCGCCGATGCCGACAAAGACCGCGTAGAGCACGACGCTGTATTTGACCCCGTCGATTGGGTCGCTCAGCAGGCTGGGGACGATGCTGATCGGGTTCAGCGTGAACGAGAAAGCGCTGTCGATGGCGGGTTCGCCGCGCCCAAGTAAGG
>JBBSNT010000334.1:0-4884 GCA_038260485.1 Aggregatilineales bacterium | reverse complement strand
TGGCGTCCGGTTGCCGTCGGCTTGACCAAGTTCGTCCAGAGCGACGCGCCGACTCAGCTACACTTGCAGATGGCGGCGTCGATCCTGATGATCATCCCGATCCTGATCCTTTACTTCTTCACACAGAAGCAGTTCACCGAAGGCATCGCCGCCAGCGGGCTGAAGGGCTGATCGAGCAAGCACCCGTATTTCGCAAGTGCTCGCCCACCGCTAAAATTTGCGCTTTCTGTACCTCGAACTGTTCTCTCGTGACCTGACGCGGGCGTAGTTGCTCCACCTCTTTTCTCATCCTTAAGAAGCATGTAAACCTTGATCATTGGCGATGGGGAAAAATGATTATGTGCGTCACAGCGCCTCGTCAAATCTGATCCGTCCCACCTCACTTTGGGACTACTCCCCTAGCTAGGATACCATTCCGGCGGGTATCGCTCTGCCACCCCTTCCAATCGATCAAAGCCCAGCATGATATTCAGGTACAGGGGATCGGCAGCATCCCATGCTTGTTTGCCGCCTTCGAGGAAGTGCCGCCAAATTTCGGCGGTCGTTTCGCGCCATGCGTGCACCATCGGCGCGGTGACGAGCGGCGTGCATTCATATGCCTCGCACAGAAAAGCGAGTAAATCGACCGCGACCCAGACCTCAGTCGCATTAAAAGCGAACATTTCACCCCGTTTTTCCAGCGAAAGCCAATAGATCACGTCTTTTGCTAGATGGGCGATCAGCCCCAAGGCGATACGGGGTGCGTAGATCACGGGATAGCCCTGCTCGTTCGTCCAGTGCGTGAGCGAAAAATAGGGGAGTTGATAATCGAGCGGCGAGCGTGTGAGTTCGTCGGCTTGTCCCTTGATGTCGATGTCGCTCCAGAAGTGGGCGATACTTTCCAGCCGTTTAAAGATCGCAATCACGACCGGGCGATACTGCCTGCGATAGTCTAGATTGGTAAAAGGCAACGGCTCGGAAAACGGCTCATTGCCCTGCCAATCGCCATCCCAAACGCTGAGGAAGGTGTCGCGCCAGCGCTGTACTGCGAGTTGCGTGTTAAGGAAGGTCGTGCTGTGGCTCTCGTGCTGATCGAACAGCAGTGTCATCTCAACGATGCCCAACATCTCTAGCAGCCAGTAGGTGCTGCTGCTGATTCGTTCAGGAGTCATCAGATAGGCGATTTCTCGCTCCAAAACGTCCATGATGGTCGATTGATAATCGAGCGATTGATCGCTTTCGTAAAGCTCGTTCCCCCAGCGCGCCATGCTATCCTCTCGAAAACTCGTTCAGTTGCGGCTTTCGCCCGATGATCAGCGTCGAGAAGTTGAACGCCCAAGGCAGCACCACCCGCAGCAGCGATCCCAAGCCTTCGGCGAGCGCGCTCGTCTGGTAATAACCCGATGCGCGGAACACGCCGCCGAGCGTCCAGAGCGTATAAGAGTGACTGGTCGGGATCGCCTCGACGACTTCGAAGCCCGCGCCGCTGACGTTGGCTTCGAGTTTGGCGCGGGTGTAGGTGCTCTCGAAGAACTCGTCGTCGTTGAGCACGCTGACACCCTGCTGCTTGCGCCGCCACGCCACGTAGCGGTTAACCACGTTGGGATACGGGATGGTTAGCACGAGGATGCCGCCCGGTTTGAGCACGCGGTAGGCTTCCGCGAGCGGCTTTGCCATGCCCGTCTCGAAATGCTCCAGCACGCCGAACGACAGATAGCCGCCGAACGTGTTATCGGCGTAGGGCAGCGTGTGAACGTCGCCGGTCGCCAACACCAGCGATGGATCGTACTGTCGAGAGATTTGCAGCGCGTTTTCGGCGTAATCCAGCCCAGTGACGCGGTAGCCCATGCGCTTGAGCACGATCAGCGCGGCGCTCAAGCCGCTGCCCGCTTCGAGGATCAGGTCGTCTTTGCTCAGGTGGGCGGTGTAGGCGCGCAGCGTCGCTTGCGCGCGGGCGTAGCCTTCAGTCTGCAATTCCTGCTCAACCGACGCCTCGTCCCAGATGTCTCTCCACGCTTTGCGCGTGCTGTCGTAGCGGTTCGTCATGCCAATGTATCCTATTGAATTTACTTATCAATAGCACTGAGACTGAGTACTCAGTACTGATTTTTTTCGCCGCGCAAACGCTGGGCGATTTCCATCGCCGCGCGCGTCGGGATCACCAATGCCGCCAACGCGAACGCCGCGATGTTACCGTACCATTTGCGCGTGAAGGTGATCAAGTCGTCGAAGTATATTCGGGATGAGAGTCGCTGTGCCTGTCGGGTGCTAGCGTGTTCCTCGTGACGTAGCATTGCGTCAGCAGTAAAGTGAATTTCGCGCCCCTCAAGTAGTATCCGCTTGCACAGGTCATCTTCGGGGAAATAGAGCTTCAGCCGCGTGTCGAATGTCCCCAAGCGCAGCAGCAGATCGCGCGGCGCGAGGATGCACGATCCGGGGATCACCTCGACGGCGCGGGTCGTGTCGCGTGACCAATCGGCGTACCACATGCGCGCGCGGCGACGATCCCGCACGCGGGCGAAGATCACGCCGAGGAAGCTGTAGCCGAGCAGCAGATCGAGATAAACTGGCACTTTTGAGCAAATCCGCAAAATTGAGCCATCGATCATTTGGCGTTGCTGACAGGTCAGCGCGCCGACGTTCAGGTGGTCACGCAGGTAGGCGATCATCGTCGGCAGCATGTCCGGCTGAATCAGCGTATCGGCATTGAGCAGTAGGACGAATTCGCCGTGCGCGCGCTCGACGCCGAGATTGTTGCCGCCTGTGAACCACGTATTGACGCCCGGCTCGACCAGCACGACGCGCGGAAATTCGGCGCGGATCATGGCAGCGCTGCCGTCGCGCGAGCCGTTATCGACCACGATCACTTCGACCGCCAGATCGCCTTTTTGCACGGCGATTGAGGTGAGGCAGGCGCGCAGGTAATCGCGCGTATTGTAGTTGACGATGACAATGGACAGATCGAACATTGCGCAGACCTCAGCGCGAAATATTTTACCACAGCCCACTAAATTGTTGTTTCGGCGCTTTGTCTTTATGATAAGCGGCGGATTTATATGCGACAAAGGTCTTTTATGGTGCACCGTTCTGAAAAATGGCGTTTCGCTGCGCCGATCATCTTAATTGCGGTGATGCTGGTTCAGATGTTCACGCATTTGGCGTGGCTGTCGATCTCAGCGCAATCGGGGCAGGTTACCGTTCCGTATTTGATGAGCCGGGGCATGACGCTGTTCGGAAATGTGATCGAAAACCGCGCGCCGGCAGACGCGACGCTGCTTGCGCTGCTGTATCGCCTGTTGCCCTCTGTAGAGCCGATCCTGATCTTGCGGATTATGAATGTACTGCTCGTGCTGACGCTCACGCTGCTGATTTACGCGCTGGCGAAACGCTTGACTGGATCGACATTCGTCGGCATTTGCGCGGTGCTGTTCTGGGCGCTGTGGCAACCCGTTTACGGCAACATCCTGTTTTATTTCGACTCACTGGTTGGCGCGACCTACATACTCACCGCGCTGACGTGGCTGGTCACCGAAAAGCGCCTACCGGGATGGCTTGCGCCATTTTTATGTGGGCTGCTGCTCGGCGGCGCAACGCTCTGGAAGCAGCCCGCGTGGGTGGATGTCGTCCTCTTTGCGCTCTGGCTGCTCTTTGCTGCGCGCAGAGGACGCCAGCTTCCCGCCTTCATCCTCGGCGCGCTGATCTTCCCGCTGACAGCCGTTGCGATTACAACAGCACAGGGCAACCTCGACACTTATCTCTATTGGAATTTCGAATTTCATCTAACGCGCGGAGAAAGTTGGGGGCAGCCGCTCACCGGCGACTTCGTCCGTAAACTGCTGCTGACGAACATACTGGCGCTGCCCTTTGCGCTGCTGGCGCTGCGCCGATCTGATGAAAAACGCGCGGTCTGGCTGTTGATAGTCGTTTTATGGCTGGGCGCTGGTGTCGCGCTCTATCCAAGTTTTGGCGAAATCTACGCGATGGGACACCTACCGCTGCTGTCGGTCATGTCCGGTATCGTCGTGGCTATTCTGCTGAAGCACCTCGCGCGCCTGAATTGGCGCAGCGCGAAAACAGAGCAGTTGATTGCTATAGGCGTCGCGCTGATTATCGGCGCGGCGTGGTGCTGGGCGGTTGCAGTGACCTATATCCCCAATGTGTTGGGACGCGCGAGTGTTCCTGCTTACGATGAATTCAAGCCGCTGGCAGAGCGCGTCCTCAGTCTCAGCGCTCCGGGTGACACGCTCTACGTGCTGCCTGAATGGGATGGCAATGCGCAGCTTCATGTTTTGACGGGGCTGCTGCCGCCGGGAACGTGGGTTAATGGGCACAGCCACATTCTCGCCGCGCCGGGGATCGTCGATCAACTGCTGGCGGAATGGGCGCAGACGCCGCCGACGCTGATCGTGGATTTCCCCGATTTCCCCTCAAGTGCCGGTTTGCAACGCCTGCGAGACTTCATTGATGGGCGCTATTCGGAAGTCGGGCAGATTGACGACGTGCCCTTCAACGGCGACGCCGTGATCTATCGCTTGTATGAACAACCCTAATCAGGCGACCAACTCATTAATCCGGCGCGCCACGTAGATCAATTCGTAGGCGAGCAGCCCCGGCAGCACGGGCGCGGGCAGCGGACGGTGCAGTGCTCGCGCCACCCCATTGAGCGCATTCTGGACGCCGCTCCCGGCGATCAGCATTGTCTCGACTGCATAGCCGTTGTCTTCTAGCAGGGCGCGTCCGGTTTTCGCCGTGTAAAAATGCAGATGAGTGCGATCCATGATGCCGTAGTCAACGTAATCGAAGCGTCCCATCAGTAGGCGCAGGCGCACACTCCAATGAGCGATGTTGGGCAGCGACACGATCACGCGCGCATGAGGCTTAAGCAGCGCTTGAGCGTCCCGCAGC
>JBBSNT010000333.1:0-4904 GCA_038260485.1 Aggregatilineales bacterium | reverse complement strand
TCGACTTCGTCAAAGAGCAGAATTGCGACATTTCTTGCCATCAGTCAGCATCCTTGTTGGTGTACTCGGCGGGCGCGAAAAAGACCAGCACGGTTAAATCTTCAGTGATGTTGTGGAAGCGATGATCGACACGCGCAGGGACATAGATGATGCTCCCCGGCACGAGCGGCTGATCATCATCGCCGACGCGGATCGTTGCCATGCCATGCGTCACGTAGTAAATCTCGTCTTCGGTGTGCGGATGCTGGAGGTCTTCCGATCCAGCGGGCAGCGTATAGACGCCCATGCTCAGCGCCGCAACGCTCAGAAATTCGAGGTAGAGCTTGCTCGACTGGCGCTGCTGCACCATCAAGTCAGCGAGTTCAAATGTGTCCATCGTGCCATCCTTTCGAGCTTTCACTTCAACGGTAGCGCAAGGAGCATAAAGCAACAGCCGCGTCCCTAGATCAGCGCGCGCAGCAGCAAGAACAGCATCATCCCGATCACGATAGTCAGCAGCAGGTTTTTCGTCCGCCATGCGATCAATCCGGCGAGAATTCCGGCGACTAAGTAGGCGTTGGTCGGCGCTAGGTCGAGCGTTTTGCCGTCAGGCATCACCAGCGAGGGCACAATGATCGCAGCGAGGACGGCGGGCGGCACGTAGCGCAGCGCGCGAAAGACGCGGTCAGGCATCGGAATTTTGCTGACCAGCACCAGCACAGGGTAGCGCACGAGGAACGTCACCAACGCCATGCCCAACACTAAAGCGAATTCATTCACAGGACGGATTCCTCTGGCGCGACCAGCGGCTCAGTTTCGACGCCAAAGCGCGCCTCGACGATGACTCCGGCGGCAACGCCCGCAAGAGTCGCGATCAACAACCCGATTTTGTTGGGCATCGTGTTAGTCAGCACGGCAGTCAGCGCGGCAACGACAACCGCCGCCAATGTCGGACGGTTCTTGACCAGCGGCACGAGCATCCCGGTGAAGGTGACGTAGAGGGCGAAATCTAAGCCCCAATTGTTCGCATCCTTGATCTGTGATCCAGCGACGATGCCGATCAGCGTAAAAATCTGCCAGCAGATGAACAGCACCAGTTCCGAACCGAGAAAATACCAGTGTTTGAGCGTCGAATCGCCCGCTTCGGCATAATGCGTGACGGCGGTGACGAACGCCTCGTCGGTCAGCATGTAGCCGAGCGGCAGCAGCCAGCGCTGCGACAGGTGCTTGACGTAGGGCGCGAGCGTCGCGCTGTAGAGCGCGTGGCGCAGGTTGACGACGAAGGTTGTCAAGACGATCACGGGGATGCTCGCGCCTCCGGCGACCAAACCCACGCCGATGAACTGCGCCGACCCCGCAAACACGAACAACGACAGCGCGACCGTCCCCAACGGCGAAATCCCCGCGTTGATCGAGAGCGCGCCGAAGATCACTCCGAACGGGAACGCGCCGATCAGCAGCGGGATGGTGGCTTTGACTCCGGCGAGAAACTCCGCGCGGCGGGTTGACATAGAACCTCCAAAAGACAAAGAGTTGACGCGACGACGCGGGCGGCGCACCAGATCGCTTTCGGCGTTGAAGCTCAACTGGTGCATGAAAAAGATGATCAGCGCGTGCGAGAACGAGTCGATTTCGCGCAGTCCAGAGGTATATTCCAGCTTGACCTGATGTTCGCTGATCACGTTACCCTAGTCTTCGTCGATACCTTCCGTGACCGGGCTGTGTACGCTGGCAATCGGTTCAAGCTGCATGGTTACATCCTCGTGTATACGTCGTCGGTAGGGGCAGGGTTAAAATCTGCCCCTACAACCCATGCTAATCTGGAGACTGCCCATACAAAAACGCGCCGGGGAAGTCGTCGGGGGCGATCTTTTGCTTGCCGCTCCACGAATCGATCTCGATGCGGTAAACCGATGTCCGCTTGAGTTCTTCCAGCGTCGTCGGGCGATAATCGTGCCCCGGTTTTAGGTGCGGGGCATATTTGTCGAGCAGAAGCTGCAAGCCATATTCCGCGTCGTCGCCTTCGGTGATCGACGCGCGCCCAAAGACGGTGACTCCAGCATACTCGACGCTGAATTCGAGCGCTTCGTCAGCGGGCAGCAGCCGCCCCATTTCGCTCACGGAGAAACACACCCGTTCGCTGGCTTCGACGTTGCTCTGCGTCCGCCCATAGCGCGCCGTATGCATATAAATGACGTGCGCGCCGGCGTCGTAGACGAACAGATTCGCATTGATGAACGGTTGTCCGTCGTGAACGGTCGCCAGCGCAGCGATGGGCGCACGCTGGAGCAGCGTGACGATCCAAGCGTCCTCATTCACGGCGCGGTCGGCACGTTTGACTTGATTGACAGGCAGGGCGGTGTAATCTTTGGGCATCTTCTCGAATCCTTGTGTGTTATAACCAAAAGAGTACCCGAATCCACACCGAATGAGGTAGGGTCAGTTAAGTCCGCGCCGTTCGTTAATCGTAGATGAAACGTTGAGCGCAACCCATTGCTAATTTTTCGAACTAACGGTAAAATAAAATTCGATGATACGAACAATTGAGAGTCCCTCTCAACGGCTTCAGAGCATCCTCTCGATACGGTGTGGACAATGTACAGGAGAGCCTGTCAATGTCTAATACTGACATTCACGCCGCCAAATTGGTCGATCTTCCTCTAATCCGGCGGCTTGCAGATACGGGAACGATCCTCGACAGCGAACTCCGCTGTACGCGGGAAGTGACCGACGCGCAAAACGGTTTACTTGCCAGCATTCTCCCACAACGCAACCTCTACACACTGGCAGGACACGTCGGACGACAGCGAATTATCGGTCAATTTCGCGTCAGAAGTGATGAGCCAATCGCACAGATCACCTATATCGCGCCCGAACTCGACGCCCACAAGCGCGATACGGCGTGGCTGCATCTGATCGACGGGATGGCGGTCGAAGCGGGGAAACGCGGCGCACACGTGCTCACTGCTGAAGTCGATGAGGACAGCGCGTTGTTCGTGACCATGCGGCAGGCGGGTTTCGCCGTTTACGCGCGCCAAGAAATTTGGCGGCGCGAAGCAGGTGCGCTTCCGCAGATTGACTCGGTGGAAATCGCCGAGCGTAAAGACGAGGACAGCGGCGCGATTCAATCCCTGTACTGCAACATTATCCCGCGCCTTGTCCAGTCCGTTGCCATGCCCCCGGAAGACAGCGAGGGTTTCGTCTACCGTCGGGATAACCGGCTTCAGGGCTATGTCACGGTTTCAACGGGCAAATGTGGCGTCTACGTGATGCCCCTGCTGCACCCTGATATTCCTTACCGCGATGCCGCTCCCATTTTGGTGAGCGTGCTAGCGCGGATCGGGCGCGCAGACCGACTGCCGGTCTACGTTTGCGTGCGGCGCTATCAGGACTGGCTAGAAGACACGCTGACTGAACTGGGTTTCGCACCCTGCCAGCAGCAAGCGCTGATGGTTCGGCACATTGCTGCTGGCGTTCGGCAAGCGGCGTTTACACCGTTGGAGCATTCACTTAAAGTGATGCCTCACGTCGTGCGCCCGCCGACGAGCAGCAGTACCAAACTTGATCGCTCAGGAGATAAAATTCCGAGTCTATGGAACGGCGTATAACAGACGACATCCACGAACTAAAACGGGTCTTGCCCTCTCACCTGACGGCGAAGCTCGATGAACTTGGCAATATTGATGATCTACTTGAGGTTGTCCTCGACTTAGGGCGCATCCCTACCGCACGTTATATCGGCGGGGAAATCCCACTGGCTGACCACGAAGTCACCCGCGCAGAACTCGACGTTATTGTTGACAATATCGGCTCGTTCGATGCTGACAACCGCGCCGGGATCGAGCGCACGCTTCACCGCATCTCGGCGATTCGCAATCGACGTGGTGAAGTCGTCGGCTTGACCTGTCGTGTCGGGCGCGCGGTTTATGGGACAATCGAGATCGTTCAGGACTTGGTGGAAACAGGGCAGAGTATTCTGCTTTTGGGTCCGCCCGGTGTCGGCAAAACGACGATGCTGCGCGAAGCCGCCCGCGTACTTGCGGAAACGAAGCGCGTAATCATCGTCGACACATCCAACGAAATCGGCGGCGACGGTGACGTGCCGCACCCGGCAGTTGGTAAGGCGCGCCGGATGCAGGTTTCGAAGCCGGAACGCCAGCA
This sequence comes from Aggregatilineales bacterium, assembly GCA_038260485.1. Taxonomy (GTDB): domain Bacteria; phylum Chloroflexota; class Anaerolineae; order Aggregatilineales; family Phototrophicaceae; genus Flexifilum. Next base: position 764 of record JBBSNT010000333.1, on the reverse strand, counting down.
CGAGGTCATGATCGAGGCGGTCGAAAACCATAACCCCGAAGTGATCGTGATCGACGAAATCGGTCGCGAACTCGAAGCGATGGCAGCGCGGACGATTGCCGAACGCGGCGTGCAGTTGATTGGCACGGCGCACGGTAACGCACTCGACAACCTGATGCTCAACCCGACGCTCTCCGACTTGATCGGCGGCATTCAATCGGTGACGCTCTCCGACGAGGAAGCACGCCGTCGCGGAACGCAAAAAACGGTGCTGGAACGCCGCGCTCCGCCGACCTTCGACGTACTGATCGAAATTCAGACGCGCGACCGACTGATTGTCCACGAGGACGTCGCCGCCGCCGTTGATGCCGTGCTGCGCGATAAGCCGCTGCCAATTGAAATTCGTTCGCGCAACGAGGCGGGCGAAGTCATCATCGAAAGCGCTGCACCGCAAGTCCGCTCGATTGCCGAACGCAACCTGCGCGACCGCAGCGGCAATGGCAGCCGCGAGAATGGCAGCAGCAACGGACACACTGAGCGCGGCAGCCGAACACGCCCGGAGAGCGACAACGGCAGCAGCATCGACTTCAGCTTTGAGGCGAACAAGTTCAAGCCCGTCAGCATCTACGCTTACGGCGTCGCCCGCAACCGGCTCTATTCAGCCTCGCGGCGGCTGCACGTTCCGCTGACGCTGACCGATGACGCGGGTCAGGCGGACATGATCGTCACGCTCAAAAACTACTACCGCCGCCGCCCCAAGCTGATCGTCGATGCCGAGCGGCGCG
>JBBSNT010000332.1:0-4989 GCA_038260485.1 Aggregatilineales bacterium | reverse complement strand
CAAAATGGCGCTGCGAGAACGGATGCTTGAGCAGTATCCGCCCTCGGTTGCCGATAGTTTTGGCTATCCGAAGGTCATCGTTACGGGTGAAGCCGAATTGCTGGACGTTACCGACGAAATTCTGGTCGCCGCCGCTGCCAACGAGGAACACCTCGCCTTGCTGCGCGAATTCGGCTACAAGTCCACCTTGTGCGTACCGCTCAAAAATGTCGAGAACACTTTCGGCGCGATCACCCTGACGACCAGCCAGAAAGGCGGACGCACGCTGACCGTTGAAGATTTGGCGATTGCCGAAGAACTGGGGCGGGTCGCCGCACTCGCCATCGACAATTCCCGTCTCTTCGCGCAGTCCCGCAGCGAGCGAGAGCGCTTTCAAACCACCCTTTCCAGCATTGGCGATGCCGTCATCGCAACCGATAAACTGGGACTGGTCACCTTTGTCAACCATGTCGCTGAAACGCTGACGGGTTGGCAGCAGCCCGAAGTATTGGGCAAGCCGCTCGATGAAATTTTCCATATCATCAACGAACAGAGCCGCGAAATCGTTGAAAGCCCGGTCAATCAGGTGCTGAGTGAAGGACGCATCGTCGGCTTGGCAAATCACACTGTACTGATTTCAAAATCGGGCGAGGAAATCCCGATTGAAGACAGTGGCGCGCCCATTCCCGATGCGGACGGTGGAATCGATGGAGTCGTGCTGGTCTTCCGCGACGTCACCGAGCGAAAACGCACCGAACAGCGCCAGAAGTTTTTGTATGATGCGAGCAATCTGCTCAGTTCGTCTCTGGATTACGACACCACCCTGCAAAACGTCACCCGTTTAGCCGTCCCTGCGCTCGCGGATTGGTGCATTATTCACCTTCGTGATGAGCAGGGCGAGATGCGTCAAGTCGCGATGTACAATGCTGACCCGGAACGAGCCGCGCTGCGTGAAGAGATGATGCGCCGCTATCCACCGATTAGCACCGACACCATCTCACACACAGCGGTCATTCGTAGTGGCACGCCAGAACTGCTTGAAGAAGTAAGCGATCAGGCTGTTGCCGCCGCCGCCGTCAACGACGAGCATCTGCATATGCTTCAAGCGCTTAAGTACAAGTCCAGCCTGACCGTACCGCTGAAGAATATCGAAGGCGTTTTCGGAGCGCTCACGATACGGACGAGTCAAGGCGGACGAACGCTCACGGCAGACGATCTCACACTCGGCGTAGAGTTAGGGCATCTGGTCAGCCTTGCTATCGACAATGCGCGCCTATATCGTCAAGCACAGCAGAAGAAGTGGTCTTAACGCCCGACTAGCACCACTACCGAGCGGCTCTTCAGCTTCATCTTCTTCTGAGCAGAGAGCTTCGGCTCTTTGCCCAGTTCGTGAATATCCTCAGGCGCATCTACCCCTGTGTTGGCAAACACATACCACGCCTGACCTTTCGGCAAAGCAGGCAGCTTAAAGACCTGATCTTCCCAATGCATGTTGAAAGCAGCGAAGACACTGTCGTCTTGCTCTAGCCCGCCTTTTGCGTATGCGCCGCTAAGCATAAAGGCGAGCGTCAGGCGAGCGTCCGCTTGATCACCCGCCAGTGCCTCGGTGCTGAACCACTGCATATCCGGCTGCCCAACGTTGTTGTAATCCTCGAAGCGGAAGTGATAGCCACTGCGCAAGACAGGATGCGCCAACCGGAAGGCGATCATCTGCTGGAAGTAACGCAGAATATCGCCGTTCGTCTCGGTCAGCGACCAGTCGAACCAGCTAATTTCGTTGTCCTGACAATAGCCATTGTTATTCCCATACTGCGTTCGCGCGACTTCATCGCCCATCAGCAGCATCGGCACGCCCTGACTGACCAGCAGCATCGTGATTGCGTTCTTGATCTGGCGGCGGCGCAGCGCGTTAATGGCAGGATCGTCTGTCGGGCCTTCAACACCGCAGTTCCAGCTTTCGTTCTCGTTGTGCCCGTCTTTGTTATCTTCGAGATTAGCGTCGTTGTGTTTCTCGTTGTAAGACACCATATCATTCAGCGTAAAACCGTCATGCGCTGTCAGGAAATTCACCGACACAATCGGGCCGCGATCCGGATATAAATCGGGCGACCCTTCCATGCGCTGGATCGCCTCTTCGACCTGCCCCGCTTCCCCTTTCAGGTATTTGCGGATGATGTCGCGGTATTTTCCGTTCCATTCTGACCAGCGCCCATACGATGGAAAGGAACCCACGTGATACAGTCCATCCGCGTCCCACGGCTCAGCGATCAGCTTTATGTTTGCCAGTACCGGATCACGTGCGAGCATTTTCATCAGCGGTGGATCAGACAGCGGCATACCGTCCTCGGCGCGCGTCAACGCCGAAGCGAGGTCAAAGCGAAAGCCGTCGATGTGGTACGCCGTGCGCCAATAGCGCAAGCAATCGACGATGAAGTTGATCACCGCCGGATGATTACTGTTGAGGGTATTGCCCGTGCCGCTGAAGTTATAGTAATAACCTTCCGGCGTGAGGATATAGAATGTCTGGTTATCAACGCCTCGAAATGAGATTGTCGGTCCGTTCTCGTTGCCTTCTGCTGTGTGATTGAACACCACGTCGAGGACGATTTCGATACCGTTCTCGTGCAGCGCTTTGATCAATTGCTTCAGTTCATTCACCTCACCTGCCTGCCAACCTGAAGCAGCAAACCCCGCTTTCGGCGCGAAAAAGCTGACTGTGCTGTAACCCCAGTAATTGAGCAGCAGTTCCCCCGTCTCCTCGTTCTTGCGCGAATTCTCGAACTCGTCGAAGTCGAAGATCGGCAGCAGTTCAACACAGTTCACGCCCAAAGACTTCAGATATGGAATCTTCTCCATCATGCCTGCGTATGTGCCGGGATGCTCCACATCTGATGACGGATGCGCCGTAAAACCACGAACATGTGCTTCATAGATGATCAAGTCTTCCATCGGCATATCCAGCGGGTGATCGTCGCCCCAATCGAAGTCTGGAACGTCGATCAATCCGCGATGCGGAAATACTCCCGGCTGATCGCCCGGCACATTCCACTTACCGCGCCCCGTGATGCGCTTGGCATAAGGATCAAGCAAGATCTTCTCCGGGTTAAAGCGGTGTCCTGCGTCGGGCGCATCGGGACCCGAAAATCGGTAGCCATAGTCGAATTCATCCGGGTTCAGCCCTTCGACGAGCATCGCAAAAACCGCCCCGGTACGGTAATTCTGAGGAAACTCGATCTCCGCATAAGGGTCTGCCTCGCCTTTTTTGAACAGCACGAGCATACAACCATCGGCATTGAACGAGAAAATGGCAAAGTTGACACCTTGAGAAGTAACAGTCGCGCCTAGCATAAGCGGATCGCCCGGTGCGATATTGAATTTATTCTGCTGTGTTTGAGCAGTTGGCGCAGTTAGTGTAGCAGTCGTCATCATGAATCCCTTACTGATCACGCTGAAAGCAGATTTATTCTCCAACAGATTGTTTAATTTTAAGCGTAATTATACAAAATAGAAAGAGCAGTTTGTGAGAGGATCGCGGAAATAAACGTTCAATCTGAGGATCGAGCCGAAGCTGACAAGGTACTCACGGCTTGGATCATTCGGCTATAACCGAAATGAAGTGGCACTAGACACGCCGCCGCCATTGCCGAACAATTGAATGCACACAAAGGTTCAAGACTCACCATGACCGACTCCGTTCCATCCGAAAAGCGGCTCGCTGCCCTGCGCTACCACGATTTTCGCTTGATCTGGTTTGGGGAAATGGTGTCCACTACCGGATCGCAAATGCAGAACGTTGCCATCGACTGGCACGTATTCCAGCTCATGTGAGGGCAAATCATCAACTTCGCGGTTTTAGGGACCGAAATCAACCTTGATGCGGGCGCGTTGGCGCTCGGAACGCTCGGCTTAGTCCGCGTACTGCCGATCATCGTCTTTGCTTTGCTTGGCGGTATGCTTGCCGATACTCGCGACCGCCGTATGCTCATGATCTGGACGCGCACTGCTGCCGCCATTTTCGCAGCAATTCTCGCCATCCTCACGCTGACCGGACAAGCGACTCCGCTGGCGATCTATTTGCTCACGGCAGCGGGTGCAGGCGCGACCGCCTTTGATAATCCGGCGCGGCAGTCGCTTGTGCCCAACTTGGTTGATCGCAAGCATCTGCCCAACGCCGTCAGCTTGAACACGCTCATGTTTCAAATCGCCACGATTGGCGGTCCCGCCCTCGCAGGCATTCTGATCAGCATTTCGGGCAGCGGTGCCACCGAACCGGTCACTGATAGCATCCAAGCAAACGCGCACATTGGCATCATCTACGCCATCAATGCGCTGTCCTTTCTGGCGGCGATTGTAGCGCTGCTGCTGATGAAGTATCGCGGCAAAGCGGCTGCCGCCAACACAACGGTGGGCTGGGACTCCTTGAAAGAAGGGCTGCGTTTCACTTTTCACTCACGCATCATCTGGAGCACAATGCTGCTCGACTTCATGGCGACGTTCTTCGCTTCTGCGCGGACGATGCTCCCGATTGTCGCGTCGGACATTCTGTGCGTCGGACCTGAAGGATACGGGCTGCTCGTGACCGCTCAACCTGTCGGTGCGATGATTACTGGCTTGTTCGTCTCACTGCGTAAGGATATTTACCATCAGGGCAAGGTGCTGCTCGTCAGCGTCGCTATATACGGGCTGGCAACCGCCCTTTTCGGTTTGTCGATGATTTTCAGTCTCTCCTACGTTCTGTTCGCATTGACAGGCGCAGGTGATACCATCTCGACTGTTATTCGCGGCACGATCCGTCAAGTCATGACCCCTGATCACCTTCGCGGACGGATGACCAGCGTCAACATGATGTTTTTCATGTTCGGCTCCACAGCTAAGCCACTGACCGAAATTTATCCAACAGACGTAGGCGATTGGGGTGGTGCAGAGTGTTCTGTTGCTGCATCACTTCATCGACCGAGACTTGGAGTGTTGCCAGCGAACGGTGCATACGATTGGCGACCGCCAATTGCT
>JBBSNT010000331.1:0-4998 GCA_038260485.1 Aggregatilineales bacterium | reverse complement strand
TTGACCGCGCCGTAGCGATCCGTCCCTGAGGCGACGATGCGCGCGGAGATGGGCAGTTCTTGCCAATCGCTATAGACGTAGCGAACGGCAAATAATTCCCACGAGCGCGCGTCAGGGAGGTCACCTTCGATGATCGCGTAAGGACCTGCCAGCCACAGCGGACTGACGCCGTGAATGTCCATCAGGTCGTAGAGACTGCCGTAATTGTCGGTCAGTCCGCGCGCGCCATCGACACGGAAAGGTTCGTCCGCGCTGCTCAGCAGCGGGTCGAACAGGTGTGGCGCGGTGATCGTAATTTGCTGATCTGGCGGCAGGTGGTCGTAAACCGGCTCGGCGTCCATGTTGACCGTGAACAACTCGAAGACTAGCAGCGCCGCGATCAGCCAGAGCACGCGCTGGTGATTACGCGCCAGTGCCGTCGAAATAATCAAATACAGCGCGCCCGTGACGATGATCACCAGCGCGAATGCGCTGACGGCTGTCCCATAGCCTGCCGGATTGCCGATCCACGTTACGAAGACGAGCGCGCCGAGCGCCAGCGCAATCGTGAAGGTTCGGTTGAGCGCCAGTCGCAGCCGCATTCCAGCGACGTGATCGCGCATCGACTCCCAGCGCGTCAGCCACGCTGCGCCCATCCCTGCGAGAATCGCTAGGCTGTTAACGACGAGGTATGCGGCGCGTTCCTGCCCGCGAAAGAAGTAGAGTCCGGGCAGTAGGTTGTAGAGCGTAGGATAAATAACGCTGTTGCCGCCGAAACTCCACAACAGGGCTAGCAGCGCGATGACACCCCAGAACCACGCCCCGCTGAGCCGCTGCCACAGGGCGATCAGCGCCAGCGCCAGCCCCGTGATTCCGATCCACAGCGGCGAATACAGGCTGACGATCCCCGGCACGATGAACTGCACCACGTCTTGCAGGGGAAAGCCATTGGCTTTGGCATCGAAGCCGAATCCCGCGCGCGTCGTCCGCGTCAGGTACTCGATACCCGGCAGAAGCTGCACCGCCGTCAGACCAACGGCGATCAACCCAAATAGGGCGACGCCAAGAATAAATATGCCCAGATGACGCCATGTTGGTGTAGAGGCAGGTTTCAAACCTGCCTCTACAGGCTGCGTCCACAAGCGATAACCCCACCACGCCACCAGCAGATAGGTTAAGAAGAAGCTCGTTTGTGGATGCCCCGCCATCCACGAGACGCCGAGTGCGATCCCTGTGACGACGAGCCACAACCAGCGAATCCTTTTTTCGCGGGTCACGTCAATCCGCTCGCGGGTTGCTTCGAGGATGCCGAGTGCCGCCAATGGTAGCCAGATGCTCGCCTCTAGTAGCGCGATTTGCAGCGGCGGATAGCCAGAGAGAAAGCCACCGTATCCGGCGATGACCGCAGCGCAGAACGCCCCTAGAACGCTGCCAGTGAGCCGCCGCACGAAAAGGTACATCAGCAGTGTGAAGGCGAGAACGTGAAACGCCATTTCCAGCTCGAGCGCGTGATATGTCCAGCCGCCCGCTCGGTTGCTCAAGCCGATGGTGATGAGGCGCGGTGGGTAAAAAACCGCCGACTGCGTATCGGCGATGAAGGGTAGCCCGCCGTTATTGTAGGGATTCCAGAGAGGGACTTCGCCCTCGCTGAAACGCTGGTACTGATAGCCGGCGAAGGTCACGAACTGACCGGAAAAATCGCCCAGCTTCAGCGAGGCTTGATCCGCTTGCACAGGCGTGAACAAGCGCCAGAAGAACAGCAGCCAGAGCAGGATTAGGGCGACCGTTGCAAAAATATCGCGCCGCCAAGACCCCGTGTACCCTTCAGTTACTTTCGCCAAGATGCGCCTGCGAGTATTGTGGGGCTGCGAATCGATCCCGTTCATGATCCATCCTCACGCGGTAGCACGCGCACGCGGCTGAGATAGGTATAGTCGTCCGCCATGCCACCGTCGGCTGTGATGACGCGCAGGCGTGGAAATGTGCCGTCGCCGGGATTCAGGTACAGTCCGATTTCAACTTCGTAGATACCCGGTGGGGTATCGGCATCCACGTCGAGTGTATGCTGATCTTCGACAATTGTGCCGACTTGCCACGTTGAAGTCGGTGCATTCCAGTTGGCAGGCATCGCGTCCGATCCAGCATAGATGTGCGTTGTTTGCGGATCAAGAATATGTGCAAAGACGATGTAATCCTCACTGATTGGTTGGAGCGCTCGCCAATCGAGCGCTAGTTCGACCGTCTCGCCCGCCTGTGGCGTCAAATTAGAGAGACTGTAGCCGACCAATTCGATTTTACCGCCAAAGTCTATACTCAGCGGATTTGGCAGGTTGAAGTCGCTGGCGCGTGGCTGAAGCTGTACCGTCCCAATCGTGTAAGTTTCTGTCCCGTTCGCGAGTGTGAGGCGCTCGCCCGTCACTATATCGTACCAGCCGACCTCGACAGTCAGTGTTTCCGGGGCATAAGCGGCAGGCGGCACGTAGACCGCCACCGGATTGCGCCACGCAGTGCCCGCGCTTAAGTCGGACGTTGCCAGTGTGCCGCCACCGGGATAGATGTCACGCTGACCGATAATAACGCCGCCCGACGTCACGAGATGGATGAACATGCTCCAATCATTGCGTAGCTGGGCGACGACCTGCCAATCGGTTTCGACAAACACGTAATCTTCAGGCTGAACTGTTTTGGTCACAACCTGCGCGTCAATCAAATCGAGTACGTTGAGGCTGTCTGAGGCTGTGAACGCTGCCAGTGTTGTCCCCAGTTCGGCAGATGCGGGCAGTGCATAGGCGGGCGCGATCACCGCGAATGGCGTGATCAGCGCGACGGCGAAGAAGAATGCCGTCACCGCGCCGATCAGCAGCGGACGTATGCGGCTTGGCATCCACCACGTCAAACCGACGACTATCCAGACGAGGATCGCCGAGAGCGCGACGAAAATCAGCCGTCCCTGCGACGCCCACGTTTCTGCCGTCCAGCGCAGGTAAGACACGAACGTGATCAGAATCCAGAGCAGGGTGAAGATGTGAGGCAGCCATGTCAGCGCACGGTTGTGTTTGCCGACACGCATGATGCGGTAGACCATCAATCCGACCGCGCCGATGATGCCCACACCGCTGATGATGTTGAAGATCAGATAGATTGTATTTGGCAGCTTGACGTTGACGCCGCCGAAAAAACCCCAGAATGCCTGTGTGAAGCTGTTACGCTCTGCCCATAACTGCGCTGTATTCGCCGTAAGCGCTCGCCGCCCGACGATCTCTAGAAAAGTATTGAGTCCCGTTGGATCAGCATAGAGCTGTGCGTTGCGCAGATACCACCAACCCGCGATCAAAATCGTCAAGCCGCCTGTGATCAGCCCGCCGATGATCAGCGGTCGCCAGTTGCGGAAGCGCAGCGATACGATCAGCAGCGTGAGCGCCACCAGCGGGATTAAGAAGCCGATGTTCAATTTTGCCAGCAAGCCCGCGCCTGCGGCGACGCCGATCAAGAGGTACAGGCGATAACGCGGCAGGTGATCCGCCTTGAGCAGCCATATGATCAGCAGGAGTAGGAGATTCCCCGTCAGATTCGACAGGTTATCGTTGTTGACCGATCCGCTGATGAAAAGGAACATTGGTAGGAAGGCGTTCAGCGCTGCCGCGCCGAGAGCGACTTCGGGGCGGCGTGGAAAAAGCTCACGCCCCAGCGCGTAAGTCACGATCACTGTGCCTAAGCCGAGCAAGATCGAAAAGAAGCGGGCGATGTGAACTGCTAGCACGGTTCCACGCCACGGGAAGGCTTCCAAGTCGGGGTGATGCACGATCATATTGATGTTGCCATCGGGCAGGATGACGCCGATGTCGGCATGTGGGTTTTGCCGCCGAATTACGTTCATGTCCGACGTGTCAATCGGAGTGGTGATCGCCGCCGCAATCAGGTAATAGAGTGGGGGTTGGCTGCCTTCCTGCCGCCACGCTGTCTCGACGCCGGGGGTCTGCGGCGGAAGCTGCAAGCCATGTGTCGCCAGATACTGCACCATCGGGTAATGCCACAATTCGTCGGATGCCTCGAAAATCGGCGTGACGACGCTGTAGACGCTCGCCAGCACGACGTAAGCCGCGAGGATAGCGTAGAGCCAGCACCGTGATGCGGGGCGTTTCAAATGAGAATGCTTCAAATAGATGCTCCAATGACGCGCTCGTAAAAGCGCAGGGTGTCGCGCGCGATGGCTGTCCATTCGAATTGAGGCGCGATTTCTGCCGCGCCCTGTCGAAGTTTTGCTCGCAGCTCCGGCGACTCGTTGAGGCGGCATAGTGCATCCGCTAGCGCAGCGGGATCGTTTGGTGGGACGAACAGCATGTTCTCGCCGTCCACGAACGTGGGAATGTCAACCTGTGGCTGCGTCGTGACAATCGCGCATTCGTGCTGAATTGCCGCCATCAGCGTCCCGCGACGGTAGGATGCTCCATCCGTGAAGGGCAAGGCGACCGCGTCAGCGGCGTGTAGCCAACTGCTGACCGCTGCATCGTCGAGATAGCCCGTTTTATGGACGAAAGCAGTGAGTTTGTGAGTATCGATCAAGTCATCTAAAGCTTGGATGGTGGCGGCATTGGTAGGGTCGCTGCTGCCCGCGCCGCCGCCGATCAGGACGAGCCGCGCAGGAACGCCTGCACCGCGCAAGCGGGCGAGGCTCTCGATTAGCGTATCGATCCCTTTGCTGCGGTTAATCAGCCCGAAGTAGGCGATCAAGAAGTCGCTGGCGGATGCACCGATCTGCTGCCGCTTGTGTGCCGGGTCGCTATCGTTCGCGGCGGTGATGTTGCTGCCAATCGGGATCAGCGCCATGCACAGGTCGTTCAGGCGAGCCGCATCTTCGTGATTGGTGGCGATCACGCCGTTTGATGCCCGTGCTAACCGCATGACGATCCAGTCGCGCAGCGCGCCCGCCTTCGGGAATAGGAAGGGGAAGCGTAGATCGTGAAAGGTCGTAATGGTGGGGATTGGACGCAGCACGTCTGGCAGAAAGTGGATAAAGGG
>JBBSNT010000330.1:0-5058 GCA_038260485.1 Aggregatilineales bacterium | reverse complement strand
GCTCAGGAAGATCAGCGCGGCGAAGCTGGCGATTGCGACGGTCGCCCAACCGCCTTGCTGCGCTTTATCTTGCGCGCGCGCCGCCTGCCAGTATCCCCACAGGCTCAATCCCGCCAACAGCAGCGCCCAAACGTCGGCACTGCTTGTACGTCCTGTCACCAGCAGCACAGGTGAGCACGCCAGCAGCACACTGGCTAAAATCGCGGTCGTTTTGCCCAGCAGCGACCGGAATAACGCGGGCAGAAGGATCAGCAGTGTGCTGGCGATCACCGTTGCGATTCGCGCCGCAAATTCTGACCCGCCCAACAGCCCAAAGCTCACGCTCTGCGCGTCGAACAGGATCGGGCTGTTCGAGATCAAATCGACTCCCGCTGCATTCGCGGACACCATCCGCCACGCCGCCAGTGCGTTATGCGTCTCCGACGACATCAGGGGCACAATGTCGAGGTTGGCAAGCCGCAGCACCAGCGCGAAAACGGGAATAGCTATGTAAGCGATCAACTCCGCGCTCACCAGAATGCGGCTGCGGGTTTCGACTCCGGCGTAAATCGGCATCGGTGTCTCTAACTGCATAGCCAAGCCCTTCCTATTGCAGTTCCGCTGTGGTCAGCGGCTGCTCTGGCACGCGAAAGATGAACGTATTCCCTGACTGGCAGACGATTTCGAGATTGTCAAGAAACTTCGTTTCGCTGCCGCTGCCAAAGTCGCTGCGCTCGCTGCTGCCAAAAACGATGTAATTGATCCCGTACTTGTCGATGATCGACTGCGTCGTGTTCCACGTTGGGTTCGTGTAGAGCGTGCGTATATCCGGCTCGCGTGATCCAACCGATGCGCCATAGGTCGAGCCGCGCCACTGCCCCTCGTGTCCCGTCCAGTTAAGGATCGTCGGAATGCCCGTCAGCGTACTGACCGTCCCATACGACCACGCATACGATCCACCCACCGCCGAAGCGATCACCGCGTCGTCACCCTGCACCAAACTGCCCAAGCACAGCGCCGCCTGATAATCATCCGCGTTCGTCAGCGTTGACCCGCCATCGAGCGTCACGGGGATGTCATAGTTGTAACGTCCGTTATCGTAGTACATGCGCGTCACAATCCCCAGCGACGGGAATAACAGTCCCGCCACCAGCACGACCGCTGTCAATCCGCCATACGCCGCGCGCCAGCCCGGTCGCGGCAGCTTGCGCCCCGTGAAAACGCTGTAGATACCATATGCGCCGCCCAACGCCAGCAACAGCCATGCCTGATAGTAAAACTTGAAGACGGTGTTCATGCGCGTGCCAAAGTTGTCGCGCAGAAACAGAAATTCAGGCACGAGCGCCAGCACCAGCCCTGCCGCGATCAGCAGCAGCGCGAAACCCGTCTGCGGCGTGTAGATCGAGGCGCTGCGAACGTCATCACTGGCATCTGCGTGCGGAAACAGCCGCCCGACGATCACGATCAAGCCCGCGATCAGCAGCAGCGCCGTCGGCAAATAGGCGATCCGCTTCGCCAGCGTCGCCGCGATCACCGTCGCCCAACCGCCGTTCGCGATCACGAACTGCTCGACGGTCGTGCGGATCGATGGCGCGATCATGCCCGCCAAACCTAACAGAAGCATTAAAACGATGAAGCCGACAAAGACCAGCAGCCCCACTCGAAAACCGAGCCGCCAGTTCATCCGCCGCTCAGAACGCCACGCTTCAAAGGCAAGGAATGGCGCGATCAGCAGGATGAACGGACCAAACATCAAAAAGAACTGCCCCGGCATGGTCGGGTTGAGCAGATTGGGCGCGATTCCCGCCGCTTGTGACCGAAATGCCACGATGAACGGCAGGTAGAACACCAGCGCTAGCACCAGCAGTTCAAAGCCCAGCAGCACCAGCGCAGCCCAATCTCCCCGCCGCAAGCGCCCTTCAGGGTTGGCAATCAAGCGGCGCAGCGCTTCCGCACCCAGAAAAATGATCAGATAAATCGGACCATCCCACGTGTTGAGGAAGATCAACCCACCAAAGCACAAGCCAGCAAAGACGATCTCGAAACCATTCGGACGCCGTCGCACCAGCAGCGTATTGAGTGACAGCCCCAACGCCAGCAGCACAAACGGCAGCGCCAAGACGTGCGGGTGATTATCTGCCAGCAAGAAGCTGAACTGCGGAAACTCGTCGATCACTTCGCTGTGAACGCCGTTCAGATTGCGGTCGCTGATCACGCGCGCGCTGTGCCACCACCACCAGCCTCGACTGCTCCAGTCGGCAAGGTCACTGCTACCCATCCCGTCTGCTAGCGGCGTCTGAAGATCATTCTCGTTCCACAATTGCAGGTAGCCCGTCGAAGCCGCACCCGTGCGATACGGCAGTTCGACCAGCGGCAGTTGAAAGTTACCCATGAACACGACGAAAAGCGTCGCCAGCAGCCCCGCGCCGAGAGCAACCCTGCGCGAGGGAATAGCCTGTGCTAAGGCATTGGCTGCCCGCGAGCGCACAAGGTTGTAAATCACGCCGAACGCGCCTAAGCCCGTCAGCGCGACCAACAGCGCCGTCGTCATGCCGAAGCCGATCGTGCTGATCACGCCGCTCAACATCGAGAGCATCGCCATGATCACGTAGCCGAAGTAGTAGTAACTGATCGCGTAACCGGAAAGCCAAGGGTCAGCGGGTGGAAACGTCGGGCTGCGCATGGTTGAACTCAAGAAGGCGAGTTCCATCGCCTTCTCCGTGCCGATCAAGTTATTCTGGTAGGCGCGCACGATTGACCAGCCGAACAGCAGCACGAAAAACAGGACTTCGCCAACGATCACGACGCGGCTATTTTCACGCCACCACGCCCGCAGGTCGATACGCTCCCGATCTTGAGCGCCACGCCCGCCCGCGAAGTAGAGCATCAGCCCCACAATCAGCACGATCACCCACGCCAGCACCATACTACCGGTCGTGTTGTCCAGAAAGCCGAAGCTCGACAGCAGCCAGAAGACGAAGCCCACCAGCAGCAGCCCCGCCGCGCGAGCAAAGGTGTACCCGCGATCCGGCAGCCCGCCCAGCAGTCGCAAACACAGCGGCAGCGCCGCCACGCCCGCTAGCGACACCAGCAGCCACCAGCTTAGAACAATCCCACCCTCGCGCGAAAGCCAATCAAACAGCATAACGTCAGTCTCTACCCTTGCTCACTCATTTGTGCGTCTTGGTTAACGCGGTAAATCACCGAGTTGCCTTCGTGGAACACAACCTCCAGCAGTCCCGCATCAACCATCTGATCGAACTTCGCCAGCCCATCGGATTGGTAATAGGCGTGTTCCAACCCGCCGACGATCACATAGCGCACGTCGTAAAAGCGCAGCAAATCCCACGCCGTGCCAATACTCGTCGTCTGATAGAAGGCGTTCACGTTGGCGCTGCGCGAATCGACAATCTGCCCCATCGGTTCAACCGCCCGCTGCTGCTTCTGGTGAAAATTCCAGCCGATCACGGCGGGCAGCCCGGTGTTGATCGAGATACGGGCGTTCCAGTGATACTGCGTGTCGTCGCTCAGCCCTTCCATGATCACAGGCGTGCCTTGCACATTTTCCTGCAACCAGCGGATCATGTCGTAATCTTCCGAAAGCGGGAAGGTCGTCAGCGCGGGGTCGATAGCGCGAATGTCGTTACTGCCTTCGCTCTGCGAGGCATATTCCATGTAATCCATGCCGTTGAGCGTCAGCGCTGCCTGCGTGTCAAACCGGAAAACCGCCTTGCCCCGCGTCGCCATAATCGGGAACAGCGAAGCAGCCCCGACGAGGATGACGATCACGAACAGCCACGCGGTTCTGACTACACCACGCCAGTGATCCACCGCGCTGATCAGCCACGCGAACGCCGCGCCCCCGACCACGCTGAACAACAGCCACGCCTGAATGTAGAACTTAAAGACCGTATTCTGCCGCCCGATGTCGCCGGAAAGCACGACGAACTCGACGCCAAGCGTCAAACTGAGCGCCAGCCCCGCCAGCAGCAGCACAAACTGCATCATCCGTGACTGCCCACGCCGGAAGAAGAGGATCGCAATCCAGACCAACAGCGGCACCACGATCAACGCCACTTGATAGCTTGCCAGCGTCAGCACCAACGCGCCCAACAGCAGCAGCCCGACGATGATCACGCCCGTGATCAGCACCAGCCACGTCCCGCGCAGCGACCGCACGTAGATCGAACGCAGCCAGCGCGCCGTCTCCCATACCAACAACGAAAACACGAGGAAGATGAACAGTCCGTGAATGTCGAGATACGCCCAGATCGGCGTTTTAGCGTCGTGCCAGAGGCTCACGCTGTTGTAACCCGACGCAAACCAGGATGTATATGGCAGCACAGCAATGAAGCTGAAGACGAGGAAGCCGCCCGCGTACCACGCGAGGTCGAGCAGCGACCGCCGTGTCAAGCGCCTGAAGAATGACCGCGCCGGATACCGTGCGACTTGCGCCAGCCACCATGCGAACACCAAGCCCACGCCGCTCAGCAGCATAAACGTGATCCAGTCCCACGTATTGGTGGCGCGCAGCATCCCTACGTAAATACCCAGCAGCGCCAGCGCCAGCACCGTGATCACGCGACGGCGTTTGTCGATACCCGCCAGCAGAATCTCATTGAGGAGGAAGCCCATAATCGCCAACTGGATCGGCATGGCGATCATATGGGCGTGCATGTCGCCATAGATGTAGGTGAAGGCGGGCATCTCGTTGATCGCGTAACCGCCCACGTTGGGAATTTCGGTGATCACGCGCGTCGGACCCCAGAACCAGCGTTCCGCGCTCACGTAGATTTCCTGCCCGCTCAGCATCTTGCTAAACCCGCTCAAAACGCTGGTGATCATCTGTGCGGTATCGCTGATCTGATAGCCAATCTGCTCGAAGATGCTCGGATTCTGCGCTTCCTGCATGATGTCGAACATTGCCACATCACCGGGTGGCGCGCCGTGTTCCTGCGTGTATTGACGGACGAAATAATCCTGAATCCCCGACGACTGCGCGTAGCCGCCCGCCTGCGCGACCGCCGTCAAAAAGACATGCGGCGTATCGAGATTGCCAAGCACCACCGCCAGCAGCAG
>JBBSNT010000329.1:0-5059 GCA_038260485.1 Aggregatilineales bacterium | reverse complement strand
GCGGTCAGCAGCCGCGCCAGCGCGCGACGGTTGCCACTCAGAAGCCCCTCGACCAACTCGATCATGCGTTGTGCTTTGCGTCCACCAATTGGCGAATGAACACGGCGATGTCGTCGGTGTTCGTGCCCGGTCCGAAAATTCCGGCGACACCCATATCGGTCAGCTTAGCTTTATCCTCGTCCGGGATGATCCCGCCGAGGATCAGCGGCACGTCGTTGAGTCCGCTGCTGTCGAGCACTTCACGGATGCGCGGCACAAGTGCCAGATGCGCACCGCTAAGGATGCTTAGCCCGACGACGTCCACATCTTCTTGCAGCGCGGCTTCGGCGATCATTTCTGGCGTCTGGCGCAGCCCGGTATAGATAACTTCCATGCCGGCGTCACGCAGCGCCCGTGCGATCACTTTTGCACCCCGGTCGTGACCATCCAAACCGGGCTTGGCGATTAGCACTCGTACAGCCTGTCCTGTGACCATGCTATTCCCTGTGGGGCAACCTTCCGCGCAGCTTAAAACATCTATCAACCAATTATAACAGAAAGCCGATGACCTTCCCACGTCGCAAACGCGATTCTAGCCGAAGACAAGGCAGCAAATAATCGACGCTATGGTATAGTTGAAGCAGTGCTATTACGGAATGAGAACAGCCTCATGAGCGCGACATCCGACACGAGCCGCATTACCGCGAGCCGCTGGTTTCCCCCAGTAGCGGATCAGGCGGAAGGACGCATTGGTTTCTGGTTAACGACCGCGACCGCAGTCGTCGTCGTGTTGGTGGCAGTCGTGTATCTTGCCCAAGCTCTCCAATGGCGCAGTCAGCCGTTCATCGGCGCGCTGGTGACCCGCACGCTGACGGTTGACGGCAGCGTGCCGGTTGACCCAGCGAGTTGGTCAGGCTTGAGCGTGGGTTTGCAGCGCGGCGATCACATTACTGCCATCAACGGCGAGACTTTCTCGACGGCGTTTGAGCAGGCGGATGCTGAATTTGCCACCCTGTTGAGCACGCTCCAACCCGGCGATACGATCAGCGTGGACTTTGAGCGCCTCGCCGTCGACGGCGTCTTGGAGCAGGTCGGAACGGAAGTCTGCAGCCCAACCGAGAACGACATCGCGCGCTGTGGCGTGCGGCTTCCGTTGATGCGCTTCCCAGACGCCGATTTCCTCGCCGATTTTGTCATCCCCTATGTGTCCGCCATCGTCTCGATTTCGATTGGCATCCTCTTGATTGCGCTGCGCCGGTTCAAGCAAACCGCGCAGGTGGTCGCCGTTGTTTGCCTGATGATTGGCATCTTTAGCGCCGGTCTGTTCGACTTGAATACGACCTTTACGCTGTCCCCGTTCTGGATCATCGCCACTAGTCTAGGCGGTGGCGCGTTCGTGATGACCGCTTTTCTATTCCCGATCAAGCTGCCGGTGATCTACCGCCGTCCCGGAATTCAGTATGTGCCGCTGGTCGCTAGCTGGTTGATCGCGGCGCTGATCCTGATGATCTACATGAACCCGCCATCGCCGCAGGCTGCGGTGACGGCGGACTGGCTCGCGCCGCTGGCAGCGGTCGCGGGCTTGATTATTTTCGTCGGGGTATTGCTGCGGAGGCGGAGCAGCGCGGCGCTGATCTCGGTGCGCGATCAGGTCAATACGGTCTTGATCGGCGTGCTCTTGGCGCTGGCGGTCGTGGCGCTCTGGTTGATCGACCTTGCGCTGCGCCCGGTTGTAGGCGCGACCCCGATCACGTTCAACACGTCAGCGGCGATGCCGTTCTTTATCTTGCCGCCGCTGAGCATGGCGTATGCGGTGCTTCAGTACCGCTCGCTCGATACCGACCGCATCATCAGTCAGGGGATCACTTACCTGATCATGCTGTCGGCGCTGCTGATCGGCTATTTCTTGCTGGTCTTTAGCGCCGCGCTGATTGTGGGCGAGGCGATTGGACCGAGTAACCCGATCCTGCTGGCGATCTTGATCTTCTTGATGGCGGTGCTGTTCGTGCCGGTGCGCACGCGCTTACAGGCGCGCATCGACGAGATTTACTTCCGCAAACGTATTAACTACCAGACCAGTGTTGAAAATTTCGGGCAGCGCCTCAGCTCATTGGTCGAATTCAGCGACATTTTGGGCGCGTACCGTGCTGAATTAAGCCAAACCCTGCTGCCGACGCAAATCTTTGTCTTTTTGTCGGATCGTCAGAGTGGTGATTACGTTGCTGCTGGAACAGACGTGCGTTTCACGCCGGACAGCACGCTGGTCGCGCAGTTGGCGACGGGCGAGGGGATGCTCTACCTCGAACCGGGGCAGCCGTGGAATCCGGCGGCGATTGCGGAGCGATCCCGACTGCTGCTGCTCAAGGCGACGGTGCTGGTCGGGATGCGCGGCGCGAACCGTTTGATCGGCTTCGTCTGCATTGCGCCGCCGCGCTCGATGAGCACCACGACAGCCGGGCGCTACACGGTTGAGGAACTGCGCTTCGTTCAATCGCTGACGACACAAATCAGCGTCGCGGTTGAACGCGCGCAGGTTGTCGAAGCGCTGGAACATCGCGTTCGTGAACTCGACGTGCTCAGCCAAGTCAGCCAAGCGGTCAACTTTACGCTCGGCTTAGATGACTTGCTTGAACTGATCTACGCGCAGACTTATCGCTTGATCGACGCGACGCATTTTTACATCACGCTGCGCGACGCCGTAGCCAATGAAATCTACTTCGCCTTCTTCCTCGAAGGCGGCGAACGCTACACCGAAAGGGAGAATCGGCGCTGGAACATGGGCAACGACCTGTTCAGCGAGGTTATTCGCAGCGGTCAGCCGTTGGTTGTCACGGATTACGCTCAAACGCTGGCGGATCGCGGCGGGTCGTTGGGCGATGAGGATGCTGAACTGCACGGTTGGATGGGCGTCCCGCTGCTGGCAGGGTCGCGCACCATCGGCATGATGGCGGTCGGGGCGACACAGTCCGGTCGCGTTTACCGCGACGACCAGCGCAAGATTTTCACTGACATTGGGGCAATGGCGGCGACATCGCTCGATAAAGCCCGCCTGTTCGCGGAAACGAATGCGCGCGCGCGCCAGCTTACTGCCCTGAACGCCATCACGCAGCAGATCGTCGCCGCCGAGCTTGACCTTGAACGTCTGCTGCAACTGATCACCGCCAGCGCGACCGACATTCTCGGCGCACAAGCTGGATCACTGCTGCTGACGGTCGATGATGGATCAGGCGATCTCGAATTCAAGGTGGCT
This sequence comes from Aggregatilineales bacterium, assembly GCA_038260485.1. Lineage (GTDB taxonomy): Bacteria > Chloroflexota > Anaerolineae > Aggregatilineales > Phototrophicaceae > Flexifilum. The sequence continues at coordinate 1,830 of JBBSNT010000329.1, read as the reverse complement.
ATTGGCGGGTCGGGAGAAGAAGTCTTAGGCTCTCATCTGCAAGCAGGGCGCGGCTTGGTCGGTGAAGTGGCGGCGACGGGCAAGCCCGTGATCGTCAACGACGCAGGCAGCGACCCGCGTTGGGGGGGTGAACTCAATAAGGGGCAGTTCCACACGACGACGGTGCTTGCCGTGCCGCTGATGACGCAGAACCGCGTCATTGGGGTGCTGGAAGTGCTCAACAAGCAGACGGGTACGATCTTCAACCGCGACGACCTCGACCTGCTGACCGCGTTCGCGGGGCAGGCGGCGGTCGCTATCGAGAACGCGCGCCTGTTCCAACTGACTGACTTCCAGCTTTCCGAGCGCGTGGGTGAGTTGGAGATGCTCGAACGAATCGACGTTGAACTGAACCGCTCGCTCGACCTTGCCAAAGTCGCGGAGATTTCGCTGCACTGGGCGCTGGAGAACACGAGCGCAGAAGCGGGTTTCCTCGGCGTGGTCGTGGGTGAGCCGGTGCATCTGGAGATAATCGCCAAGATCGGCTACGGCGAGGACGATCTGCCCTTGGGTGCGGAAGGTACGGCATACCCGCTGGATCGCGGGATCGTCAGCCGTGTGCTGCGGACGCGCCAGCCTGACCTTGTGCCTGACGTGAGCATTGACCCGAATTATATCCCCAGCTTGCGCGGGGGCATGAGCCAGATCACGCTGCCAATGCTCTCCGGCGGCGCAGTCAACGCGATTATCGTGCTCGAAACCAACCAAGAGCCGCGCTTGCGCTTGGCGGACATGCCGTTCTTGCAGCGGCTGACCGAACATGCCAGTATCGCCATCGCCAACGCGCAGCTTTACGCTGAACTCACCCGCGCGAACCAGTCCAAGAGCGAGTTTGTCTCGTTTGTCGCGCACGAACTCAAGAACCCGCTTACGTCGATTCAGGGTTACTCGGACGTGCTGCTCAAGGGCGCGGTTGGCGAAATGAGCGAGCAGCAGAAGAACTTCCTCGGCACGATCCGTTTCAACGCGCAGCGCATGAATACGCTCGTCAGCGACTTGAACGATGTGACCAAGCTGCAAACGGATAATATGCGCATGATCCTGTCTCCGGTCGATTTCCATAAGGCGCTCGAAGAAACGCTGCGCCCGTTCGAACGGCAGATCAGTGACAAGGGGCAGACACTTGAATTGAAGATGGACGAAGACCTGCCGCTGATTCACGCCGACCAGAATCGCTTGATTCAGGTGCTGACCAACATGATCAGCAACGCCCACAAATACACGCCTGAAGACGGCGTGATTCGCATTAGTGCGGTGGTCAATACTACCCCGCGCGACAATAAAGGGCGGCTGCTGCCGCCTCAGCTTCACGTCAGCGTGACTGACACCGGCATCGGTATGAGCGAAGAAGACCTCAACAAGCTGTTTACGCCTTACTTCCGCAGCGAGAACCCGCTCACCCGCGAACAGCCGGGGACGGGCTTGGGCTTGACCATCACGCGCGGAATCATTCAGGCGCACGGCGGCGACGTTTGGGTCGAAAGCGAACTCGGCGTCGGCACGACTTTCCACTTCACTATCCCGTTGGAAATCGAGGCGGAACAAGCGGGCGATTAGCGATCAGGTGATTGCGACCTTTTTCCCGCTGTTACGGCGACTTAATAAAGAGGCGAGTAGATTAAGGGTTAAAGGACATGTTGGATCAATTTTTGAGCGGAGTCAGCCGCAAGTCGATCATCCGTTGGACGGCGATTTATCTGATCATCTACGCGGTGATTAACGCCTGCGGTGGGCTAGTGTTAGGACTTGTCGGCGGGCTGGCGGCGGGCGTCGGCGCGATGACGGCAGCAT
>JBBSNT010000328.1:0-5064 GCA_038260485.1 Aggregatilineales bacterium | reverse complement strand
GGTCGAGCAGGTCGTTAAAGACCCATCCGAGCGGCTGTTTTGTCGCCGGGTCAGCCAACAGCACCCATGGATACAACTCACTGCGCCCGATCACCGGGTAGCGCGTGCCGCTGGTGATCTCGCCGCGCAGTTCAGAACTCACATCGGCGCTGGCGCGTAAATTCGCTTGACCGAGCGCCTCGGCAGTGACTTGTGCGCTTTGGGCGTAAACCGTGAGGAAAGTACAAATCAGTATGAAGAAGGGGGTGGCAAGTCGCAAAAATTTCACAGGTTTCCTCTAAGCCATTCGAGCGATTGCGCCTCGCATTATAGCACGCCGATTTCGGCAAATATGTATTGACAGCGGTGCTTTCTCTGCTAGAATTCATTTACTCCACGCCGGAGTGGCGGAATTGGCAGACGCGCTACGTTCAGGGCGTAGTTCTCGCAAGGGAGTGTGGGTTCGACTCCCACCTTCGGCACAAAGACTCAGGCAACCCCTGAGTCTTTTTTATTATCTCCACTGCGGTGGTCGTGGCTATAATAGGGCTGTCTTATAGAACGAGGGAATTAGGTGGAGCAGATGCAGGACAAGCCGAAGCGGGATCAAACACGCAAGCGCAGCGGCGGACAGATTTCGAGCGTGCAGGTCATGTTCGCCGCCATTCTGTCGATTGGCTTGATCCTTGCGATCAACTTCAGCACCCGTATCACCAACGGGCAGCCGCTTCAGGAAGCCTACAAACTTGTGAGCACGGAGATCGGGCAGTTGAAGGTCGATCAGGCGACGCTCACGGCACAGCGTGATTACGTGCTGAGCGACGCCTACGTCGAGCAGTGGGCGCACGACGACGGCAAAATGCTGCGTAACGGCGAAACGCTTGTGATCCCTGTGCCTTCGGGCGCGGACGTGAATGCGATACCGATTTCGCCCGTGAACCTCAACGCCGTGCAGACGGTTCCCGTTCAAGCACCAAGCTGGGTGTTATGGTGGCAGCTTTTCTTCGACAGCCCGCCGCCGAAAGTCCCCTGATTCAGGGTTATGCTTCGCTGATGTAAGGCGGTGGCGACCCGGCGAAGCCCCTAATCGTCGCGCCAATGCCCGCGATACTGACCGATGCTCCCGGCTGTACTGAGGCGACTTTCACCACCCCAATCCCGAGATTTTCGCCGTCGGGCGTGCTGACGCTGCTGGTCAACACCCCGATCTCGCGCCCGTCAGCGCTGATGGATGCGGGTGCTTCGACGGCTGAGTCGAGTTGCAGCATCACCAGCACCTTCGCGAGCCGCCCCCGGCTCTCCATACGGGCAATAATCTCCTGTCCGGTATAGCAGCCTTTCGTGAAACTGATGTCATTCCACAAGCCGACTTCAAGCGGCAGATAATCCGTGCTGAGTTCATGCCCGCTGCCGGGATGTCCGGCGCGAATGCGCAGCGTATTGTAGGTGAGCGATCCAGCCGGCATTAACTCGCTTGCTGCGTCCATAGCGAGCAGCGTTGACCAAATCTCTGCCGCCTGTGCCTCCGGCACAATCAAGCGATAGTGCTCACCGTTCAGAGCTTGATCGCGGATGACGATGACGGTCGCTCCGGCGATCTCTGCACTAGTGCTGTGCATCACGGCGAGTTGGGGCGCGAATTGTGCGGCGATCTCACCTGCTGTCAGTCCATGCAGCACGAATTGACGGGTCGATTCCGTGAGGTCGTGAATCTGTGCGTCGTCGTTGAAGAAGATGTTGCGCTGAAGATAGCGCCGTAAGCTTTCGCCGCGTCCCGGTTCGGTGATGACGAGCGCTCGATCCCCGTGATTGAACACCAGCGCCCGGTCGATGATGCGGGCGTTGGCATTGGTGAAAATCGTCGAACGACCTTCGCCTTCGCCCAGCGAAAGCAGATCGTTGGTCGAGATGCGGTGCATCAGGTCGATACGGTCGCGCCCGCTGATCTCGAAGCGCCCTTCGTGCGAGCGATCCATGATCACTGCGGCTTCAAGTGCGGCGGCGTATTCGCGTTGCGGGTCGCCAAAGTGCAGCGGAATGCCATCTCCCGCCAGTGCTGCGCCTTCTTGCTGGTACAGCTTGGCGACGGTCATGGTCTGCCATCCCCTTCAAGTGCGGCGTTTTGCAGCGCGGCGATCAGCGGTGTTTCGGACAATGACGTCCACCGCCAACCATCGCGCGGCGCAAGGCGCGCAGCGAGTTTATAGCCGTAGGTGTAGGTGATCCTTTCGCTGCCGTCGTCCGTGTAATCCAGCGACAGCGGTGGCAGATAGCTGCCATCCGGTTGATCGCCGTAGATCAGCGCGTCTTCACGCACCTCAACGCCCAGCGTGTCGTGCAAGAGCCGCAGCGCCGCGCTGTGGGGGAGTTCGTCAGGGTTGAACTGCGCCGAAGGCACGTCAGAGTCACATTGGAGCGTCTCAGCGCCGAAAATGGGGACGATGCGGACGACGTAGGCAAAGGTGTAGCTGTGGGGCTGACCGGCTTCTACCACTGCGAGGTGCTCGTCCTGCGGTTCGCGGTAGAGTTCCTTCGTGACGATCTCGTAAAGGCGCTGAGCGGCTTGATCAAAGTCGTCGTTGAGGATCACGTAGTCGCATTCAGGCGCGTAGGCGAGTTCCATCGGTACGCGCAAGAGCCGCTTGCCGATCTCGGCATTGCTCTCATTGCGTTCGCGCATCCGCTCGATGAGGATGCCAATCGACGGTGGCTCGATGAAAACGCAGACAACGTTGTCGGGGTAGGCAGTCTGCGCCCGCGACGCGCCTAATACCTCGATGTCTGCGACAATCGCTTCGCCGGAATCGAGCGCCGCTTCAACTGCCGCGAGCGGCATTCCATACAGCTTCTCGTGAATGATTTGATGTTCGAGCAGTTCGCCCGTGTCGATCATGCGCTGGAATGCTTCGGTCGAGACATAGAGGTGTTCGCGCCCCTCCTGCTCGTCGGTGCGGATGGCGCGCGTTGTCGCCGTGGGAAGCTGGCGTAATGGTGTTCGCTCGAGGACGTACTTCATCAGGCGGTTTTTACCAGCGCCAGCAGGACCGACCAGAGTAAAGAGTACACCGGGACGTTTTCTGGAGGTCACGCTCCAATTTCCTCAAGCTTTGACGGACAGGATATGCCTAGTTTAGCAGCATAACCGGGCTTCGGCTATGGATGACATCGGCGAGATCTCATTCGCTTATAAAAAGAGGCGCGGGCTTCGTGCTTATCCACGAAACCCGCGCCTGACTTGATCCTGATGCTGCTTTAATTCAGGACGTTAATGTCTGCGATGTAGATGCCGTCACCAGACGATCCAGCGCCGCGCGTGTCGAGCCGGAAGCGGATCATCACGTTGTTCTGCTGCGGCAGCGTGAACGATCCTCGCTGTTGCCAATCCGTTAAAGCCGAGAGTACCCGCGTGGAGTTCTGGATTGTGTCTAAGGTTGTCCACGTAAAGCCGCCGTCAATCGAGTATTCTGACCGGAAGATGTTACTGCCGGGCAAGTTGTAGAGCGCCTTGTAGGACAGCTTAGGCGTATTCGGGCTGCCCACAAGGTTGAAATAGCCGTTAAGGATCAGCGACGAGTTGCCCGGATAAACCGAATTGACGGTTGTGAAGGAACCACCGCTTGGGGTATTCGGGCTGTCCGTGAATGAGTAGCTGGTTGATGTGGCACGCAGCTTAGCGACTGCGCCGCCGCCGGCTTCGTAGAATTCCAGTGTGAGCGTACGAACAATCGGACTGCTGCCGGTGACGGTCAAGACTCCGGTGTCGAGGTATGCTCCGTGATTCGTCCAATTGTTGATGATGTAGCCTTCCAGCGGCTTGCCGGATATGGGCGCTGTTCCGACCGTATCTGTCGTGTCCGAGATCAGCAGGCGGATACCGTCATCCGAGATGGTGCGGAAGGTATACGTTCCGGGAACTAGTGTGACTTGGCGTGTCCAGCGGGCGACGAAGTGATCTTGATAGCTGCTATCAAGACCGAAAGGCACCCCATAGCCCCAATCGTAATCGATCTCGGTCGAGTTCAAGGGGCCAATTTTCGGTCCTGTCTGAACCGCCGGATCGCCGGGCAGGTAGTTCGTGTTGGTGTCCAGCTTGATCTGGTAGGTATCGTTGGCAGCGTTATAGACGCCGCCGCTGACGCCGTTGGAACAGCTGCAATTGAAGAATGTGCCCGTCCACGTCGTTGCGCCAAAGATGTCGGCGTTTCCGCCTGTGCCGACGTAGGCATCTTTGCCCAAGCCCCAAATGCCTTCAGCAACCCAGTTCGAAGTCGATTGCGCGCTGTCCGTGAAGGGCAGGGCGATCTGATTTGGTCCGAAGGTGAAGGCGATATCGTCCAGAATGATCCCTGTGGTATCACTCGATGCTGTTACGCTCGGAACGTCGTAGACGAAGCGCACGCGGATGCGGTGACCCACGTAGCTTGCCAAGTTGACCTGCCCGTGCAGCCAAGTGACCACTTCCGTACCCGTGAGCACATTATTGGTCGGCACGTCCCCAACCATCAGCCCCTGCTTTGTCCACGCCGTCCAGCCCCCGATCTTGTTCGGTCCCTGACCGGAACTCGTCGTGTCTTCCTGAGCGATCTCGACCCTGAACTCGGCATTACTGGCGATTTGGTAGCGTGTCCAGAAGTACATGATCGGTCTATCGCTGGCGTTGGTATTCGTCAGGTCGAGGATCGGGATCAATTCGAGCGTTGACGACGTGTAATCGCTTGTCCCGGTCTTGGAACTGTTCGTATCCGGGTCGTCGGTCAGCGACATCGTCGAGCCGTTGTACGTGCTGCCCGGCACGTTGTAAATCTCGCCCCAATTGCCGGACGGGATCCATCGATCTTGCCACTGCCCACCAATCGGTATCGCTTGCTCAATATTGTCGATCAGCGTGCCGTTAGTGCTGCTGCCCGGCGTCCAGAGCTTATGGACTGTGCTTGGCGCATCGTTGATGGAGATGTTATCGACGTAAACGCCGTCGCCGCGCGGAGACCCGTTCGATACCATACGGAAACGCACGCGAATATCGTCGTCATTCTTGATGTTGTCGGCATTCGCGCCGATGGCGCTCCATGTATTGCCTGTGATCGC
>JBBSNT010000327.1:0-5082 GCA_038260485.1 Aggregatilineales bacterium | reverse complement strand
CGTCGCCGTGCTCGACGCAATCAAGGAAGCGCATGGCAATACGCTGCGTTGGTGGCTGCACACGAACGGCAGCGCCAGCCCGATCTATGGTGACGACGGCAAAGTCACTGGCTTAGGCGAACACGACATCGAGAACTTGCAACGCGCGGCAGACCTCGCTTACGAGCGTGGCGTACTGCTGATGCCGACGCTCTGGTCGCACGACATGATGAACGATCAGCAAGGCGTGCCAACCGAAGCCAACCGCCAGATGATCGAAGACCCTGCCTACACGCAGGCATATATCGACAACGCGCTCGTCCCGCTGGTGACGGCGCTCAAGGGGCATCCCGCGATTGTCGCGTGGGAAATCTTCAACGAGCCAGAAGGCACGACCACCGATTTCAATGGCTGGACGGATGAACTGACGGATATGCACTCGATCCAGCAGTTCGTTAACCTGCTGTCGGGCGCGATCCACCGTGCTGATCCCGACGTACTGGTGACGAACGGGACGTGGAGTATGCGGGCACTGACCGACGTTGGCGGGCTGAAGAATTACTACACCGACGCCGAGTTGGTCGCGGCGGGCGGCGATCCCGATGGCACGCTGGACTTCTACCAAGTCCACTATTACCCCGACAACTTCGGGGCGACTCTCTCGCCTTTTGCCCATCCCTTCTCGTACTGGGAACTCGACAAGCCGCTGATCGTGGGCGAATTTCCGGCGAAAGCCGCACCGAACCGTGCGGCAGGCTTCCCGCAGCGCAACAGCATGGAAACGTATCAATTTCTGCTCGACAACGGCTATGCGGGCGCGCTGGCATGGACATTCTACGAGAGCGATTTCGGCAAGATGCTGGACGCGACGCCGGGAATCCTGCGCGTCAACAACCTCGCGCCGGAACACGTCGGCATCGATATTGGCGACATCGACTTCATTCCGGTGGTCGCGCAGACGATTGCCAACGCTATCCTGCCGTTCGACACGGCGGCTCAAGCCAATTACGTCGATCTTAACACGGTGTTCACCGACGCCGAAGGACAAGACCTGACCTTTGAAGTCAGCAAGAACGCCAAGCCGGAACTGGTCGAAGCGACCATCAGTGACGACGGAATGCTCTCGCTGGCGTTCCCGACGGGCAGTATTGGTTCGTCGGCGCTCGAAGTCACGGCGACCGACGCCGCCGGACATACCAGCCACACCGGATTCGTAGTCCAGTTGGTCGATCCGAATCAGGGCAACGTCGCACTCGGCAAGACGGCGGTCGCGTCAAGCGAAGAAAGCAGCGCCTACCCTGCCAGCTACGCCCTCGATGGGTTGGACACGACTCGCTGGTCAACCACTTACGAGGACCGTCAGTGGCTCGCCGTTGATCTCAGCAGCGTCTACACCATCAGCCAATTTGTACTGCGCTGGGAAGCCGCTTACGGAGCACAGTACGACATCCAGTATTGGGATGGCAGCCAGTGGCAAACCGCTTACAGCGAAGTCGCGGGCGATGGGCAGATCGACGACGTGACGCTCGACGACCCGATCAATGCGCGCTACGTACGCTTCAACGGCATCAAGCGGGGGTCAGAGTGGGGCTTCTCGCTGTTCGAGTTCGAGGTCAACGGAATTGCCGCTGAAAACGCCAATTCCGTGTTGGAAACGCAGCCAGCCGATTTCGCCGCAGCAGTCGAAGCCACGACCGACTCTGCGCCAACCGGAACTGCCAGCAGCGCAAGCCTGCTCAACAGCTTCGAGGATAACACCGAAGGCTGGACGCTGGCAGATTACTGGGCGGGCGGCAAAAACATGGACGTGAGCAGCGATGACGCGACCGATGGATCGCAATCGCTGGCGATTACGGCGTCTTTCAGCGGCACGGAGTGGAACGAAGCGGGCGCTTACGTCGATCTTGATGGCGGCGCGGATTGGTCAGCAGCGAGTCAAATCGCGATTGACGTGTATATCCCCGAAGGCGCGGACAGCTTCCTCGCGCAGATTTTCGCTAAGACGGGTGCAGATTGGACATGGGCGAACAGCGCCGACATTCCGCTAAATCCGGGCGAGTGGACGACCGTCAGCGCCGACCTGAGCACGCTCGGTGACGTGAGCGCGCTGCACGAGTACGGCGTCAAGGTCGGCACGAGCGCGACCGCCTTCGACGGGCAAATCCTGATCGACAACGTGCGGCTGGTGAATCCTATGGAAACCATATCAATGAATGAGGGCGCTGCTCCCACCCCATCGCCTGACCCAACAACGGCGCAGGTCAACGCAATCAATTCGGTGGCGCTGCTAGACGAGAACGCACGGCTGTACGAAAAAGTTGAACTGGTCGCGGACATCGACGCAACCTTCAACAATCCCTACGATCCGAGCGACATTCGCGTCGATGGGCGTTTCACGACACCGTCGGGCGACACGATCATCGTGCCCGGCTTCTACTACCGCGATTACAGGCTAAGTGGAAGCGCGATCACGCCGACTAATGACTGGTCGTGGCGCGTGCGCTTCACGCCTGCCGAGACGGGCGAATACGGCTATCAAGTGCTGGCGACAACGCTGAGCGGGACAACGCGCAGTTCACGGGGGACATTCACCGTCGCCGCGTCAGATAACCCCGGTTTCGTTCGCGTCGATCAACGTAATCCGCACTATTTCGCCTTCGATAATGGCACACCCTATTTTCCAGTCGGTGAGGATATGGGTTGGTCGAATGGTAACCCGCTGGCTGACTATCCGAAGTGGATCGACCCGCTGGCAGCAGCAGGCGGCAACTGGATTCGCGTGTGGATGGCGTCATGGGGCTTCGGCATTGAGTGGCTGGACACGGGGCTAGGCAATTACGATAAGCGGCAGGCACAGGCGTTCGAACTCGATCAACTGCTGAATATGGCGGCAGATCGGGACGTGTACATCATGCTGACGCTGATCAATCACGGGCAGTTCAATGAGGCGACCAACCCTGAATGGGCGAGCAACCCTTATAACGCCGCTAACAGTGGTCCGCTCCAGACTCCGGCAGAATTCGCCACCAATCCCGAAGCGATTCGGCTGTGGCATCAGCGGCTGCGCTATATCGCGGCGCGCTGGGGCTATTCACCGAATATCATGGCGTGGGAGTGGTGGAACGAGATCAACTGGACACCGCTGGTCAACACTGACCTGCTTGAACCTTGGATTCGGCAGAGCGCCGCTTACCTGAGTTCGCTCGACCCCTACCACCACTTGATCACGCACTCCGGTTCTCCGCAAGCGGATACGCGCGTGTGGGGGCAGGACAGCATCGATTTCGTGCAGAATCACCTCTACGACATGGATGACCTGCTCGGCACCTTCTCGTCTGACATCGCGGCGTGGCTGCAAACCTATCCCGACAAGCCGTTCCTGATGGGCGAATTCGGCAGCCCTACCGAGATTGATACGTCGGGCTTATTGATGCATCAAGGCTTATGGAGCGCGCCGATGGATGGCGCGGCGGGTACGGGCATGATGTGGTGGTGGGATACCTACGTCGATCCGCTCGACATGTACTATCAATACACGGGCGTTGCCGCATTCTTCCGTGACGAAGACCTCGCGGCGCACGACTGGCAGCCAACCAGCGCTGCCTTCGCGGAACGGGCGCGCGCCCGCATCTACGGCTTGCAAGCGGACGGTACTGCTCTGCTATGGGTGGTCAACCGCGACTACAGTCAATCAGGACTGCAACAGGCGTATAACCACGCGCTGCGTGACGCGCTGCGGGCAGGCAAGACAGGCACAACGCCCACCGCTGCCGACCTCGCCTTCCCGTCGATTGACGGCGCGCTGATCACCATGCCGGGTTTGCAAGCGGGGACGTATCACGTCCAATATTGGGATACCGTCAGCAGTGAGGTCATCAGCGAGGAAACTGTCGAGGCGGCGGACGGAAGCGTCCAGCTAACCTTGCCATCGTTCGACACCGACATCGCCATTAAGGTCAAGTTGCAGTAGCGCATCACGCGTAGGGGCGAACTATGTGTTCACCCCTACGCGTGTCCATTCAGATTATTCAGCGGGTTTCAGCCGCCGTCGCGTCGAGCGCCTGCTGCAAATCCGCAATCAGGTCGTCGGTGTCCTCGATGCCGACCGAGTAGCGGATCAGCGTTTCGGGGATACCCATCGCGGCGCGTTCCTCGCGCGTGCATTCGACGTGGCTGGTGGTCGCGGGCGGTCCGGCGACCGTTTCGACCGCGCCAAGGTTGGCGGCAAGATGCGCCAGTCGCAGACGCGGCAGAAAAGCGCGCACAGTATCGAAATCACCCTTGAGCGTAAAACTGAGCACGCCACCGAAGCCGCGCATCTGGCGCTTGGCGATCTCGTGCCCCTCGTGCGACTCCAAACCGGGATAAAAGACACTCTCGATAAAGGGATGCGCCTGTAAGAACTGTGCGATTTGCAGCGCGCTGGCATTCTGCTGGCGAATGCGCAGGTGCAGCGTTTTCATGCCGCGCAGCAGCAGGTACGCCGCCATCGGGTCGAGGGTCGCGCCGGTGATCTCGCGGTAGTGATAGACGCGCTCGACCAGCGCTTTCGAGCCGCAAATGATGCCGCCGAGCGCGTCGGCATGACCGCCGAGAAACTTGGTTGCGCTGTGCAGCACCAGATCAGCGCCCAATGCCAGCGGATTCGAATTGATGGGCGTGGCGAAGGTGTTGTCAACGACGACGACCGCGCCTGCGGCGTGTCCGGCACGCGCCAAGCGTGCCAAGTCCAGCACCTTGAGCGTCGGGTTGGTCGGCGTTTCGAGGTAGAGCACGGTGCAGCCTCGCGCGATTTCGGCTTCGATGATGTCGTGATCGGTCGTGTCGCAGAGCTCGACCTGCACATTCAAGCGCGGCAGGAATTCGGTGTAGAGCTTATTGGTGCCGCCGTAGGTGTCCTTGACCGAGACGACGCGGTCACCGGGAGCGAGCAGCGTAAAGAGCGTGTTGCTGATCGCCGCCATGCCTGTCGAGAAGCTGGTTGCAGCTTCCGCGCCTTCAAGCAGGCGCAGCTTTTCCTCAAAGACGGCGACGGTCGGGTTGGTGTTGCGCCCATAGATGTGCCCGGCTCTATTGCCGAGCGCCACGTCGAGCCATTCATCG
>JBBSNT010000326.1:0-5114 GCA_038260485.1 Aggregatilineales bacterium | reverse complement strand
CTAGCTTTCGGTTAACAAAGTTTAAACTATCAATCACAATTAATACAGAGTAAAATTCATTAGTATATCATGATAATTATATCTAACGTACCTAGACGTAATTTATTAAATCGTTCTAATGGGATAGGTTGATCAGGCGGTAAACGCTTATCATTCAGGTACGTGCCATTGACCGATGATAAGTCAACAACGTGTGGCGCGCCATGAAAACTGATGAGCGCAGCATGACGCCGAGATACCCCTTTTTCACGGGAAGCGTAAGCCACAAAGTCAATATCGGGCGTGAAATTTGTCGCTTCATCAGACCGCCCCATCACGTAGCCTTCTAAACGCGACACCTCAATTTGCAAGCTAAAGCGCTCGTCGTCCACAAGCCGAAGGTCGCACATCCTGTTTGCTACACTACCCGCTGCCATCCCGCTCCTAACAGCCTCTTTCAGACTGAAAATCGTTCATTGACCGATTAGTGTTAATAAGCACAATCATTATTTATGAAGTATTATATAATAAATATTACAAACAAACCATAAACAATTTCGAACTTTGTAGAATTCAATCAAGGATTTCGACGTAATCGCCAACAACCTGTCCATGATCGTCGAGAAGCGGCAACCGCATCCCATCTTCGGGGGAGTATAAGCCGATGTGAAGGGCATAACCACCGCTAAGAGCGGACAGTTCATAAGGGTCAGAGATGTATTCGCCAGCAGACCAGAGCGAGGTCGGATATGAATCCGTGCGAGGCATTGCATCATGCTGTGTAAGGACAATTCCTTCACGGTTAACCAAATGCACGAACACTTTATAATCTACTATAATATTATCTTGCGCTTTCCAGATTAATTCAAGATTGATTTTACCCTCTGATTCACTCACGTTATAACCATACAGAACCAATTGATCGCCAAATCGAGCATTAAGGATGTGCTCAACAGCAGGCGCTTCAAACGCGCGCGCGATGCCAGCGATTTCGACCGTCGCTATGGCGATCTGGCGATCTGCGACCACGAGCGCCAGCATGTAGCTCCCTGCCGCTTGATCGCGCGGAATTTGCCAATCGACTCTATCTGCCAGCACCTCGCCCGCCGCCCACTGATCGGGCGGATAGCGGTCGTCAATCGGCGTGCCTGACCAAAGTTCGGTCGTTTCTTCTGCGCTGACGAGCAGCGCCCGTGCTGTGAAAGATGCAGGATGTTCACCTGCTTGCCAGTAAAAGGTCATCGGCAGCGTTTCGCCGGGACGAACCGACGCGGGCGGCGCGTCCCAACCGAGCAGCGTTACATCCGGCGCAACCTCAAGCGCCGTGCCTACATCAATCGACAGCGAAGCGGGATCAGGGAAAGCATTAGGGCGCGTCACCCTCAGCATGCCGATTTTCGCCCACGCCGCACCCACCCCACCCTGTTGATTGAAATAAGGCTGATAGCTATCGGTCGAGCGCTCAACCCACGCCACGCTCAGCCCGTAATCACCCGGTGGAGTCGCTGGCGGGACGCGCACGCTGATGCGCTGAAGCAGAGTCTCGCCCACGCGCCATTCATCCGTCCCCGCCATATAAGCATCGCCATGATAGAGAATGTTGCCGTGCCCATCCTCAAGCTGGATCAGCGGCGTAAGGTCGCTGAAGGGCGGCGGCGCATCGATCTGCCACGCCATCACCACCTCACCCGCATCCCCTGCCGTGACGACAGGTGCATTCATACCCGCGTAGCGAAGATATTGATCGTGGATGCTGAGCGTCGTCTCTGCCAACGGCAAAGGCAGATCACCGGACAGGCGGAATGCTTGAAAGGCAGGTTTGCCGTCCGGCGCAAGCGGCAGACCGGAGAGTGCCATTTCGGCAAGCCACGCCGCCCAATCTGGCGGAGGTGGCGCGCTATGCGGGAAGATCACGAGTCCTGTTTCACCTGCTGGTGGGTGAAACAGGCTGTCTGTCCCGATCCACGTCACGGGTGGCACAGGCGCGATCATGACGGTCGGATGACCCTTATCACGTGCGGCGACGTAGACCAATGTGTTAGGATCAAGCTGCTGATCGCCTAGCCAACGCGCCGCCGCCGCCAGATCAGCGTCGGTTTCGTAAAAAAGCGCGGCGCTGCTCGCCCAATCGAAATAGAGCTTGCCCACCAACGCCCCGCCGATCACCAGCACCCCAACCCATAGAGTCGTCCGTAGCGGCACGGCATACCGCAGATGTATCCACCCGATCACCCCTTCCGCACCAACGGCGACCAACACGAAAATCAGCGGCACCATACCCAGCGACCGCATGTGACTTGGTGGCAGCCCGCCCACCGAGATCACGCTCGGAATCACCATTAGTGGCGAGAGCAGCGCCAGCAAATAGGCGACGCGCTCCAGCGGACGAATACGCCGTGTCAGGCGATACGCAGCGAGCACCATGCCAACGAGCAGAAGCACCCCTTCCGGCAGCGTGAAATATGGTCGGCCGGCGACGTTGTAGCGAAAATAAGGATCGCCCGCGATGAAGAACATCTCTAGGTGCAGGATGATGCTCTGCGTCAGCGTCACCGATTGATCCGCCTGCGTGACTTCTGCTAGCCGACCGAAGAACACATCCGGTCGCTGGAAGGCGTAGATCACCATCGGCGCGGCAGTGATCGCTAACGCGCCGAAAAAGATCGCGCCCTGCTTGATTCGCCGTCGCCAATGCGCACGGTCGAACAGCAGCAGCGCGATTCCCCCGATCAGCAGCCACAGCGGGAACAGCCGCGACGCGTTATAGGTGTAGACCGCCCCGCCCGCCAGCACGCCTGCAACAGCAAGTTGTAGGGGAGCACGGCGGTGCGCCCAAGTAACCTCACCCCCTAACCCCCTCTCCCTGAGAGAAGGGGAACGGCGAGCGCGGGCAAGACCCCGAAACAGAAATAACAGCGCGAGCGCCTGCATCATCGGCAGCGTGACCGCGCGGTACGCCTGCCGCGCCAGCCAAATCTGCGGAAATGACAGAGTCATCAGAACGCCGACCACCAAGCCGACGATCACGCCCCGCGATCCGCGAAACATCGCTCGACCGAGCGCTATCGACGCCGCAATCGTGATCAGGTTGCAGAAGGCGCTCAACACGCGCAGGCTGAACATACTGTCGCTGACGAAGGTCAGCAGCGGCACACTCAGGTAGTAGTAGAGGATTTCGCGCCCCTGATAGGCTTCGACCATCGGGAAGAAGCGCGCACCGCCAAAAGCAACGCTGCGCGCGATCAGCAAATTGGCGGCTTCGTCGTAGTGCGGTCCGGGTGGGTAAGTGGAAATCTGCCACAAACGCAAAACCGCCGCGATCAGCAGGGTGAATGTTGCAAACGCCGTCACCAGCGCGAGAAAGTGTTTCCGGTTCATGGCGCAGAAGCCTACCGCGCCCTGATCCAATGATCAACACCCACCTTTGCGAACCATTTCACGATGGGTCATAATCTAGCGAAATCCATTAGATTTGGCAGGCATAGCGAATTTGTGGTAGGGGCGAGTTTAAAATCCGCCCCCACGTCGGCAAACGCATCGTGCCGCCACGAGACACAATCAGAGGAGGTTCTCATTGGATCTGTTTGAATATCAGGGCAAGCAGTATTTCGCCCGGTTCGACATCCCTGTTCCATCCGGCAAACCGGCGGACACGGTAGATGATGCCGTCGCCGCCGCGAATGAAATCGGCTATCCAGTCGTGATCAAGGCGCAAGTTCAGGTCGGCGGGCGCGGCAAAGCAGGCGGTATCCAGATCGCCAACAACGCCGACGAAGCGCGCAAACACGCGACCAATATCATCGGCATGAACATCAAGGGGCATGTTGTCCGCCGCGTCTGGATCGAGCAGGCATCCGACATCGCGGAAGAATACTACGTCTCGTTCACGCTCGACCGCAGCGCCAAGAAATACTTGGGCATGATCTCTGCCGAAGGTGGCGTCGAAATCGAGACAGTCGCCAAAGACAACCCAACGGCGATCAACACCATTCGCGTTGACCCCGCCATCGGCTTGACCGACGCGCAGGCACAGTCGTTCGTTGAAGGCGCAAAGCTGAACCCTGCTGCCGTCGAGCAAACGATTGCGCTGGTCAAGAAGCTCTACAACGCCTTCGAAAAAGGTGACGCTGATCTGGTCGAAATCAATCCGCTAATTCTGTCAAAAGACGGGCGTGTCTACGCGCTTGATGCGAAGGTCACGCTCGACGACGCCGCAGCCTTCCGCCACGAGGAATGGAACGACTTTGAGACGGTCGAAGCCGTCGATGAGCGCGAGAAGCTGGCGAAGGAAAAGGGACTCCAGTACATTGGGCTGGACGGCACGGTCGGCATTATCGCTAACGGCGCGGGGCTGGCGATGTCCACGCTTGACACGGTCAAAGAGGTCGGTGGCAGTGCCGCGAATTTCCTCGACATCGGCGGCGGCGCGAATGCCGAAGTCGTCACCAACGCCCTGACCGTGATTAACACCGACGAGAAGGTCAAGGCGATTATGATCAACATCTTCGGCGGCATCACCCGCTGCGATGAAGTCGCGCGCGGCATCGTCGAGGCGCTGGAAAACGTCGATCTGAACGCGCCGCTGGTGATCCGGCTCGACGGTACGAATTCGGAAGAAGGACGCGCGATCATCAAGGAACATGAGTCCGATAGGGTGATCAGCGCGACGACGATGCTGGATGCGGCGCAAAAAGCCGTCGCAATCGCGGAGGGCAAATAACGATGGCGATTTGGGCAGACGAAAATACCAAAGTAGTCGTGCAGGGTTTAACCGGCTCTCAAGGGCGGTTCTACGGGCTGCGCAACCGCGATTACGGCACGCAGATCGTCGCCGGGACGAACCCGCGCAAAGCGGGCACAGACGTCGAAGGCATTCCAGTTTTTGCAACGGTTAAAGATGCGGTCGAAGCAACGGGCGCGAACACCGCGTTCGTGATCGTTCCGGCGGCATTCTCGGCGGATGCAGTCCTCGAAGCAGCCGAGGGCGGCGTGCCGTTCATCGTTTGCGTGACCGAACACATCCCCATGCATGACCAAGCGCGCATGTACAACGTCCTCAAGGACAAGTACCCGAATGTGCGCCTACTGGGACCGAACTGCGCGGGCATCCTCAGCCCCGGCAAATGCAATATCGG
>JBBSNT010000325.1:0-5127 GCA_038260485.1 Aggregatilineales bacterium | reverse complement strand
TCGAAAGACGGTTTGTGTAAAAATTAACAATTCGCTTTCCGGCGCAGGCAAACACCCAGTAATGCGCTGTTTGTCCCCTCGTCACTGAGTATTTTACGGAAGTTGTGCATGAATCAAGGCAACGTCAACTCTAATGGTCGGTCGATGGGCATGGTCTGGATCATCGTTGCAGGTTTGGCGATCATCCTCGGCGGACTCCTGCTCTCCACGCTCACACCAGATTTATTTCCCGCGCAAGGTTCCATGCAGGCACAGCAGACCGATGAGCTGTTCCGCTTTATGCTGGCGATTGGCGGCGCGATCTTTTTGCTGGTGAACGGTGTGCTGCTCTTTTCCGTGATCCGCTTCCGCGCTCGCAAGGGTGACATCAGTGATGGTCCACCCATTCAGGGAAACACCACGCTCGAATTTGTGTGGACGGTCATCCCGGCGATCATCGTCGCGGTGCTCACGATCTACAGCTATCAAGTCTGGACGACTAATACCGCTCCGCAACCGAACGAGAAGATCGTCAACGTCGTCGGACAGCGGTTCGCGTGGTCGTTCAACTACGACATCACGGCGGACACACTGCCGGAAGGCGTGACGCTCGACGATCTTTCTGACGACGTGCGCGCTCAATTGGCTGATGGACAAGTGATCAGCTTTAGTTCACCGCAGCTGCATACGTGGGTCAACCAGCCGATTCACGCGATGCTGCAAACAGAGGACGTCAACCACGCCTTCTGGATTCCGAATATGCGCATCAAGCAAGACCTGCTCGCGGGGCGTGTGACCGATATTCGCTTTATGCCGATTGAAACGGGCGTATCGCGGATTGAGTGCGCGGAATTGTGTGGTCCGGGGCATGGCGATATGGCGGGTAAGGTCGTTACGGTTGACGGCGAGCCGGTGCTGCAAGGCGCGTGGTTGGTCGTTCACGCTGATGAACAGGAATACTTGCGCGAGTTCTTCGACCCTGAAGCGAAGCGGGTCTTATTCCCGCCCGCCGATCCGGTCGATCTCGGTCGCCAGATTTTGACAAGCGGCAAGTATCCCTGCTCGACCTGCCACACCAATACCGAACTCGGTTGGTCGGGGAATATCGGGCCGAACCTCAACGGCGTCGGCAGCCGCGCGGGGAATCGTATAGCGGGCATGACGGCGGCGGATTACATTCACGACTCGGTGCGTAACCCGACTCACTTCATCGTCCCCGGCTTCAGCCCGCTGATGCCGCAGTTCAACGACGATCCGAGTCAATCAAATTACATGCCGGAAAGCGACCTTCAAGCGATTATCGCCTTCATGCTGACGCAGACGCAGTAAACAGTAGCGAAGCAAAGCCCATTCAGCGGCGCGGGCAGCCACGCCGCTTATCCGCAGATAGCAGCTTTTTACGGGAGATAGACGGCATGGCAACGATCACAAGACCCCTGCCCGGCGGCGCGAGGGTTGATGAACACAGACCGCGCTTGAGCGAATACCTGCGCTGGAGTGTCGATCACAAGATCATCGGCGTTCAGTACATGGTGACGACTTTCATGTTCTTCATCATTGGCGGCTCGCTGGCGATGTTATTCCGAACCGAACTCCTGACGCCGCAGCTCGACCTCGTTCAGAACGGGCAGCAGTACAATCAACTGTTCACGATGCACGGGACGATTATGATCTTCCTGTGGGTCATTCCGTTCTTCGCGGGGCTTGCCAACTACCTCGTGCCGCTGATGTTGGGCGCGAAGGATATGGCGTTCCCGTGGCTGAATGCCTTCGCCTTCTGGATTATTCCGGTGGCGGGTGTGTTCATGATTAGCGGTTGGCTGGCTGGACAAGCAGAAGCGGGCTGGACGAGTTATCCGCCGCTGAGTACGCTCTTTAGCGGCGATGGGCAAACGATGTGGGCGATTTCGCTGCATCTGCTCGGTATTTCGTCAATTTTGGGCGCGATCAACTTCATCGTGACCATCAAAAACATGCGCCCCGAAGGCATGGGCTATTTCCAGATGCCGCTGTTCGTCTGGGCAATCCTCGCTACGTCGATCATTGTTGTGATGTCAACGCCCTTTCTCGCTGGTGCGCTGACCCTGATGATCCTCGACCGGGTGGCAGGGACGGCGTTCTTCAACCCGGCGGAAGGCGGTGACGTGCTGTTGTGGCAGAACGTCTTCTGGTTCTACAGCCATCCGGCGGTGTACATCATGGTGATGCCCGGTTTCGGCATCATCTCGGAAGTGCTGTCGGTGCATTCGCGTAAGCCAATCTTCGGCTATCGGGCGATTGCCCTCTCTAGTATGGCGATTGCGCTGGTCGGCTTTACGGTGTGGGCGCATCATATGTTCACGGCGCTGACGCCGGAACTGCGTATCCCGTTCATGATTACCTCGATGATCATTGCCGTGCCGACGGGGATTAAAATCTTTAGCTGGCTCGGCACGCTCTGGGGCGGTAAGCTCCACTTACGCACGGCGATGCTGTTCGGGTTGGGCTTCCTGTCGATGTTCGTGATCGGCGGGATCAACGGCGTGATGGTTGCCGCCGTGCCGTTCGATATTATGGTTCACGACACCTACTTCGTCGTCAGCCACCTGCACTTTGTGCTGTTCGGTGGGTCGGTCTTCACGATTTACGCGGGCATTTATCACTGGTTCCCGAAGATCACGGGACGGATGTTAGACGAGCGGTTGGGCAAAATTCACTTCTGGATCACGTATCCGGCGTTCTTCTTCACCTTCTTCCCGATGAACATCCTCGGTATGCTGGGGATGCCGCGTCGTGTCGCCGTTTACGCGCCGGAATTCCAGACGCTCAACGTGATTGTGAGCATCTCGGCGTTCGCGCTGGGTATTTCGACCTTCATCCTGATTTACAACGTCTTCCACAGCCTCGCTTATGGGAAGCGCGCGGGCGCGAATCCTTGGCGGGCGCTGACGCTGGAATGGGCGACAACTTCGCCGCCGCCCGCGCATAACTTCATCGGTGACCCTGTCCCCTTCAAGAATCCGTATGGTTACGGGACTGAAGCGGCGTTCGCCTACGTCAAGGCAATCGAGGATCACTTTGGCGCGCCGGACGAACCGCCGCTGACACGCGAATTAACACCGAAGCCTGCGTCAAGCGGGGACTAGAACCAACCTCACTCCGGCTAACCTTCCGTTAGCCGGAGTGAGGTGAATTTCGAAAAT
Organism: Aggregatilineales bacterium; assembly: GCA_038260485.1. Classification (GTDB taxonomy): domain Bacteria; phylum Chloroflexota; class Anaerolineae; order Aggregatilineales; family Phototrophicaceae; genus Flexifilum. The sequence continues at coordinate 1,966 of JBBSNT010000325.1, read as the reverse complement.
GAGCGATGGATTTAGCGTAAACATCATGCAACAGCAGCATTTACTGGAACAGCGCGAGCTTTCGCGCGACGAATTGATCGCCCTGCAGAACAAGCGCACGGGCGTTACCGTTTTCCAGATTTCGTGGATTATGGCGTTCGTCTGCTTGATTGTCGTCAATTTACAACTGCGGGGTGATTTTGCTTCTTGGCCGCCACCGGGGGTCGAGGCGCTGGAAAAGGTGCTGCCGACGCTGGCGACGGTGGGGCTGTTGGTGAGCATGGCGCTGACGCGCAGCGGTTTGAAGTCGATTCAACGGGAACAATTGAGCGTCTTCAAGTCGCAGTGGGGTGTCGCTATCGGGTTAGGCGCTGCTTTCCTCGCGGTGATGGCGTTCGAGTGGGTGACCTTGCCGTTTAGTGGTCAGTACAGCACTGTGTTTCGCGTGATGATCGCCTATCACGCCATTCATACGATTGTGATCGGCTATATCATGATTCGCGTGTATCGCAACGCCGCGAATTACGATGCCGTGCATAACTGGGCGGTGGAAGCCGCCGCTAAATTGTGGTATTTTGTAACCATTGCCTGGGTATTGTTCTACGTCGTGATTTACCTTATCTAGGCGTGAGGGAGAGGGAGTTTATGCAGCCAGGGTTGAGCCGCGCCATACCGATGGCAATCCTCGGATTTTTGTTGGGTGCGCTGATCGTTATCGTCCTCCGGGGTTTGCAAGGTCTTGACCCATTGTGGGCAGCAGGCCCGGGCATCGTCGTGACCGGGTTCATGACGGCGGGTTTCTTCGTCGGGGGAATGGGCGCGTTCGACCCGTCGATGAGCGTTCATGGCGAAGCCGCGCATGAACATGAAGAAGTTGTCCAAGCCGAACCTACCAAAGAAGGCGCACCGCGCCGACTGCTGACCGGTTCCGTCTGGCAGATTGCCACCCTCTTGATCCTGCTGATGGTCGTGCTCGGCGGCTTCGCGGCTTTGCCGGGGGGATTGTCGCTGATTCAGACGGGCGACGCCTATGCCTCGCCGATGTCGGTGGGCTTTGTGCCGTTCGAACTTCCTTTCGGCGGTCCTGAAGTGATGGTCAGCCAATTGGTGCTTTTCGCGATCTTCGTGATCTGGGCGTTCCTCTCGCTGATTGTGTTCGCCGGAGCGATTGGCTTCGTGATCTACTTCCTCTCGCGCGGCGTCACCGAAGCCCAAGTGGCTGCCGCTGGCGGTGGCACGGCGGCGCTGCCCGCGCCGGTTCGTGAAACGCCCGAAGCATCGACTCTACGCGAGACGATCTTCACGGTGGCGGTGTTCATCATCGTGTTTCTCGTGCTGTATGCGCTGTTTTACTACGTCGCTATCGGCTTGATTTTGCCAAAGCCAGACCTGCCGCCGATGTCGATGATAGGAATGGCACCGGCGACACAGCTCGTGATCATTTCGGCTGTCAACGCCTTGATCTTCACGCTGCTGATTTTGCGGACGCAGCTTGTTTTGCACGTCATTGGGATCGTGGCGGGATGGGTCGCGCATCAACTGCGCCGTATACCGAACCTCTTGCAATAACAGGAAACATGTGATGACTGAGATTATTTTCAAAGCAACGCCTGAAGCGAACCCGCAGGTGGAGCAAGCCCGCCACGTCGATAACCTCAAGTTTGCGATGTGGCTCTACCTTGCGTCCGAAGTCGTGCTTTTCTTCGTCTTGATCGCAGTGTTCGTGATCTTCCGCGTCAACTTTCCAGAGCGCGTCGAGCAGGTTCACAAAGCATCCGGCTTAATACTGGTCGCTATCAACACCTTCCTACTGCTGACCAGCAGTTGGACGATGGTGATGGGCTTGCGCGCGATTCAGGGCGGCGACCAACGCGGGCTGGCTCGCTGGCTAAGCGTTACGGCAGTGCTTGGCACGTTGTTCGTGGGGCTTCAGGTGGTTGAATACAGCACGCTGGCGGCGGAAGGAATCACGATTTACGGCGATACC
>JBBSNT010000324.1:0-5127 GCA_038260485.1 Aggregatilineales bacterium | reverse complement strand
GATCGAATTGTTCTTCGGTTACACTGGTCGGGATAGTGCTCATGAGAAATCACCTTTGGTCAGGTTTTTCTCTCATGATGCACTATCCATCCTGCTCAATCAAATAGTTTGAATCAGTTCGTAGTTTGTCGATTTCAATTTCATAAGAGACGTACAACATGCCGAAAAAATCCATTGATCGCCGTCTTTTCTGATTTATGCGTCAGTATAACATGACGAAAACCGGGCTGATCACGCCAGACTCTCGATCAAGACGTGCTCGATTATCAGCGTCTGCTCGTGATCAATGGGGACGATACCAAAGCTGAGCTTTCCCTGCGGCGTCACAACAGCGTATTGATTATCGATCCATGCCACAAATCCGGCACGCCCGCGCGGTGCGTATTTGGTTTGTAGCACGGGTTCACCATCGACGGCGAAGGTTGCGCGCTCGTGCTGCCAGTCGAGCGTATAGGTGTGACGTTCGCCCAACAGGTTGAGATCGAGCATGCGTTCATCAATGGCGAGCCGCCGCTGGATCGGCGGGTAGAGTTTGTCGTAGAGTACGGGGATGCGCATCAGGAGAGCGGCGGGCGCAGCCAGCGGCGCAATTGCCAGCGCGGCGGGTCGGGTGGCGTCGAGCGTGGCGGCTTTCCAACCGTGACCGGGCACACCGTGAGCAAGCGCCATATTGCTCGGCGGGGCAGCGAAGAAGAACCAGATCGCCTGCGGCAGCCGTATGCGCCGCGAATCGGGTGAGAAGGGGTGATTCCAGAAGCCGAAGCCTGTCGTCCCGCGTAACTGCTCGACAGGGGTTGCTGCCCACGCGGTCACCGACATGCGCAGCGGCGGCTGCCAGTTGAGATTGAAGCGGTTGTAATCGTAATCAGCAATTTGAGCGTTACTGTAGGTATGGGGTGTGGGTTTATCCGTGAACCGGAGCGCGCCCGGCGTAGGCGTGACGCTGCCGTGCCCGACTTGCGAAACATACCAGAGCGGATTTAGACCGTGCGCAAAGGCATCTTCAATTCGTGTCATCATGCTCGTTTATCGCCCAAATGTTCTAAAGTCGTGCTAGATTAGCGCCCATTCTTGGAGTATAATCTCTCATGAAATGAGCAAAAGTGAGAGGTACTGCTTTGGAAATCACATGGTATGGCTTAAGCTGCTTTCGCGTCACCGAGCGCGGGCGTATCACCGTTGTCACCGACCCGTTTTCCGATGAAATTGGCATTCCCGCTCCGAAGCTCAAGAGCGACATAGTCACCATTAGCCACGATGTACCGGGGCATAATTTCGTTGAGACGGTCAAAGGCGAACCCCATGTGCTGCGGGGACCGGGCGAATATGAAGTGGGCGGTGTGTTTGTCACCGGCTTTCCTATGCACGACATCAGCAGCGGGCGTCACAACGTTGGCTACGTGCTTGACTACGATAAGCTGACTGTACTGCATCTCGGCGACTTGGCGCACGTTCCAGCGCAGTCAGAAGTCGAGGAACTTGGTCAGATCAACGTGCTGCTGATCCCTGTAGGTGGGGGGATGGGGCTGAAAGCGGAAGAAGCCGCCGAAGTTGTCGGCTTGATCGAGCCATATTTCGTCGTCCCGATGCATTACGCGCTGCCGGGTGTTAACATCGATCTCGATCCGGTCGATAAATTTCTCAAGGCGATGGGTGTGAGCAAAGCGCAGGAATCGGATACACTGAAGGTATCGGCAGCCGACACGCCGGAACAACCTCAGGTGGTTATCCTCACCCCACAAGCGTGAAGAGAGTAGGGAGCTAAGTCGGCATGAGCGTAAAATTGCTAATGAACTGGGACATCAAGCCCGGGCGCGATCAGGAATACTTCGAATTTGTCGTGCGTGAGTGGGTTCCCGGTGTTCAACGGCTGGGGCTTCAGCCGACGGGTGCGTGGTATACCGTCTACAGCCACAATAAAGAAGCGCCGCAGATGCTCACCGAAGGGATCACCAAAGATCTCGATACGATGCGCGGCATCCTTGATAGTGAGGATTGGGTTTCGCTGCAAGGCAAGCTGCAAGAGTACGTTCACAACTACGCGCAGAAGATCGTCCACGTGACGGGCGGCTTTCAGATTTAGCAAGCGTGACTCAACAGCAAAAACGCGCGCCGGAATAATTGTCCCGGCGCGCGTTTTGTTTATGGGCGATGTTATTTCACGGTGAGGTCAGGTTTGACTGCTGCCGTTGGAACTTCCGTTGGTGGGCGGGGTATCGCTGTTGTTGGCGGACTGCATCGCGTTCATGAAGCGGCTCATCAGCGATGTGAGTTCCATCGGCAGGACGAACTTGGTCGAGGGACTCGCGCCGACGGAACGCAGCGTGTCGAGATACTGGAGCATCATCGTCTTTTCGTCGATGTCCTTCGCCTCAGAGAACAGGGCTTGAAGCGCGGACGCGCGACCCTTCGCCAGCAAAAGCTGCGCCTCCTGCTCACCTTCAGCGCGTCGCACGAGCGACTCTTTCTCGCCTTCCGCCCGTAAAATCGCTGACTGCTTCTCGCCTTCAGCGACCATGATCGCGGCGGCGCGCTCGCCTTCAGCTTTAGTGACGGTCGCGCGGCGTTCGCGCTCGGCGCTCATCTGGCGGTTCATGGCGTCCTGCACCAGTTTTGGCGGGTCAACCTCGCGGATTTCCACGCGCGTGACCTTCAAGCCCCAACGCTCGGTCACTTCATCCAGCTTGACGCGCAGCACGTCGTTGATCTGTTCGCGCTTCGCCAGCACATCGTCGAGTTCGATGTCACCGATGACAGCGCGCAGGGTGGTCGCGGCGATTCCGAGCGACGCCTGTACGACGTTCTCGACTTCAAGGATCGAGAGCTTCGGATTGACGATGCGATAGTAGACCAAAAAGTCGATGTCGATGGCGGTGTTGTCCCGCGAGATCGCCGTTTGACGGGGGATTTCGAGGAAGCGCTCACGTAGATCGACCTTCCGCGCCGTTTCCAGCAGCGGAAGTATGAAAATGATGCCCGGTCCGCGTGTTCCGGCGTACTTGCCAAGTGCCAGCACGACTAAGCGCTCGTATTCTGGCACGATGCGTATCGCACTAAAAAGCACGTAGAATACGAATAAGATTAGTACCGCACCGATTACGTATGGGATTTGCATCGATTTACGCCTCCTCTGGATGACGCTTTTGTTTGACCGCTTCAACGTAGAGTGTCAAGCCCACTTGTTCGACGACGGCAACTTCTGTGCCCACGTCTATTTTATGATCACTGCGCGCTGTCCACGACTCGCCGCGCACGTAAACCGCACCGACCGGATCGAGCGTACTCTGGACATAGCCATATAACCCGATCAGGGGTTGGTCGTCCATCATCGCTGGCGCGGAACGATTGAATTCCAGTATCCGCAGCAGTGCGAAACGGTGATAGAGCAGTGCGATACCAATCGTGACCACGATCAGCGGCAGCGCGACCGCCGTCCCGTTAAAGAGCATGACGCCGCCGATGGCTTGCAGCGCTAAGCCACCGATTGAAAGGAGCGCAAAACGCTGATCGAGAAAGGGCATGACCAAGAAGGTGAGCACGCCAACGACGATTAGAATCGCTGCCCACCAGTTCGTCGGCATATTGACCAGCGCGACGAGTGCGACGACCACAGCGACAGCGGCGAGTATCTCGACCGCGCCTGTACCGGGGATATAGGCGGCAGTCACGACCAGCCACAGCCCGACAATCAAGATCATGTAGACCAGATTGGGATCGAGCGGCATCTTAACCTCATTGCTACATTACTTATCATTCTAATTATACGCCCGCTGGCAAGTCCACTCAGCCCCTATATATTAGGGGGTCGGCTGGGCGCGGAGATTAAGAATTGCCGATGCGCTTAAAGGGGGTTTATAATCGTTTCGCAAGCCCCGACAGTTGTTTTGGAAGGTGAGCGGTTTGCAACCCTCTCAGATCGTGATCCCTAACTTGCGCATTGATGGTAATCGCCTTCACGACGATTTCTTGCAGTTGAGCACTATTGGGGCGACCGGCGAAGGCGGCGTCAGCCGTTTGGCGCTCTCGCCCGATGATCTCGCGGCGCGCGCGTGGTTCGCTGACCAGATCGACGACGCCGGATTGATCGTCCGCGACGACGACGCAGGCAATTTGAGCGCCATGTTGATGAGCGCCCAACCGGGCGCGAAAACGTTGCTAGTTGGTTCGCACCTCGACAGCGTGCCGAATGGCGGGCGCTATGACGGCGCGATTGGCGTGCTGGCGGCGCTCGAATGCCTGCGGACGCTCCACGACGCTGACATTGAACTCCCTGTCCACCTTGAAGCGATCAGCTTCACCGACGACGAAGGCTGCTGGCGACAGATGTTTGGCTGTCGCGCGCTTGCCGGAACGATCACGGCGGAGGACTTGACCGACCAGATCGTCGATAATGCGCCCTTTCGCGCGGCGATGTCGCGGTCGGGCATTGATTCGCGCGCGATCTATCGGGCGCGGCGGACGGCATCGACACTGGCGGGTTATCTCGAACTTCACATTGAACAGAGCGCACGGCTGCACCGCGCGGGCGTCAATATCGGCGCGGTGACGGGCATCGTCGGGCGCATCACTTACCAGTTGTCGTTTATAGGACAAGCGGGGCATTCAGGCACGACCGATATGTATCGTCGGCGTGATGCCTTGCGCGGCGCGGCGCTGTTCGTCGTGCGCGCGCACGATATGGTACGCGAGCGCTACGGCGATGGCATTTTCAATGTTGGCGACATTGCTGTCGAGCCGGGGGCGTTTAACATTATCCCCAGCCGCGCCTGTCTAGACATGGAGTGCCGCCACGTAAGCGAAAAGCTCCTCAGGGAGATGGAAACCGCGCTCCTGAGCATCGCCCGCGAATGCGCCGCTGCCAACGGACTCGAAGTCGAACCGAAGCACATCAACCACATTCCAGCCGCCACTATGGCGGCTGATGTAATTCAAATGGTCGAAGAGTCGGCGGAAACGCTGGGCTTATCGCACATGCGCTTGTTCAGCTACAGCGGGCATTCGGCGCAGGTCTTGAGCCGGATTACGCCGAGCGCAATGATCTTCATCCCGTCGGTGGGCGGCATCAGCCATCACCCGAAAGAGTTCACCGGATGGGACGACGTCGTCAACGGCGCGAACGTCCTGCTG
>JBBSNT010000323.1:0-5136 GCA_038260485.1 Aggregatilineales bacterium | reverse complement strand
TTGGGTCAACGGGGATGTCGTTGTAGCGTACCTCGAAATGCAGGTGCGGTCCTGACGAGTCCCCCGTCGAGCCGACCGCGCCGATCACCTGACCCGCGTAGATGAAGCTGCCGCAGCGGGCGCTGACTGCACTCATATGTCCGTAAATCGTCGTGAAAGGTCCGTGGGCGAGGACGACCGAATAGCCGTAGCCCCAGTTGCTCCAACCCGCAAACGCGACTGTGCCGCTGGCTGCCGCCATGATCGGCGTGCCAGTGGCGTCCGCGAGGTCAACGCCGGTGTGAATCGAGCTAAAGCCGCGCACCCACGTATAGCTGCCGAGTGGCTTGACCCAACCGCCGGTTGCACCGGGGTTATCGACCAAGCCGCAGCTTCCGGGGTCGCCCGTATCGAACGAGATTTTCGCGCCGCTGGAGCCGCCGCTGGAATTGGTCGTTCCGGCGATACGCTGCACAGGCGGGTTCCAATTGATCGCCGCGTCCGTGCCGCCGGGAACGACGACGTGCGTCCCGCTTGGCAGTTCGGTGTCGGGTGCTGCACCGAACAAATCAGGATTGAACTCCGAGTCGATAATGCTGTAGGGATCGACCTGATAGCGCGTGCCAATGCTGGCGACCGTCTGCTCTGACTGCACGGTGTAATAGACGCCATCGACGGGCAGAATATTCAACTGCAAGCCCGGTCGCAGCGCTTCGACTATCGAGCGCGGGTTCGCCCACGCAATCGACTCTGGCTTCAAACCGAAGCGATCCGCAATCTGGAAGATGGTGTCGCCGGACTGCACGGTGTATTGAACGACCTCACTGCGCGGACGATCCGGGATAATCGTGAAGGCGGTGTAGTTGTCGCGCGGGATTTCCCAGCCGATCAGTTGATCGACGGGCGCAACAGGCGTCGCGAGAAGCTGCGCCATGCTGTCGGCGCTTAAGATCGGCGGGAGGCTGCCGGGAATGGCGGTCTCATCCGACAGGATAGGGGCAGTGGTGGGCGCTTGCATTGGCGCGGTAGTGTCTGCGTTGGTGGTGGCTGAAATGGTGGTCGCGGGAACAATGTCAGGAGCGGGTGTTTCGGCGGGCGAGAGGACGAGCAGCGCGGTTGCGATGGTTAATCCCGCTGCTGCAATCAAGCTGACTAACCCGAATAAGCGTCGCCAGCCAGAGAGGACTTCTACGCGGCGGATAGGTCCGGTGTCCGCGAGATGATCGGGCAGCGACTCATAAGGATCAAATTGTTGTGCCATGCAAAACCTCATAAATACGCGGACGATGTATTTCCACGTAAGCGACGTGCAATACTAGCGCCGTGATAGGGATGTGGCAAGGTTGAGAAGTAGTATGACCGCGAAGGGATGACTGAAAAAGCTTTAACGCCAAGGCGCAAAGACAAAAAGAAAGACGCAAAGGAGATGGTTGAAAATCCTTTACGTCTTTGCGTGATGATTTCTTTTAGGCTGTTTCCGGAGTCGCGGTTTCGTAGTGGTAGTCCTGCTGCATCAGGATTTCGCGCGCTTGATCGGGCATATCCACAAACGAGACGTGGCTCATGGCGTTCGGGTCGATACCGCGCACGGCATTGGCGATTGTTTTGATCATCGGGCTTGCGCCGACCACTACAACAGCGCCCGAACCGCTTTCGCCCATTTTCAACATCTGTTTGGCGTGCTCGAAGGTCGAGGGGGTGAAGATGCCGCCGGGAATTTTGACCCCCTGCCGCACGTCAAGGATCGCGGCGATCTCATGGTCGGCGGCGTCGGTGGTACGCTTGACCTTCGCGAGCATGTTGTACATCTCGTCCCACGTCCATTTGCGCGGGAATTCGCAGAGCAGCACGGTATGGTCGTCGTTGTCCCAGTAAAGTTCAATGCTCATAATTGTTCGCTCCCCATTTTTTACCTCAGTCTAGCCCTCGAAACTGATACAACCCTCAACGTGAGATTAAGGCTTCATAATTCCTAATACGCGGGTTGAGCGGAGGACGTTGGGAGCCGCGCATGGAGGCGACTCTCGCACCACGCTATAGGGACTCCGTATGAAGGCTAAAATGATTGACTCATAGGAACTTTTGTTCTAGGATTGTGCTGTGCTGAATTGTCCTTTGTGCCGCTACTACAAACCTCAGAACTCAACTCGATTTCCACCCTTTTTCTTTGCTAAGGAGCAGGTGAATGTTCAAAGAAAATCATGCCTTTTCTGGATTTTCAGTTGACGACTTACAAAAAGCGAAAGCGTTCTACGGTGATACACTCGGTTTGGATGTCACCGAGAACAACGGGATGCTGCAAATCAAGATCGGTAACAGCAGCAACGTCCTCGTCTATCCGAAAGGCGGCGCTCACATTCCGGCGACTTACACCGTGTTGAACTTTCCGGTCGAAGATGTCGAAGCGACGGTCGATGGCTTGACGAGCAAGGGCGTCCAATTCGAGCGCTATGACACGGACGACCTCAAGACAGACAAAAAAGGGATCGCACGCGGCGATGGTCGCGGTCCAGACATCGCATGGTTCAAAGACCCGGCTGGCAATATTTTGTCTGTGCTCGACGCAGAAGCCTAAGGAGCGCGCCTATGATCACCAAAGTTGGTACGGTATCGCTGTTCGTCAACGATCAAGATGCCGCGAAAACCTTCTATACCGAGATTCTGGGCATGGAAGTCCGCGAGGATCAAGCATGGGGCGAGGGGATGCGCTGGTTGGCGGTTGCACCGAAGGGCGCGGAAACCGAAATCATCCTCTACAAGCCGGACGAGAATTGGGCACATTACGCACAGGTGGTTGGCAAATCGCAGGCGCTGACGCTTGATGTGGAAAATCTGCGCGTCTTTGTCGAGGAACTGAAGGCGAAGGGTGTGCAGTTCGCGCAGGAGGTGACGACCGAATTCTGGGGGACTTTTACGCGATCATGCTTGACCACGAGCACAACGCGCTGATTCTGAACGATGCAGCGGCAGAGTAAAGCAAGACGCAAGGGGGAGTCAATCAACCCCTTTGCGTCTTTGCATTGAATCGGTTTACGCCATTTGGACGATTTCGTCCATCATGGCGTTGAATTCGGGGATGGTGAGCTGCTGTTTGGCGTCGCTCATGGCGACGGGCGGGTTGGGGTGAACCTCGACCATCAATCCGTCTGCGCCGAGCGCACGCGCGCCGCGCGCCATTGCCTTCGCAATGTCACGGCGTCCGGCGGAGTGCGAAATGTCTACGATGACGGGCAAATGCGATTCCTGTTTGAGCACGGCAATCGTGCCCATGTCGAGCGTATTGCGCGTCCACTTCTCATAGGTGCGTATGCCGCGCATCATCAGCATGACGTTGGGGTTGCCGCTGCTGACGATGTACTCTGCCGCATATAGGAATTCTTCCATCGTCGCCGCCAAGCCGTTCTTGAGGATGACGGGGCGGTCGATTTTGCCGAGCGCCTTGAGCAGGAAGCTGTTCTGCATGTTGCGCGCGCCAACCCAAAAAATGTCCACGTATTTCATCATCATCGGAATCTGGCTCAAGTCCATGATTTCGCTGACGACGTACATGTTGTTCTTGTCGGCGACGTCACGGGCGATCTGTAAGCCTTCTTCACCCATGCCCTGAAAGTCATAGGGGGACGTGCGCGGCTTGTACGCCATCCCGCGCATGATTTTTACGCCACGCGCCGCGAGCGCCGCGCCGACTTCGTCCAACTGCTCGAAGCTTTCGACCGCGCACGACCCAGCGATCACGCTGAAATTGCCCGCACCGACCTCGTAGCCATCGGGCATACGAATGATTGTCCGCTCATCCGGCGAGTGGCGCTGGACGAGAATTTTCGCGCGCGCCTGCTGTTCTTCCATCGCCAGCGAGGCGCGGAAGATTTCTCGAAACAACGCCTTGATCGTCTCGTTGCTGAAGGGTCCCTTGTTCGCCTGCTCCAATACGGTCAGCATTTCCGCTTCGCGCGCTGGATCGTAGTGCGAAACACCCAGTTTGGCGTGCAGCTTACCGATTTGGCTGACGACGTCTGCACGGCGCGTCAGTAAATCGAGCATTTGCATGTTAATTTCATCGACCTGAGCGCGAAGCTCACTGACGCTTTGTTCGTCCGACATTCCCATTCCTCAATTAAAATGAATTTGTTTAGCGGCTATTATACTGGCGCGGACGCCGCTTTGCATGGGCGCAAGATCAGATTAAAATAAACGCTATGAACCGCTAACGATTCTCCTCACTTTATACGTTCTACATCTCATTCCGCCGAATTTTGCTCGGTGGAATAGGCTGTTTTAGCTTGCAATCCTCTTCATAAAATTGATTGAGGTGCAAAAATGCCTGACTTTATCCCCGGATTGGAATTGTCCCGCCTGTTTTACGTCGAGGCGGTCAAGCCGATCCTTGACGCTGAGTTCCCCGATTTGCGCTACGACGCCGTCCTGATTGGCTCTGGATCGGAGGTGTTGGGCTTCGACACGGCAATGTCGCGGGATCATCATTGGGGTCCGCGCGTGTCACTGTTCGTCAGCCCAGATGATCACCTGACGGTCGCGGACGCGATCAACGAGACGCTGCGACGTAAACTGCCTTATAAGTTTCACGGCTACTCGACCAGCTTCGAGCTAATTCCCGACGAGCCACACATCCTGCGCTTCGAGGAACGTTCTGAAGGCGGCGTCAATCACCGCGTCTCGGTTGACGTCGTCCGCAACATCGTGCGCGACTATCTGAATTTCGACCTCGACGGCGCGATCACGCCTGCTGATTGGCTGACTTTTCCGCAGCACAAGCTGCGCTCGCTGACGACTGGCGCTGTCTATCACAGCGGCTTAGGCGAACTCGACTCGCTGCGCGCGCGGCTGCACTATTTTCCGCACGATGTCTGGCTCTATTTGATGGCGGCGGGCTGGATGCGAATTTCGCAGGAAGAACCGTTTATGGGGCGGACGGGAGACGTGGGCGATGATCTCGGCTCGCGGGTGATTGCCGCACGACTGATCCGTGACGTGATGATGCTGTGCTTCCTGATCGAACGGGTGTATGCACCTTATCCGAAGTGGTTCGGGACAGGATTCTCAAAACTGGCGTGCGCGCCAGCGCTTACCCTAATCTTTCAACGGGCGCTTTCGGCAGAGACGTGGCGCGAACGCGAAATTCCCCTGTCGGAGGCATAT
>JBBSNT010000322.1:0-5167 GCA_038260485.1 Aggregatilineales bacterium | reverse complement strand
GGGATAATTGATAATGGTGACCTTGATCGGGTGCAGTACCGCCATCACGCGGGGCGATGTCTTGTTCAAGTCCTGACGCGCGCAGTATTCGAGCATTTGATAGTGGACGATGCTGTTCGACTTGGAGACGCCGATCATGTCGCAGAGGTCGCGGATCGACTCTGGCGTGTAGCCGCGCCGCCGCAGACCGGAAAGGGTCGGCATACGAGGGTCGTCCCAGCCGTTGACGTGATGCTCACGGACGAGCTGGATCAGCTTGCGCTTGCTGAGGATCATGTAGGTCATGGCGAGGCGGGCGAATTCGATCTGCTGCGGATGGTAAATGCCGAGCTGGTCGATGAACCAGTCGTAAAGCGGGCGGTGATCCTCGAATTCGAGCGTGCAGATTGAGTGGGTTATGCCTTCAAGCGAGTCGCTTTGCCCGTGCGCCCAATCGTACATGGGGTAGATGCACCATTTGTCGCCCGTGCGCGGGTGGGTGGCGTGGAGGATGCGGTACATGACCGGATCGCGCAGGTTGACGTTGCCCGAACTCATGTCCACTTTGGCGCGCAGGACGCAAGCGCCATCCTCAAAATCGCCCGCATGCATACGGGCGAATAGGTCGAGGTTCTCCTCGATGGGGCGGTCACGGTAGGGGCTGTCTTTGCCCGGTTCGGTGAGCGTGCCTCGATAGGCGCGGATTTCGTCCGCCGTCAGTTGATCGACATACGCCTTGCCCTGCTTGATAAGTTCGACCGCCCAGTCGTAAAGCTGATCGAAGTAGTCTGAAGCGAAGTGCAGTTCTTCCCACTCGAAGCCCAACCAGCGCAGGTCATACATGATCGAGTCGATGTATTCCTGCTCCTCTTTGGTGGGGTTGGTGTCGTCGAAGCGGAGGTTGGTTTTGCCGCCGTAATCGTCGGCGATGCTGAAGTTCAGGCAGATCGACTTGGCGTGACCGATGTGGAGATAGCCGTTGGGTTCCGGTGGGAAGCGGGTATGGACGCGCCCTTCGAAGCGCCTGCTGGCGTTGTGCGCCTCGACAATTTCACGGACGAAGTCGAGCCTATTGGTTTCATTTTCGCCCTGTTCGGCGGCGTGATTTGCTTCCTGAGTCATTGCGTCTTGGTATCCGTTTTTGTCTGTCTAAGCGACCGGAGTAGAGGCATATTGTACCATCGTCTCGACAGCTTTGTAGGCTTGCTGTCAGGTCTATCAGGGCAAACGCATCAAAATCGCGATTTGACTCAAGAAAGGTTATAGGCGTTCTGTAGGGGCAGACCTATGTGTCTGCCTAAACGGGCGAACACGTGGGTTCGCCCCTACAAAAACGTTGTGAGCCGTTGAAGACTTTTTGCCGAATTTGATGCGTTTGCCCTGCGGCTCTATCGATGCTCACGATCTGCTTTGTTGACACGACTTAATTTCAAAGTTAATTTATATGAAGATTCTAAAATAGCCAAGTTAAAACTGTCGAGCAGGAGAGTCAGGTTATGAAGCAGAAGCAAACGGCAATCATCAAGGCGGTCGAACCCATTATCCAAAATAATGAGGCGCTGAAAGACTACGGCACAGAAGTGAAGGGCGCGCTGCACGACATCGTGCTGCAAAGCGAGCAATCACGGCGGATTGCCGATATTTTGCATGGGGTGTGGCTGGGGCATCCGCTGCACCCGCTGCTGACCGACGTCACGATTGGCGCGTGGACGTTCGCCTCGCTGTTCGATGCCTTATCGATCCTGATGCCGTTTCGCCACGCGCCTCGCGAAGCCGCCGACACGCTGACGACGCTAGGCATCCTCACATCGATTCCGACGGCAGCGGCAGGGCTGACCGATTATTCGGGGATCAAAGAGGACGCTCGATGACGTGGCGGACGGGGAGACAAAGCGCGTTGACGTGGACGGACAAGCCATCCTGCTGTATCGCGCCGGCAGTAGTGTTTCCGCGATTAGCGCGGTGTGCGCTCATGCAGGTGGTCCGCTGGAAGAAGGTAAAGTGGCGGACGGGTGTGTCGAATGCCCGTGGCATCAATCGGTTTACGACCTGAAAAGCGGCGCGGTGGTGCATGGCCCGACGACTTTCCCGCAGCCCGCCTATGATACGCGGATCACGAAGGGGCAAGTCGAGTTACGGGTTAAGCAAAGCTAGGCGAACCCTGATCAGGGTTACCGGGGCGGTATGTAGAGATAGAGCACGTATTGACGATCCAGCGGGACGCTGGCAATCGAACTCCACGGCAGGGCGGGACTCAAGGGAAAGACGCGATTGATGCGGTCGAATGAAGTGGTGTCGGCGGGCGTGATGGCGAAGGCGATCACCTGATCACGCGGGAGGTTGGCAAGCAGGGCGCTGAAGCCGTTCTCGGGCTTCCAGACGGCATAGGTCATGTCCAGCCCGCGCAGGGGAATCGAGGTGTCGAGCACGGGATCATAAACGCCGTTATGGTCATCGACGTAGATGATCTGGCGGACGGACTCGATCTGCGCGGCGCGGTCGAAGGCGTCGTAGAAGTCGTAAAACGAGGTGCGCAACTGCTGATTGAACTGGCGGAGATGATCCCCGTAATAGTAACGAAGTTGGAACAAACCAAGCACAGTCGCGAGGATGGCGATGCCGATGAATAAGGTACGTCGTTTGACGATGCCGCGAGTCACGGCTTCGAGGGGATAGCGCAGCCCGACGGCAATTGTGAGCGCGACGGCTGGAAAGATGGCGCAGTAGCGCACTGACCAATCACATGGAGTGGAAAGGCTGACGCCTAAGAGCGTAAAGACGTTCCAAGCGACGAGGAGCAGTCCGCTGGTGCGCCAGCGGAAAAGCGCGTAGCATAAGCCGAGCATGTAGAAGGGGACGACGAACCAGAGGATCAAGCCGGTGTAGCCACCATAGTAAAACCGGCTGCCATCGGGCGCGTAGAGCAGGTGGGTGATGGTTGGAGCGACCGCGAGATTCCAGTGCGAGGCGGCGACTTCCCAGACAGGCATGAGTTTGAGGTCACGCAGGAGATAGCCGACTGTGCCTTGACTGGTGAGACGAGGCGCGAAATCGGGCGAGTTGTGGTGAGCGGTGTAGTAGAAGGGCATGAGCACCAAGAGCGCCATCAAGCCCATGAGCAGCAGCCCGCGCCGATGCTCACGCGGACGCCCGACGATCCAGATCAGCAGGATCGAGAAGATGAATAAGCCTGCAAACAGCAGGCGTCCGCCTTCGTAGAAATAGCTGGTGAAGCCGATGCACATCCCCGCGAGGACGTAGTCGCGCTGGCGGTTGGAACGCAAGGCGCTGACGAGAAAGGCGATTGCCAACGTCCCGAACAAAGGGTCAGCGATATTGTTGAGCGCCAAGCGGCTGAAGTGGATGTGGGGCGGAAAGACCGCCAGCATGAAGGCTGCCAGCAGCCCGGTTTTATGGTCGCTGAGCGCGCGCCCCAGTAGGTAGACCGCCGGAACGGTGAGCGTGCCGAAGATGACGCTGGGCAGACGCATACTGCCAAAATCAACGCCAAAGAGGGCAGCCGACCACGCCTGAAAATAGGAAAAGAGGTGAGGGAAGGCGGCGATGCCATCGAGGTAGGAGAGCACCGAAGTCGATGGGTTGATCCAAAAGTGGAGCACGCCATCGTAGAAGTGCAGTTCGTCGATCATCATGTGCGCCGACTCGCTGACGTACCAGATGCGCAGTAGGAAGGCGAACAGAGTGATCAACGCGAGGGGGAGCACACCCCATTTTATGAAATCTGCGCGGCGAAACCCAGTGAACGCGCCCAAGCCGTAGCCCGCGAGGGCAATGCCACCCGCGAACAGGATAAACTGGACGTGGTAGTTGAGGTGGAAATCGGGCAGGAGATAGTTGGCGTCGGCTTCCATCATGATCGCCAGCGCGGTTGTGCCGATGATGACAGGCAGCCAGCGCACGCGGCTGATTATCGCCGGACTGTGGGTGACGCTGAACAGATCGTGTTTGGGACGCAGCAGCCAGATCGCTGCGGCGAGCAGGACTGCACCGACGGCAACGAAGGTCAAACCGCGCAGGGGGAACTCCCACGGCTGCCCGATGATCCAGCTAAAGTTCGGACTGCCGACCAGAATCGTCACAATGGCGGCGATTCCGAGCAGTCGTCCGAGTGTTTTTCGAGAGAAGATGAGGCTTGCAGGTGGCAACGCGCGTGCTTGCGCCATGAGTCCCTAAACGATATTACAATGCGGCGTGAACAGGAATATTCTACTACGGGAGCTTCAAGGGCGTGTGTAGAGAAAACAACCGTTCACTGAATGGCGTCAATCTACGTGCCCTGAACGTTAACGCTGATGTCCTGCGGCAGGGCAATTCGCAAGGCACGAAGCAGGTTTGTGTGAAGCTGCTGGCATCAAAATCACCTGCTAATTCGGGACAATGTCATGCAAAAAGGCAGAGGCTTAGCCTATCCCTTTTGATGCGATTCGATAGCACGATGGCTTAGACAAGAAAAAAGCACTCCTGAACTGTTCAGAAGCGCTTTTCCATCCGTTGCTGAGGGACCTGGATTCGAACCAGGATTGACGGATCCAGAGTCCGCAGTTCTACCGTTGAACTATCCCTCACTATGACGGCGAAATTGTAACACGCGCGGGCAGGCGGATCAAGCCTGAGTCTCGCTTTTTGCCACGTTGTCGAGGGCGCGATGAATACGCTGATCGATGCGTGTTTTGCCGTAGACCTGCAAAATCTCGTAGAGGTCGGGCGTATTGGTTTGGGCTGTCAGCGCGACGCGCACGACCATCATCACATCACCGAAATGCCCCTTGAAGGCATCGGGCGACTTCTTGAAGGTTTTCATGTTGGTTGCAAAGCCTAACTGTGCGGATAAGTCGCGCATGGCTTGGAGCCAATCCTCTTTGGGGACTGCCGGGTCGAAAGCGCGCACCGCGTCGAGGATTGCCGCGAGTCTGTCGGTATCAACGTTGGGCATTGGGTAGCCGGAGTCCGCGACTACACGCTCGTAAATCGGGTCGAAGTAGAAGCCACAGGCGCGGGTAATATCCGACCAATTGACGATGTCTTTGCGCGGCGCTGAACCGCTGCGTTCGACGTCGAATACTGCCACGCTGTAGACGGGATCCGCCTCTAGAACGTGGGCTAATTCGGGGTCGTACTGCTGCGCCCACGCGACGCCGTACTCGTAAATCTGCGCGGCGTTGTAGTT
>JBBSNT010000321.1:0-5213 GCA_038260485.1 Aggregatilineales bacterium | reverse complement strand
GGGCTTCATGCCGGAGTTCGTCGAATGCCCGGAGATGGAAGATTATTTCTGCGGCGTGGACGGCGTGACTGCCTATTGGCTGGAGAAGGGAATTGACGGCTGGCGCTGCGACGTGGCGTACGATAATTCGGACGAATTTTGGAGACGCTTTCGCAAACGGATCGAGTTGACGACGCCGGGGGCGTATTCGGTTTCGGAATTGTGGCTCGATTCGACTCATTACCTGTTGGGCGACACCTTCAACGCGACTATGAACTACCGCTTCGCGTGGGCGGCGCGCGGCTTTCTCGCGACCGACGAGTTGACGCCGACCGAACTCGACGACCGGCTGTCGATGTGGCTGCACGATACCCCCCCGCCCGCCGTCAAGGTGCAGATGAATCTGGTTGATTCGCACGATACGGGACGCATCCTGACGGCGTGCAAGGGTGAACTGCGGCGTGTTATGCAGGTGCTGGCGTTTCAATTGAGCTATCCGGGCGCGCCGATGATCTATTACGGTGGCGAAACCGGTTTGGAAGGCGATTACGCGGAAGATGGTCGCCGGACGATGCCATGGGATAGTCTCGATCACGAAATGATTGACAGCTTCAAGCAGGCAATTCACTTCCGGCGCGGGTCGGAAGCGCTGCGTTTGGGTGAAGTCGAAGCGGTCGTGATCGACGACGCGCAGAAGGTCTATGCCTTCAAGCGCTGGTACAACGGTGAAATTGTCTACTGCGCTTTCAACGCGGGCGACACGCCTGCCGAGATCACGCTGGCGGCGGGCGACATGCTGGCGGGCGATTGGCACGACGCCCTTGGCGGCGGCAACGCTATCGAAGCACGTAACGGGGCACTGGTCGCGTGGATTGAGCCGCGCGGCGCGGCATGGTTCGTGTGCGGAGTAGAGACGACTATAATAGATCGCAGACTAGAGAGGTGAGGCGCTGTGGTCGATCAGGTCAAGCAACTGACAGTCGAGGATTTCGATCAACTGGTTGAGTTGCCGGAAAACGCCGATAGGCTGTTGGAATACGTCGGGGGGGAAGTCGTCGAAGTGCCATCGCATCTTTATGCCTCATTGATCTCGTCGCGGATTCTCGGCTTCATTTTCATATTTCTATTGCAACACGATCTCGGTTACATCAGTGGCGAAGCGGGTGGCTACATGGTTTCCGGCGAACGCTACGCGCCCGATGTCGGTTTTATCTCAAAAGCGAAAGGCGCGATTGCACAGCGCGGTTATAACCCGAACCCGCCCGATCTCGCTGTCGAGGTTGATTTCCCTTCCAGTGACGCCTCACTCGACACGCTGCGGATCAAGATCGGCAACTATCTCGCTGCCGGGACGGTGGTTTGGGTGGTGAACGTCGAACAGAAGCTCGTTGAAATATATACGCCGGGACAGCCCGTCAAGCTCGTCGGGGTCAACGATACTCTGGACGGCGATGACGTTTTACCCGGTTTTCTCCTCGCGGTCAAAGACATTTTTCCTGAAGCACCAACCGAAAGCTGAATGATGCGTTCCGTACTCGCCTTCAACGACGATTGGCTCTATGCGCCGGAAGATTTGCCCGCCAGTGCGGGTGACGCGCAGTTCACGGCGGTCACGCTGCCGCACACCAACATCGACCTGCCACATCGCAATTTCGACAACTTCGACTATCAGTTCATCTCGACCTACCGCAAGCGCTTCACGCTGCCGGAACCGCTCAATGGACGCCGCCTGTACATCGATTTCGACGGGGCGATGATTTCAGCGACCGTCTCGATTAACGGGCGCGTGCTGGGCGATCACGACGGCGGCTACGTGCCCTTCTCGTTCGACTTGACCGATTATCTGCGCGATGACGTAAGCGAAGCTAATCTGTTGCAGGTGCGGCTCGATTCGACTGAGCGCCCCGATATTCCGCCTTACGGCAACGTGGTCGATTACTTAACCTTCGGCGGTATCTACCGCGACGTGCACCTGCGCTATGTCGAGCCGGTGCATATCGAGAAGGTGTTTGTACGCACGCTTGATGTGCTGACCGACAAGCCGCGTGTCGAAGCGGACGTGTGGGTGAAGAACCAGAGCGGCAGTGATGTCACGACTACGCTTTTCGGTAACCTGTCTTGGATTGGCGAAAATGTCGCCAGTGAAATTTCCAAAAATATCGAAGTTCCCGCAGGCGAAACGATCAAATTTACGCTAGTCGAGGAACAGCCGAAGTTCGAATTGTGGACGCTGGACAACCCCGTACTCCAAGACTGTTACATCTCGCTGATTCAGCAGCACGTCGATGATCAGGTAGAAGTGAAATACGCTTTCCGCGAAGCGGCGTTTAAAGCCGACGGCTTCACCCTCAACGGTGAGCACGTCAAGCTGATCGGGCTGGATCGGCATCAGACCTATCCCTACATCGGCGGGGCAGCGCCGGAACGTCTTCAGCGCAAGGACGCCGACATCCTCAAGCATGAGTTGGGTACGAACATTGTGCGCACGTCGCATTACCCGCAGTCGCCGCACTTTCTGGATCGCTGCGACGAGATCGGCTTGCTGGTCTTTGAGGAAATCCCCGGTTGGCAGTTCATCGGTGATAACGACTGGCAGGCGCTGTCTCTGCGCGACGTCGAGTCGATGATCACGCGCGACCGCAATCATCCGTCGATTGTGCTGTGGGGCGTGCGCATCAACGAGTCGTGGGACGACGAAGCCTTCTACACCGCGACCAATAAGCTCGCGCACGAACTCGACCCGACCCGGCAAACGGGCGGCGTTCGCTTCTTTCAGGAAAGCCAATTCCTCGAAGACGTCTTCACCTTCAACGACTTCTCGAACACGATTGTCGAGCCGCTGCATACGCCGCACCTCGTCACCGAGTTCAGCGGACACATGTTCCCGACCAAGACCTTCGATAACGAGGAGCGGCAGGTCGAACACGCGCTGCGGCATACGCGCATCCAAAACCAACAGTTCGGGATGCGCAACGTCACCGGCGCGATTGGCTGGTGCGCTTTCGACTACAACACGCACCTCAATTTCGGGTCGGGCGACCGCATTTGCTATCACGGCGTGATGGATATTTTCCGACTGCCCAAATTCGCCGCTTACTTTTACGAATCGCAGGGCGTCGAGACGCCGGTTGTCCGCATCGCTAGTTTTTTCACGCCGGGGGATCGCGGCGTCGGCGGAATCGATCCATTCTACGTGTTTAGCAACTGTGACGAGGTCGAGTTGTTCTTTGGCGATGAATCCTACGGACGCTACCAGCCTGACCACGAAAATTTCCCGAATCTGCCACATCCACCCTTCTTGATCAGCGGGTTCGCGCACGCGAATATGTGGGCAGAGCAGCGGCGAGATTTGCGCGTCGTCGGCTACAAAGACGGTCAAGCAGCAGCCGAACAGATGATCGCGGCGGATGGCGTGCCCAAGCAGTTGATTATGCGGGTGGACGACGCCGAACTTCACGCCGACGGCGCGGATATGACGCGGCTGGTGTTCATGATCACCGACAAGTACGGCAACCGCTTGCCTTACGCGAACCTCGTCGTCAGCTTCGAGATCGAGGGGGCGGGCGAACTGATCGGCGAGAATCCGTTTGCGCTGGTCGGCGGGCAGGCAGCGCTCTACGTCAAGGCGTCGAAGCAGGCGGGGACGATCACCGTTCGAGCGAGCGCGCCGCGTTTGCCAGCGGCAGAAGTGACGCTCAAGTCGGTGTAGCATACCTTGTAGGGGGCGTTATCTATAGCGCCCCTATAACGCATCTAGACGATAGACTCTCACCCTTACGAAAAGAACATCCGCTTGAGTTGATCGATGCGTTGGCGCACGTTTTCGGGCGTCGCGCTGCCTTTGAGGTCGGCGTGGCGCTGGAAATATTCGAGCGCGGCGGGGTACTGTCCTTGCAAGTCGTAGATGTAGCCGAGCGCTAGATAGCTGCTGTCGTCATTGGGGTTTAGATAAATGCTCTGCATGAAGTCATTGATGGCAAACGGATAATTGCCCATCCGGTAGTAACCCCAGCCGCGCGTATTGTAAGCGAACGCCCAATTCGGCACGAACTGGAGCGCGATGTTGCTATCAAGGACGCAGCCAACGAAATCGTTGACGTAGTAGCGGGCGCTGGCGCGGCGTGAATAAGCGTCGGCGGAATACGGATTGAGGCGGATCGCCTCACTGTAATCGGCAATCGCGGCGTTGAAGTCGCTCCGATTCCAGTGATCGATGGCGCGCAGCATGTAGGCGTCGAAGTTGTTGAGCGGCGGCAGATTGTCCGGTATATGGGTTGCCTCGCGGATTTTATGCTCGACAATCGGTTCTTCCTGCGTGGGTGTCGGCGCGATTTGCCCGTTGAATTCCTGCTTCAAAAAGCGATTACGCAGCGTATCCATTGCCGCATCGAAGTAGAAGTGATAGAGGGGGATGCCGTTCCGACGTGGTAGGTCGTGCAGGCTGGCGGGCAGATACTGCTTCTCCGCTTCGAAGTCGAACCCTTCCTCGATAATCGGCACGATATTGCGGTTGAGGCGCGTCGCTTCCTCGATTTCGCGGCGCAGCCAATCGCCTGAATCGGCAGCACGCTCCAGCGCGCCTTTCGAGAGTATCAACACGAAATGCGCCCGCGCTGCGATCTGGTTCAGGATAATATTGTCGAATTCCCCGTTGTCGATGGTGTTCACGTCGAGGAAAACATCGTAGTTGTGTTCGCGCAGGTCGAGAAAGATCGAGCGGGCAAGGTGGCGACTCACGCTGCGACGATAGCTAATAAATACCGTATTTTCGGTGTTCGGCATCTTGACCTCAGGGGACTCGACTGTAAGCCTTGATCGTATCCATTGAAGCAAGATTGTGTCAAGCGTCCTAAGCATCCTCATTACTGGCTAGCTTTCATCCCGTTTTACAGGCTTCATTATAGAACTTTAGTTCTATAAAATGGCGCACAAATGTGACGATCTCCTAAAGTTGACTTGCCCATCGCATCAGGAGTCACTGTCGTTATGGGAAGTGTTATACTAGCATTATCCAGTCTACTGATATGAGGCAAACTTGATGCTTGGACAATTCCAACGGCGGTTGCTCAGTCTGCGCGACCGCTTGCTGGCGAATTACTGGTTTATCCCGGTCATGATGGCGTTGTTGGCAGTCGTACTATCGGTATTCACGCTCGACCTCGACGTGACACTGGGTGCTCAGTTTGTACAGGCGACCGCGTGGCTTTACCGCAACACGCCCGAAGGCGCACGCG
>JBBSNT010000320.1:0-5215 GCA_038260485.1 Aggregatilineales bacterium | reverse complement strand
TAGTCACTGCCGAACAGCAAACGCCCTTGCAGATACCACGGCGCGAGAAGTAAACCGAGAGTCACCTGAGCGCCAAACCAGCGGACGAGGAGACGCCGATTGCGCCATTGGTTAAGGATCACATAGAGATTGAGCGCGACGACGCCGAACAATTCGAGGTAATAGACGTAAGCGGCGAGGGCGGCCGCGACCACGTAGAGCAACCAATCAACGCGGCGCTGGAGGTCAAGCGCACGGAGTGCCAACCATACCGCCAATGGGCTGAGCATCGCCCAAATCGCGTAATTGCGGGCATCCTGCGCATGCCAGATTTGATAGGCGTTGATTGACCAGAAACATGCCGCCAACAAACCCAACCGCCACCCGCGCAAGCGATGACCGAGCGCGTACATAATGGGGATGCCCAATACGTTGAGCAGGGCAGGGAGAAGGCGGGCGACGTCTTCTTTTGTGCCAAAGATCAACCCCCACGCGCGATAGAGGACGTAACTCAAGGGCGCTTGGGGGTCTTTGGTTGCGATATTCGCAAGGGTACTTGCCAATGGTTCGCGCATCCAATGCAGGATGGTGAATGCTTCATCACCTCGCAGCGGCACACTATTGAGGTGGTAGAAGCGCAAAGCGAACCCCAGCAGGGTCAATGCGGCGACACACGCAAGCCGCTGGTTTTGGTTCATGTTCAGCGCTTCAGAATGATCTCGTCAAATTCAGCGATCTGCTCTGGTGTCAATGTGGGGCGGTTCTCGCGCCCAATGTCACGGATCATATCCTTGATGGTAGGGGAGCGTTTGCCCAGCGGATAGACGACTGGAACAGTCGGGTCTGTAATCGTCACATCGGCTTTCGGATCGACAAAGACAACGACTGGCTGTACCTCAATATTGGGTGCAATCGGCGTGAGCAACTTTTTGACGTGATCGGCAGCGCGAATCGCATCCGCAGAGGGATTGCCAACGTTGTCGAAGCGAAAAATGCTGAGAACGCGGCTAATAGCACTCTTGCGTGTATGCCAATGCTCACCTTCGACGGCATAGGCGTCATCCTGAAAGCGCGTGACCATCGCAAAAACACCCTGCGGGCAGATCAAGACGTGACGAGCAGGAAAGGTGTAGTAGTTATAAAGGACGCTCTTGTTGCTGAGTCCTTTCAATCCCTCGCGGATAGCAACCTCTGGGCGGGGCTGGCGTACCCAGAGGTTAGTCATTCGTACCGAGATAATCGTCGTGATAAAGGCGAGCGGTAGAATTGCCGTCTGCGCTAGTGTGACTATTAAGACATTGTCCTGTGTCACCGATGACGTCTGCGTATTGAGGAAAAACAATCCCAAAATCAAGACGCCAAAGGTGACGAAAAAAAGATACTGCGCGATCTGCCGGTTGCGATGCGCCAGCCGCTCATTGGTTTCAACCCGCATAGTGCAGTCTTTCCTTAGTGTACGAAGTAAGCTAGATTGCCAATTTGCCGCACCTCGGCGCAAACCACATCATTGAACCGCTCGGTTGCAAGGATATGCCACACGCGCGGCGAGCCATACGCGCTGCCGATGACCGCATGGTCAATGTCTTCAGGGGCGGGGCGAATGCAGTGGGTAACGCGGAACAGGAGCGTCTTTTCGACCACGCCGTTCTGCTTGAAGGCGATGATATCGTAGAGATTGCCACGCAACGAATAACCAATCGGCGGCGGCGGACTCTGCGAGAGTGAGATGATCTGGCAATGGAGATTGATGGCGTCATTGTAGCTGACGTATTCATCCCCGGTATCATGTCCGACGTCAGGGCAGGTCGAGTAAACAGCAACGATGTTCATATCGACATTAGACTGACCTGTCGTAGTGGTTGTACCCGTGCTTGTCGTTGTTCCGTTTGCGCCTGTGATCTCGGCGGTGATGCGAGCAATACCGTTCATATTAATATTCACTGGCGAAGTGCCGTCTGCTGGACCGAGTACCTGTGCCGATGACAGGTTATTCAGGTCGAATGTGCCGCCGGATGTCCATGCCCAATAGGTGAGCACCGACGTACCAGACGTATCGGCGAGGAACACGAAGTCCACTGGCAAATAGAAGCCGATCCAGACGACAGGTTGCGTCACGGTAATCGGCGTCGAGAGCACGGTGGTATAGGTACCCGCACTGCTAATGGTGACCTGTGTGCTTCCAGCCAGTGTCGAGTCTACTGGAGAGCCACCATTCGCATCTTGATAGACGACAACGTCAACTGGTGTTGACGCTACTGGCGTTTGCACTGCAATGCTGATCCGGTCGATGACCGCCGGGCGCTGAATGCCAAGCGAATTCAGATCGAAACCGTTGATGATCAACGTTTTCTCGCCGGATATGAAAAAGGGGGCGTTGCCACTGCCGGCGTTATCCGACAAGACTTGATCACCCGCGCTAACGGGCGCGACGATACCGATTAGCAGTAAACTGATGAAGAGGGCTGCTTTTTTTAACATGCTTTTATCCCTGTCTTCCCACGCGCACGTATTTTAGGGGCTATACCGCCTCTGGTCAAGCAACCCGTTTTTATAAAGGCTAATTCTGATGGTTGTAAGTGAACGCAGCAGCGCTATAATCGACTCGTTTCTAACGGTGGAACGACGATGGTTGAATTTGTCCTGCTTGGCGTGCTGTTGGTGCTTGGGTTAGGGGCTTACTGGTCGCTGGTGATTTACCCCCGGCAGCGCGAGTTTTCAAAACAACAGAAGTATGTGAGTTCGCTCAACCCCGGCGACGAGATGATTAGCTTTGGTGGAATCATCGTTCGCGTCGTAGATGTTGAAGCCGAGAAGGGGATCGCTACCGTCGAAATTGCTGACGGTGTTGTGATCCGGGTGCTTGCCGCCGCACTGATGCGACCCTACGACCCGGAAGAACTCGCTGAAAGCGCGCAATTAGCGCTCGGCAGCCGAGAACCACAGCAACCCTAACGAACGCAAATATTGTTTTTATCTGAACGCAGCTATGAAAGGTTCATATGAGCACTAATTTCCGCTGGCTGATCGTCATTATTCTGCTGACGGTCTTCGCAATTTGGGTGAGCTTACCCGAAACAACTGGTATCCACATTGACACTGACAACGACGGCACAGCCGACCTCAATCTCAACGTGAAACAGAGCTTGGGACTCGACCTCGTCGGGGGGTTGCGTGTTTTACTCGAAGCCGAACTTCCCGCAGGTAGCTATACCGCCGATGACCTACGTCAGACGGCGAATAATGTTGCCCGTCGTGTAAATGCCCTCGGCGTCACCGAGCCGACGGTGCAGGTTCAGGGATCAAGCCGCATTCTGGTCGAACTTCCCGGTGAAACTAATCCGCAGGAAGCGATTGACACAATTCAAAAGACGGCGCTGCTCGAATTCGTCGATTTCAGCGGCATGAGCAGTCAGGTCAGCAGTATCGAGGGACAGAAAATTCTGACCACCGAGCAGGTGAAGATTCAGCGGTCACGCGAAGAAAGCGGCGTGGCAGTCGATACCACCGACAACGGCATGGTCAACCCTCAGACGGGGCAGCCGTTCCAAACTGTCATGACGGGCAAGGGGCTGCAATCTGCAGCCGCACGATTAGCGACGGGCGGTCAGTGGGATATTGCCTTTGAATTGACTCCTGAAGGCGCTGCTGATTTTGGTCCGTTCACGGGAGATCATACGGGCGAACCGCTGGCAATTGTGCTCGACGGCGTGGTGTTGTCTGCACCACGTATTAATTCGCGCTTGGACACAGGCGGCGTGATTACGGGTAACTTCACTGAAGTGGAAGCCAAGCAGCTTGCGCTGCAACTGCGCTCCGGTGCGCTGCCGATTCCGCTGCGAGTTGAAAGTACCGAAACCGTTGGCGCATCGCTCGGTCAAGAATCGGTTAACTTGAGCATCCGCGCAGGCATCATCGGTGTAATCGTGGTGCTGCTGTTCATGCTGATTTACTACCGTGTTCCCGGTATTGCTGCTGACCTTGCGCTGCTGATCTTCATCGTGCTCAACATGGCGCTGTTCAAGCTCATTCCGGTGACGCTGACCCTGCCCGCGATTATCGGTTTTATGATATCAATTGGTACGGCGGTAGACGGCAACATTCTGATCTTTGAGCGCATCAAAGAAGAAATTCGCAACGGCAGCAATATCGACGTGGCGATTGATGCTGGCTTCAAGCGCGCTTGGAAGTCGATCCGCGATTCCAACGTAGCGACGATCTTGATCTCCGGAGTTCTATTTCTGTTCGGGCAAACGCCGGGTGCGAGCATCGTCGCCGGCTTTGCGATTACGCTGGCTATCGGTCTTATCATCAACTTGTTCACGGCAGTGCTGGTCACACGCACATTCCTCCACATCGTGGTCGGCGTGCTGCGTCAGCCACTGGCTGAACGTGTGTGGCTGCTGGGGGTCTAGGAGAAAATATGTT
Organism: Aggregatilineales bacterium; assembly: GCA_038260485.1. Classification (GTDB taxonomy): domain Bacteria; phylum Chloroflexota; class Anaerolineae; order Aggregatilineales; family Phototrophicaceae; genus Flexifilum. The sequence goes on along the minus strand of JBBSNT010000320.1, from coordinate 811 downwards.
TAGTCTCGTTCAAAAACGCCGCTGGTTCTACCTGTTTTCGGCGGCAATCATCATCCCTGGCGTCATTATCATGATCTATTCGCTGGTCACGACCGGCTCGTTGTTCCACCTGAGCAACCAGTTCGTCGGCGGCAGTCAATATGAGCTTCGCTTCACCGCAGCGGGTGCAAACGAAGATAACATCCGTAGCGTGTTCGCGGAATATGGTAATACTGACATCAGCGTGCAGCAGGTCGGTGCAGTTGACAGTTATCATTGGTCGGTACGCGCGAATTTCCAAGATCAACAGACGCAAGATGCCATCATCAATGGACTTGACCAAGTTGCGCCAGTTGACCGGAGTGCTTTGCAGATAGAGCAGGTTTCGGCGACTGTCGGGCGTGAAGTCACGCAATCCGCATTCTACGCGGTAATCATCGCGGCGCTGGTGGTGACGGGCTTTATCGTGCTGGCGTTCCGGCATGTGCCGAATGCGCTGCGCTACGGCATCTGCGCTATTCTGGCAATGTTCCACGACGTTTTGGTGGTCGCGGGTATTATGTCGTTGATGGGCTTGCTGTTTGGCTGGGAAGTGGATGCGCTGTTCCTGACGGCAACCTTGATGGTCGTTGGCTTTTCGGTGCAGGACACGGTTGTCCTGTTTGACCGTATCCGTGAGAACATTCCGAAGCATCTGGGCGAGCCCTACGACGTGATCGTCAATCGCAGCATCCTTGAAACGATCCATCGGTCACTGGCGATTCAGTTAAACGTGTTCTTCATCATCATTGCCGTGTTGCTGTTCGGCGGCGAGTCGATCAAGCAGTTCATC
>JBBSNT010000319.1:0-5221 GCA_038260485.1 Aggregatilineales bacterium | reverse complement strand
TTCGCCTGGATTGACAAGTTCCGAGCCTTACTCATTCGCTATGATCGCAAAGATGCCAACTTTCTCGGTGCTCATCATCTCGCTTTTGCGCTCATTAACCTACGTCATTTGTTCGCACAGAAAGTTTGAATCAGTTCAATGATATTTCTGATAGAGGCTGCCGAGGCAGCCTCTATCGTTTGTGCCTTTTATGTATTAAACTACCGTTCATTCCATTGATCGGGTGAGGTACAGGTTCTCTATATGTCCTATTTGCACGAAGCACCATCGGCAGAACCCACTGAAACGACCAACGATGTCCAGCCGTTAGCTGCGGAATCTCAGCCTAGCCGTCAGCACAGACGTTCCTCATGGATGAGACGGTTTCGCCGGCAAGTGAGCGCCCGCTTCAAGTGGATTAATGCCATTATAATCGTCTTTGCCGTTGTCTTGGTGATCGTGATTGGCACGCTCGCGCTGGTCGTTGACTCAGTGAGCCAAGTACAGACGTCGTTCTCCAGCTTTCAGCGGATTGTCACCTCCCTTTCTAATCGCTCCGGTACGGATTTGACGCTCACAGATTTCAACCGACTTAACTCCGGTGTCAACGATATTTCTTATACGTTGGGCACAACGTCCTCGCGCCTCAGTTTCTTACGCCCGTTCACACCGCTCAACGCATCGCTCAACACCGCCTTAACGGGCATCGACGTTGCCCATGAACTGGCACTCGCCGCCAAGGACATGCTCAACGGTATGCAGCCGACGCTGTTTTTCCTCGTCGCTGGCGATGACAATGAGACGGTCGTCACGCAAATAACTTCAGGCGAACGTATGGTTGAACTGCTCACCATCGGGCAGGGACGTTTCTCCAGTGCCGACGCGCACCTAGCCAAAGCTAGAAGGCTTATGGACAACATCACGCTTTCAGCAGCGCCGTCCAGCGTTATCTTGAATATAGAACAACTTGATACATACTACACAGAACTTTCTGAGATTAATAAAGCGCTGATGGATGCACCAGAGTTCCTTACGACGGCACTCGGTATCGACGGTGAGCGAAATTATCTCGTGCTTTCGCAAAATAATGACGAACTGCGCCCATCAGGGGGTTATCTCAGTACCTACGGCTGGATGACCGTTCGTAACGGGCGGGTCACGAATTACAACTACAGCCCGACGACGGCGACAAGTCCCAACCCGCCGCCCGCGTCTTACGTATCACAGTTGAATATCCCAAGCTGGTGGCTGAACTTTAACCAACCCATTTATGCGGCTTGGGACGGAAGCTGGACAGCAGACTTCCCCACCACAGCGCAAATGGCAATCTGGTACTACAACTTGGGCAATAACCCCCAGTCGCCAGTTGACGGGGCGATCTCAATGGACATCACAGGCTTCGAATACCTGCTCGACGTGATCGGCAGCGTCTCGGTACCCGGTTACAATATCAATGTTTCATCCGCTAATTTCCGCGACGTCGTCTACGACATCCGCGCTTTCGGAAACGGAGAAGCGCCCCATAAGCGCTTCATTGCGGCGCTCTATCAGGAAATCTTCGCCCAATGGCAAAACATGAGCCTCGATTCCGAGAAAAACTCGCAGCTATTGGGGGCACTTCTGCTTGCGTTGCAAGAGAAGCACATCATGATGTATTTCAACGATGAGCGACTCGACGACGCGGTACAACTACTTAGCTGGTCGGGTGCGCAAGCAGAACCCGTAAACTATGATTATCTGATGGCAGTGGACGCCAACCTCGGCAATAAGTCGAACAGCTCCGTCATTCGCCAACTGACTTACGACGTTGATCTTCAGGCAGATGGCACGGTACTGGGACGCACGACCGTATCCTATGATTACTCGGCGCGCGTTGCTGCCAGTGACCCCGGCGTAAATCCCGACAATGGTCCCCGTGACTATAACAACCTCTTTCAGTTGTTCGTACCGGGTGGATCGTCATTGAACCAGACAACAAATATTCCCACCGATCCAACGGTCGTTGACAATGCTACGACGACGGAATTCGTCTCGCGTTTGTACATCCCCTTCGACAGTTCGCAGCGCTTCCAGTACGACTACACGACGCCGTCGGTGATTGAAGATATTGGACCATACAAGCGCTATCGCCTGCTCATTCAAAAGCAGCCCGGTACGCCTGCGAACGCTGTCAATATACAGGTCATGCTGCCGCCGAGCACCAAGGCAATTAACGTTTCGCCAACGCCTGCCGCGACCTACTCTCTCGACCGGGCTGTCATCGAATTTCGCATCGACCTCTCAACGGATCGCTGGGTCGAAATCGTCTACGGACCGTATTAACTATTGTCGGTCGAACAAAACAGACAAAAACGAGGTGGGCTTATGCTCACCTCGTTTTTATTTAATGCCAGTTATGGATAAGTTTGTTGAGAGAAAGCAACCTCACGTTATTTACAGAACTGACCGCCTGCTTACCAAGCGTGCTAAAGGGCAATCTCATCCAAGCGTACCGGACGATTTTCATCGTAGGATTTGCGGGCTGCCAATCCCATTAAGACGGGCATTCGCCCATCTGCGCCCGTCACAGGCACAGGCAGATCGTTCGCGACGGCGTCCACGAACGCGCGCATCTCGACCAGATAGCTTTCCATATAGCGCTCGACAAAGAAATGCAGCGGTAAGTCACGATGGATATTTCCCGCCGTGCTGATCACGGCGCTGTTCGGGAAGTTGTTTTCAGTGCTGGCGCTGCCGCCGCTGCCAAAAACCTCAACGCGCTGATCATAGCCGTAAACTGCCTTGCGACAGTTATCAATCGTGCCAATCACGCCATTGGCGAACTTGAGCACAATCACTGCTGTATCAACGTCCCCCGCGTTACCAATCTCCGGATCAACCATCACGCCCGCCGCCGTGTAAACTTCTTCGACTTCGCTTCCAATCAAGAAACGCGCCATGTCGAAGTCATGAATCGTCATGTCCACGAACATGCCACCCGAAACCTTGACATAGCTAATCGGCGGCGGTGCGGGGTCGCGGCTAATTATATGCACGCGAAAGGGTTGACCGATTTCGCCGTTCATGACCGCCTGCCGCACCCGCCGAAAATTGGGGTCAAAGCGGCGGTTAAATCCAATTTGCAGCTTAACACCCGCGTCTTTAACGGCGGCGAGCGCTGCGTCAATCCGCTGAATGTCTAAATCAATCGGCTTTTCGCAAAAAATATGCTTTCCCGCTTGCGCGGCTTCGATGATCATCTGCGTGTGCGTGTCCGTTGCTGAACAAATCACGACCGCCTCAACCTGCGGCGAGTTCAGCACAGCTTGATAATCGCCGCTAATCATCGGGATGTTCAGCCGCTTGCCCGTTTCTTGAGCCGCAGCCTCGTTGATGTCCGCAAGCGCGACGACGTTTGTTTCCTGTATACGCAGCACAAGATTTTCGGCGTGCAGCTTGCCGATTCGCCCTGCGCCGATTACACCGACATTCATAATGTCCTGCCTCTTTTAGCGTACAGAATAAAATTGTTTGCTTAACATCAGCGGTTGCGCTGCCTTAACCAGCACTTTTCCCGCTCGAAAACGCCGCCGCGAAAAACAGGAGTAGATTACCGAAGGGCGGCATAATTCTCCTTCAACACGATCTAGATCAAGCGTGCGTCAAAACCAGCACACGGGTCGAGTCAGGCAAATCAGCTTTCGAGAGCGTAACGCTGTAATCGCACGCGAAATCGACCTGTTCGTTCGGGAAATAATCAAGAAACGTCTGAATCCAGAATTGGTTGCGCGGCTTAAGTCGCAGTGTCCGAAAGTGCATCGGCACGACTAAGCGCGGCTTGACCGAATCGATCACCGTCTGAGGTCATCGAGCGGCAGCGTCGGAAAGCCACCTGCCAGCACCAGCAGCACGTCAACGCCGCTGAAAAAGTCAATCTGCTCCGGCGTCAATGCATTGCCAACATCCCCCATGTGACCCACGCTGATGCCATCAACCATAAAGCGATACATGGCGTTGCGGTCAGGATTGCCATCGCGGTGAGTGAGCGCTTCCAGCGCCTCGATAGCGTGGAAGGTGATGCCCTGCTCGGTGCGTTCGCCGCCATTCGCCGCGACGTCGAGCGCGTTAATGCGAATCGCATCACCGTCCTTCCCCTTGATCAAGTCAGAGCGGCAGTGAAAGCTGTCCGTATCCGACGACGTAATCACTACGTCCGCCCGGTCAAGCATGGGCACATAACCCGAAGTCTCTGGCGTGTAAGGGTCAGTCACGATGCGCAGCCCATCCTCAGCCGTTACCGCAAAAGCAGCTTGTCCATACCATTTAAGTTTCATTCTAAAATTCGTGCGTCCGCTCCCGTCATGCGCGCGCACAATTTCCTCCTTAATCTTCTAAATCCTCCGGCTCAAGTGTGCGTATTTGCCGCCACATCTCCAAAAAATGGACGTTTTCGCCGTAGTAGTCACACAGCGACTGCCATAACTCAGGATGCGGCATTCCCGATGGATGCACCTCGATAATCGCGCGGAGTGCATCGACCAAGCTGAGATTTTCCTCCTCCTTCAAGGCAGCAGTGGCGAAGGTCACCGCGCGGCTGATGCCCGCGCCGCACGCGACGAGCACGCGGTTGCCTTTCGCGTATTCTGATCTGATGAAGGCGACACCGTTTGGCAGCACCTCCGGTCGCAGCGAAACCCCGTCATCGACCGGCAAATACAGCGTTGTGATCCCAACATGCTTAACCGGCGCGGCAAGCTGCAAAATTGCATTGACGCGGTGAAGGTCGAGCAAATCGCGGTTCAGCGATTCGCTGTACTTCCCGATGAACAACCATGAACGAACTTCCTGCATCTTAGCCGACCTTTACCTCAACCATCAACAAACCACAGACCACCTTCAATTTATGGATCAATCAGCCGGACGAATATCAGCATTTCATCGCTAAAATCGTTATGATTGACCAGCATTCATTGTAAGACTTTTTTGAGACGTACCCAAGTGAGGCGCAGCCTACACGGAGCGCCACAGCTTCAAGGAAGGGATTTTGACCATGTTCGACGTGACGACTTTCGGCGAATGTATGCTCCGATTCAGCGTCCCGGAAGGCACACGATTGCAAGCGGCTGCCCAGTTCGACGTGCGCCCCGGCGGCGCGGAAGCGAACTGCGCCATTCTGCTCGCGCGGTTAGGGCATCCTTCGTCGTGGCACAGCGCGCTGCCCGATAGCGCGCTTGGGCGCATGATCGGGGATCATCTGCGCAGC
>JBBSNT010000318.1:0-5228 GCA_038260485.1 Aggregatilineales bacterium | reverse complement strand
GGACATCACCGAGCCGCTGCCGACCACCGTGTCATCGTTCCATGAGCGCCCGTATCAGGTCATTCACGGCGAAGCCTTCGCCGAGGCGATCCGCGCGCAGATCACCGATCCTGACGTCAAACGGATTGCCGAGACGACGTGGATCGGTTCAATCGATCAGTTCAGCGACAGCACCGATCTACGCGAAGCTGCGTTGCTGCGAGAGACGCTGACGCTGCTCTATCATTAATGGCTACTCGTCTTTGCCAATGATGCTAGCGACGTTCAACTGCTTGCTGACCAGCCGCATTACCGGCGGCAAATCGATCAGTCGGATTGCCCACTGCGTTAGCCTAATTCGCAGTTCGCTGTCGGGCACGAAGTTTGGCGCGAACTTGCGAGTTTTCTGCTGCGTCTTTTCGATATAAGGGCGCAATCGCGCTTCAAAGTGCTGGAAAGCGGCATGATAGTCGGTATTCTGGCGCAGTGCTTCCGCCAGAAAATACGCGCCCGCCATCGCCATACTCGTGCCCTGCCCGGAGATCAGCGTTAGGCAGTAGGCGGCGTCACCAATCAGCGCAACGCGGTTGCTTGACCATGACGGCATCTCGATCTGCGTCACGGTATCCATGAAGATCGGCGTGTCAGGCGTCACCGCGTCGAGCAATTCCGACGTAATCCAGCCGACACCCCGCGTGTGATCTTTGAGGGTTTGCAGCCGCGCCTCGGGCGGGATATGCTCTGTATCCTCGCTCTTGTAGATCACAATCGACAGCCAGCGCTCCGGTGACAGCGGCAAAACGCCGACCTGCATCCCCGGCTCGATGTGCATCAGGTAGTTGGACGGCAGATCGGGAATCAGCGCTGTCGAGTAAAAGACGGCAACATAATAGCCGAGGTAGTTGCCGAACTCGGCTTCGCTGCCGAACACCAGCGTCCGCACGCTCGAATGAATCCCGTCCGCTCCAATCAGGAGATCGAACGATTCTTGTTTGCCATCGGCAAATGTGACCGTCACCGCCTCTTCCGACTGGCAGACCGCCGTCAGTGTCGTGCCGAAGTGAATCTCCACGTCCGCCTCGACCGCGTGATAGAGCGTTTCAACCAGATCGCGCCGGTCGAGCGCCAGATAGCGTGTCTCGCCGCCCCATGCGTTGTAGAGTTTGGCGGCAGGCAGGCGGGCGATAGTGTGATCCTGCGTATCCTTAAAGACAAGCTCGCTCATCGGGTGGCTGACCGCTTGCAGATGCGGGATCACGCCCATCCGTTCGGCGACATCCCAGCCGCTTCCAGCGAAGTCGATCATGTAGCCTGCGGTGCGAATATCCGGTGCTTTCTCGACGACGACGGGCGTATGCCCGTTCTTGTGCAGCCAGTAGGCGAGCGTCAATCCGGCGGGTCCCGCGCCAACAACCAGTATTTTCATGAATGCTGCTCCTTATGTGCGCCGGTTCAAGCCTTGCAGCAGAAGGTCGATGGCGCTTTCGACCTGTGCCGCGAAATCGAGGTTGGGGATCGTCAAGCCGATCAGGAAAGCGCCCTCAATCAGGCTGATGATGTTGAGGGCGATGAGCGATGGATCTCCGGGCGTGAATTCACCCTCGTCGATCCCCTGCTGAACCAGCACGGCGATCCGCGCCTGATACTGGTCAAAGTAGGCGATCAGCCGCCCCATCAGCACCGGATCGCGGGTTGCCAGCGCGTACAGGTCGAGCGGCGAGGGCATCTGCTCGAGGGCTTCGGCTTCGGCAAACCGGGCGATGCGGCGCAGCTTGGCGCTGGCGCTGTCGGGTTCGCTCAAGGCAACATTCACGATGTTGATCTGCTCGGTCAGGATGAAGTCCAGCATTGCCTGTACGATCTCGTCCTTGCTCTTGAAGTGCCAGTAGACACCGCCCTTGCTCACGCCTGACTCGCGCACGATGTCGTTCATATTCAGGTTGGTAAAGCCTTTTTCAGCGAGCAATTTGAGCGCCGCAAAGATGATATGCTGGCGAGTTTCTGCCTCCGTCATTGATATTCCTCTATAAGACCGACCGTTCGGTCTGTTACTATAATAAGAAGTTAATGATGTTGTGTCAAGCTTTGAATCGAAAAGGCGTTGAGCAATTTAAACACTCAACGCCTTTTCTGAGGTTGCTGTAGGCGAGTCCTAAGCGGGCGTGCTGCCTGCTTGCACGGCGGCTTGCAACTGCGCCATTAAATGGGCGTTGTCCTGAATAATCCATGCTTCGCGAATTCTGCCGTCGCGCACCTTTAGCATGTCGAAGCCCTCGATGGTCACCTGAATGCCGGTCGGCGGAATACCGAGAAAGTCTCCGGTATGGCGCGCCGTCCAAGTCCAGTGCAGCCCGATGGTGTCACCTTCGACTGTCTCTTGATCGCTCACCAGTTCCATGTCGCTGAAGGCGCTGCGCAAAAAGGCATAATTTCTCCGCATGGCGTCGCGTCCATGCCGCAGATGCTCTGGCAAGCCACGTGAATGACTCTCGAAATTTTCACTGTAAATCTCTTCGATAGTGCCGTCTTTGCCCTCGATCATGGCTTCTTGATGCGAGCGGTGGACCAGTCGTTTTTCTATATCGTTCATAGAGCTTTCCCTTTCCTAGTTGTCCGCGCTCAACTGCTGAAACAGGTTTGCAGCGTCGATGATGCTCCAACGTTCGACGATTTTACCGTCGGCAATTCGGAAGATAGTTTCACCGTCCAGCGTCAGCTCACGTCCCGACGGCGGAAAGTCGAATAACGGCGCGCCCCTATGCGCGCCCGTAACGGAGAAGTATTCCATCACGCGGTCTTCCTGACCGATGATGATCGACTGATCAAGCTTTAGGTCGGGTAAAGCAGCCCGTAAATAAGCCGCAGTTTGCGCCATACTTGGCACCCCGCTTGGCGATGACGGCGTATGCGTTTCCGCAGTCGCCGCGCCGTATTGTGCTTCGACATCTTCTCCGTGCCATGTCGCCTCCATATAGTGCCGAATGAGGTCTTTATTTTGCTCGACGTCGTTCATTTTTCCTCCCCAGAATAGTTGAACTTAATGATGGACGGAATTGCGGGTTGATTCTGGTCGAATGCTAACCATGTTCGGCATCAATGACCATGCAGAGTAAAGGATATTGGTCAAGTCTATCGTCGCATTGATCTCTAGTATGACGCGCTTTTAAATTTTCGTAAAGCTTAAAAAACTGGATGTTTTTAGGTTTATAGTGGCGACCTAAATCTGCAAATGTGCTATAATATTTGAACCCCAAAATGCAGCGGAAATAGGAGATTTGAGCGTGACTGACTTCTCAAATAACTCGGTTGACTTAGAACAAATGTTTCCTCGCGGGATGAATTCCTACCTCGCTGGAGATGAAGAGATGCGTCTCGGCGTGGTCGTCGGTGGGTCGCTGAGCAAGGGGCTGATCGTCAAGCTGGACGTGGGCGTGCAGATCGAAGACCTCGCCGTCGGACGCTACATCGTCGTACACGGCGAAAGCAAGCGCTTCTTCTGCATGATCACGGACATTGTGCTCGATAACACGAACCCTGACATTCAGAGCGCGCCACCGGATATTTCCGATCCATTTATGGCGGCGGTCTACACGGGCACGGCGGCTTACGGCAAGATCAACGCCCAACCAATGCTGACTATCGACGATGGCGATGTTAAACCCGTGCCCAAGCCTGTTAAAACTATTCCCGGTCACTTCATGCCCGTCATGAACGCGACCGTTGGTGACGTGAATGCCGTCTTCGGCGACGAGGACGCAACCCACTTTAACGTCGGTACGCCGCTCGAACTGGAATCGACACAGATCAACCTCGACCTCAAGCGCTTGGTGGAGCGCTCGATTGGCGTGTTCGGCAAGAGCGGGACGGGCAAGAGCTTTTTGACGCGCCTGATCATCGCGGGCGTGATCGCACGCAAGCAGGCGGTCAACCTGATCTTCGACATGCACAACGACTACGGCTGGGCTGTCCCTGACGAACGGGGCGCGCAGGCGAAGGGACTCAAGCAGTTGTTCAACGACGACGTGACGATCTGCACGCTCGACCCGGAGTCATCACGGCGGCGCGGGGCGAAGGTGGACTTCGAGGTCAAGATCGGCTACGACGAGATCGCGCCGGAAGACATCGACATGCTGCGGGCGACGATGAACCTGTCCGACGCGATGATCGACGCAGCGCACGAACTGGCGAAGCGCTGGGGCAAGGCGTGGGTCAAGCGGCTGATTGATGCCGACGCGCAAGATATGGAAGACATCGAGGAACATACGCCACACCGTGCCGGAACGCTGGCAGCCCTTCAGCGACGGTTGCAGCGCTTCGAGCGCTGGGAGTTCCTCGTCACCGAGTCGGTTGGTGACAGCGTGCAGCAGATCGTCGGACTGTTGGAACGCGGCAAGAGCGTCGTGTTGGAGTTCGGGCGCTACGGTAACTCGCTGGAAGCGTACATGCTGGTCGCCAATTATCTAACGCGGCGCATTCACGAGATGTACGTGGATCGGATGGAGCGGGCACTTGGTGATGCGTCGATGGAGCCGCCCCAGTTGGTGATCACCATCGAGGAAGCGCACAAGTTCCTTGATCCGAAGATTGCCAGCCAGACGACCTTCGGCATCATCGCCCGCGAACTGCGCAAGTACAACGTGACCATGCTAATTGTCGATCAGCGACCAAGCGGGATCGACGAAGAAGTCATGAGCCAGATCGGGACGCGGGTGACGGCGCTGCTCGACAACGAGCGCGACATCGCCGCTGTTCTGACCGGGATTAGCGGCGCGGCGGGCTTGCGCGAAGTACTGGCGCGGCTCGACACCAAGCAGCAGGCGATCATCATGGGGCATGCCGTGCCGATGCCAGTGGTTGTTAAGACGCGCAACTACGACGAGGAATTCTACGCTGCGATTCAGGGCGAGATCATGGGCACGCCCGTCTCGCATATTCGTACCGATAACTCCGGCGATGGTAACGGCAAACGCGACCGCCGCCTGCGTTGATGCTGCGGTGTTGTTCAAAATTGTCCAAACGAATACCCAAATTCGCTTGGACATTCGTTGATCGAAGCTCAGAAACCCGCTTCGAGATGCTTTATTCGAGAAAATAGGCTTTCAAGACTGCCGCGATCTTGTCAGGTGTGCCGCGCGCGGGGAATATCATAATCTAACCTGAGTTTCGGATAGCTCTCACACAAGAGCAAGGGATTGAGCATCACGAGTAGACCAGTTGATAGCGGGTTTCTTGGGTTGCCACAGGTAGGC
>JBBSNT010000317.1:0-5255 GCA_038260485.1 Aggregatilineales bacterium | reverse complement strand
TGGCGACGCACCGCCGAAATCGAAGCCACGCAGTCGAGTCCCGAAACGCTGGCGATGCTGCAAGCCTTCGCCGACGGCGTAAACGCCTACATCCTCAACCGTGCGCCCGACGATTTGGCGCTTCAGTATCGTCTGCTCGGTCTGGCAGGAGTCAACATCCCCATCGAGCCGTGGACGCCGGTCGATACGCTCGTCTGGGGAAAAGTGATGGCATGGAACCTGACCGACAGCTACAACTACGAACTCGTGCGCCAAAAGCTCTACAACAGCGTCGGCGTAGAAATGGCGTCAGACTTCACCCCCATTTTCCCTTATGGCGACCGACCGACCATCCTCTATCCTGATGACCTGCCCGTCAGCGACGACAGCTTGGTGCCCACGCCCCTCAACGCAGATACCAGCAGCACATCGGCTAAGGCGCTCAATCTGGTCATGGCGGGAAATATGCTCGCCGGAACGACCAGAGACTCGGGCATCGGCAGCAATAACTGGGTCGCTACCGGGACGATGACGCTGCACGGCACGCCGTTCTTGGCGAATGATCCGCATCTTGGCATCCAAATGCCCGCCATCTGGTACGAAATCGGCTTACACTGTTTGCCCGTCTCGGCGGACTGTCCGCTCAATGTAGTCGGCTTCGCGCTCTCGCCCTCTCCCGGCGTGATCATCGGTCACAACGATCACATCGCATGGGGCGTGACCAATGTTGGCGCGGACGTGCAAGACCTCTACCTGATCACCGTCAACCCTGACAATCCGCTTCAGTACCAATGGAACGGCGCATGGCGTGATATGACCGTCCACGACGAAATCATAAACTTTGGGGATGGTACAGACCCGGTCAGCTTTCAGGTGCGCGAAACCCATCTTGGCCCGATCATCAACGACAACCAGATCGACGAAACGACCGGCGATCTGCTCGGCTTCAACAACGACGATCCAATGGCGCTCCGCTGGACAGGCAGCGATCCGGGAACCCTCTTTGGCGCGGTGCAGAAGCTCGACAACGCCTCGAACTGGGAAGAATTCCGCGCCGCGCTCAGCACGTGGGACGTGCCGTCACAAAATTTCGTCTACGCCGACGTGAACGGCAACATCGGTTATCAAACGCCGGGGCGCATTCCCATTCGTCCGGCGGGCTACGCCGGGCTGCTGCCCACCAGCGCCACCAGTGACGCCGATGTCTGGCAGGGCTTCATCCCTTTCGATGATCTGCCCCGCATCCTCAATCCTGCCCGTGATTACATTGTCACGGCAAATCAGGCAGTGGTGCCGCTCGATTACTTCGATCAGCTTGCCGCCAAGCTTGGAACGGATGCCAGCTACAATTTCAGCTATGACGTCGCCTACGGCGAACGCGCCCAGCGCATCACCGAACTGCTGCAACAGTACGCGCCCAACGACGTGGCGACTTACCAGCGCATACAGGGCGATAACAAGAATCTCAATGCCGAAGCCATCTTGCCCTACCTCGCCGATTTGCAGCTTGAGGGTTCAGTCGGTGAAGCGCGCAATTTCCTACTCGACTGGGACACGAAAATGGAAGCAGACAGCGCGCAAGCCGCCCTGTTTGCCGAATTCAACGCGCGTCTGCTCGACAATCTGTTCAACGATCAACTGCCGGAAGACGTGCGCGCCGACAACCACGAACTCTGGTCGGCGGTGGTGTTGATGGACGATCCTGAAAATATTTGGTGGGATGATCCGCGCACGCCCGACGTAGTGGAAACGCGCGACGACATCCTAGCGCGCTCGATGAGTGAGGCGCTCAAAGCAATCGTTGACGTGATGGGCAATAATCCGGCGGAATGGCAGTGGGGCAAGCTGCATACGGCGACCTTCGTCAGCAATCCGCTCGGCGCGAGCAGCATCAGCTTGGTCAAAAATCTGGTCAATCGAGGCCCGATCCCCGTCAGCGGCGGGTCAGATACCGTCAACGCGACCGGATGGAATCCCTCATCAGGAGATTTTGACGTGCATTCGCTGCCCTCCATGCGCATGATCATCGACGTGGCAGACTTCGACAACAGCTTAAGCGTCACCCCTACCGGGCAAAGCGGACACCCATCCAGCCCACACTACGACGATATGATTGACCTGTGGCGCACGATCCAGTACCACCCCATGCTCTGGAGTCGCATGGCAGTCGAAGCGGCGGCAGTAGATCGGCTGGTTCTAAGCCCCGCCAGCTAAATGGAGAGGAAAAGCAGTGGATAAAGGGCAGGGTTTTGCCCTTTAGAGCACCAAACGTCCGCTTGCCAGCAGCAGCGCCAGCCCCAGCACGCAGATGTTCATGAACAGAAAAATGGCGAGGAACATGCGCTCGACAGCGGTCATACCCAGAAAATGACGTTCTTCGTGCACGTCGTCGAAACCAAAGGTTTCTTCAGGATCAATGTCGCTGGCTTGTTGAGTCGTACTGCTGCGTAGCTCGTCGAGATTCATGACCACCGCTCCTAAATACGTTGCCTCATTTTAGCGCAAAAACGACCGGCGCGTGCATGGCGTAGCCAAACTGGATGCAGCGCCCACTTCCTGCTTAGCTCGCACGTTTCCACACGCCATCCACCAGCCGAAAGATCACTTCTTCTTCGCCGCTCGGCGGATTGCCCACCTGAACGACCGCGCGAAGCTGCGGCACACCATTGGCATCGCGCTCGTTGACCGCCGACACGACGCTGCGAGGATCGCTGCCTTCGCCCGCATTGTAACGCGCGTATGCCTGATTACGGACAGCCTCGTCGTTCTGGTCGTACAGCGCGAGAAAATTCGTCTCGTCGCGCTCGGCGCTCAATTGGCTTTCGAGCGTCAGCCGCCACGTAGAGAAATCGCGCCAATCAAGGTTTGCCACGTCGAGCGATGTTCCGGTCACGCCGCTGATCACGCTGATGTCGGACGCGGGTTGAAGCGCTTGCAAAAGCTGCCCGACCGCCGCATCGCCATAATTCTGCGCCAAACTGCTGATCAGGTATGAATTCGTCTCGACCTGCGCGAACCGCTTGACCAGCCACCGGCTCATCGCCTCTTGCAGAAAACTCGCGTCAGCAGGATACAGCGGACTCACCCCGCCGACCAGCCGATCCGCTATTTGCGTCGCCGCCGCGACCTGCATCCCCGTATCGAAGACTTGATCGAGCCGCGCACCGCTGACGTAAGGGGAAGGCAGTTGCAGCGTCCAAACATCGGCGGGCGAATTGACGGGCGACCAACCGATCTGCATCATCGGATCAGGCACAATATCGACAACCAGCGACGGGGACACCCCACACGTCAGCGCCGCACAGCCCGTTTGCAGCCACTGCGCAAGGTTCAGCGCGATCTCATGCGCCACGTCAGCATCAACGTCGTGATAATACACGGTCACATGATCGGTTTTCAGCGTCTCGGCAGCACCCCAGAAGGTGTAATCAGGCGGGACGTGATGCCAGCCATCGTCATAGCGCCAGTAAAACCAGATGCGCCCATACGGAATGCCATCAACGATCTCCTCAATTTTGACTCGACCGCGCGACCCATCAACCGTCGCGTCGAGGATTTGCCCTGTCAAGTTGATCCGCTGCGCCTGCTTGAGCGTCTGATAACGCGCGAAGGTTGCTTCCTGCTGCTGCTCCCAATCGTCGGTCGCGCTGCGCTGCATCGAGAGAAACGCATTGTAATCACCCAGTCGCAGCGTCGTGATTTCAGCAGTGACCGAGTCGCGCATAAGCTGCTCGGCTTCCCAATCGACCTGCCGCAGCCGCAGCACGACCGCGCCCACCGCCGCACCGACCAGTGCCAGCAGCACGAATAGGACAAGGAAAAAGCGCAGCCGCCCCCGTCGTCGCTTGCGCCGTGCGTCCGGGTCTTCACCCGCGCTCTGTTGACGATGATCCTGTTCGGCTTCGATTTCCCAGTCCAGCCGAATACCCATAAGCTTTTAGCCTCAGCTACCCTAACGTGATATCGCCAGCGATCATCCGGTGTAGTGTGCCGGCATCCGTGCGAATCAACAACGCCCCCAAACGATCCACCGACTCGGCAACGCCTTCAGCGTAACCATCAATCCGGTTAATCGTGACGCGCCGCCCCAGCATCGCCAAACGCTCGCGCCAGTTCGTATACAAGTCATCCGAGTTCAAACGCACCGACCAATAGTCGAGCCGCTGAAGCAGGCGATCCAGTAAATCAAGCCGATCCAGCTTTCCAGCGACCGTTTGAAGGCTCAGCGCCGTGTCCTTGAATTCTGTTCCGGCGAAATTGATACTCACGTTCAGCCCGATGCCAAGCACGACGCCGCGCAGTTCCGCGCCACGCCAGCAGGCTTCCGGCAGGACACCGCACAGCTTACGCCCATCAATTTGCACGTCGTTGGGCCACTTGATGCCCGCGCGAATGCCGTAAGTTTCCGCCAATTCACAGCAGACCAACGCGCCCATCATGCCCACATAAGCCAGCGCATTCGCGGGTGGATGCAAAATATACGAGAACATCAGTGCCGCTCCCGGTGGTGCATACCACGCACGCCCCATGCGTCCGCGTCCGTGCGTCTGTTCGTCGGCGATCACGACTGATCCCGCTGTTGGAATACCTTCTTCTAGCCACGCCATCGCATGATCATTGGTACTCCCGGTTTGGCGGTAAAAATGGACTGCGCGTGGCGCTAACGCAGCCTGAAGTCGTTCGCCTGTGAAATCAGACATCTATCTGCGTCCTCGTAAAGCCTTGTCGGGGATTTTATCACATAGCATCGGGTGACCGAATAGCTCAACTCGTGCAATCTGACCAACCCTACCCTTCAGCGCATGGTCTAGCGTGGTTAAGCGCTATTCAAAAGAGCTATGTTACCGTGATTGCTAGTCAGCGAGGATGTTAGTGAAGGCGAGCGCCAGCAGACTCGCCCAGGTTTTCAAATCAAATCCTTCATTGGTGCGGGCGTGCAGATGTTGAATGCCCACCGCTTCCAATTGGCTGTTGAGTGTTTCAATGCGCCTGCGAGAGTGCACCAGGTCATAGTCGTCTGCCCAAGAGTTGGGCGCCATGTTTTTGCGCCGAGCAGAAACCAGACGCACGCCAGTAGCCACGAAGATACTCGCGGCATCGGGGTCAGAAATGTAGCCTTTATCTCCGAATAACTTGCCCCACACCCGCTTTGTCATATTCGGCACGGGTTTTCTGTCATCGACATTTCCAAGCGTCATTTGCCACGCTAGAATCTCGCCCGTATCGCTCACCACCAAATGTATCTTGAAACCATAAAACCAGCCGGTCGAGGTCTT
>JBBSNT010000316.1:0-5260 GCA_038260485.1 Aggregatilineales bacterium | reverse complement strand
GACGCTGTCGCGCTCGCTGATCACCGGAACCCAATCGCCCTCATGCGCGACTGGATAATTTAGGATGCGCGCGTCCGCTGGCGCGTTCGCCTTGATCCACTCCATCGCGTTTACGTCCGCCGCAGACGAGAACGCGCCGTAAAAGCCTAGCTGAACCTTGCTGATCTCGATCAACTGCGGGCTGAGGAACAGCCCAACCAGCGCCAACGCGCTCAAGCCGACCAACAGCACGGGCGCGTAACGGTGCAGCAGATCGCCTACCCGCCGCTCCAACAGCCGATCCCAGACCCAGAGCAGCCCGATTCCGCCGAGGATCATGTACGGGATGATCGGGCCGTGCCACGCCACGCTGAAGGGATAGTCGTAGCGCAAAATCGGCAGCCAAGGGAACAGGCGGGCGATCACCCCCGTGGTCGAGAAATCCAGCACCAGCACCAGCCAGCCGACCGCCAGAATCGCCGCCTGATTGCGCTGCCTTAGCCCGACGAGCGCGCCGATCAGCGCGAACGGCACGATCACGATGCCCTGATAGGTGATCATGATCTGCCAGTAATTCGGGTCGCGGGCGAAGGGCGACACGATGTCTGCACCGAGCAAATCGCCAACGTGCGCCAGCCACGGCGCGATCCCGATCAGCGCGACCAGCGGCACGCCCAGCGCGATGACCAACCATGTGCGCAGCGACGGGCGCGGCTTGCCCAACCCCATCGTCACGAGGAAGGGCACGAAGCCCAACACCAGAATGATGGTCGTATCGGGATGGCTGAGCACGACCGCGCCAAGCATCAAACCCGCCGCAATCGCGTCGGCGACGGTGTGATGCTTCAGATAGCGAATCACGTAGGTCACGAACGCCAGCGCGAACAGCAACGCCAGCAGCGTCGTGTAATGCGAATCCATGTAGGCGGTGAACAGCCCCAACCCGCCCAGCATGGCGACGCCCATCGCCCGCCCTAAGCGCTTATCGCTCAGTTCCGAGCCGAAGTCATAGGCGAGCCAGACCATCAGCAGGCAGATCACCGCCGCGACGCCCATTTGCACGATGTTCAGCCCCAAGCCCAACTGCCCGCTCAGGTACGCCATTAGCGCCGGAAAACCGGGCGAATAGAGGTAGCTAATCTCCGGGTGAAACGGCGCGAGCGTCGTAAAATCGCTGCCGAGCCGCGCCGTGAGCGCCAGATAGCCGAAGCCCTGCGCGTCCGTGTCGAGCGGCACCGGCGCGATCAGCGCCGGAATGATGAAGATCAGCGCCGCGAAGCCGAAGAACAGCAGGTCGCGCCCGCTCGTCCAACCCTGATCGGCATCAAGCAGCATTTCGCCGCGCTTTTCAGCCCGCGTCTGTCCATATGACAGCGTCCCAAACAGGAAAATGCTCGACACCAGCGCGAACAAGAGGTAATCGACGACCAGCGTATTCCAGCCGAAGAGCATCGCCCAGAAGACCGCCCCGCCGATGACCAAACCGAGCGCCAGCGTTGCCAGCAGGGCGATACGCGGCTGTTGGGTGGGCCAAGCCGGTGCGAGCATCGCGCCCGCGCCAATGACAACCGCCGCAAAAACGAACATGACAAAAAGGATCATGAATTGTGTCTCATCAATACGTGAACAGCGCCTCAAGCGCCGCTAGTATAGCGCCTTCGAATTTGTTTAGCGATGCTAAGTATTTTCGAGCGCAGCCGCCACCCGCAAACCCTCAAGGTCGATTCTACAGCGCGTCCGCTCCCTTGTGGCGAACCGGCTAAAAGACGCCAGTAGAAGGCATAGATGGGTCAGTTGTGCCGTATGAGAGCCAGTTGAGCAGCGTAATCTAAATTGGAATACTATTTCCGCGTAACAAATGAGCGTCGCCTAAGCATTTCATTTTTTCTGAACATCTCGATTGTAGATAGATCCAAAATCCCTTACTATGCGAATGAAGTCACAATGGTTCAAAAGCGCGCTTGCAACACCAAGACCCTGATCAGGTCGTCCAGTTATCGGTTTTTTTGCAGCCTCAACTTTGAAAAGGATCGACTCAAGATGAAACAGCTTAGCCGACGTTCGCTCTTAAAAGGTACAGGACTCGCCGCAGGTGCAACCGCCCTTAGCTTCAGCAGTGGTCTGTTTGGGATTAGCCGTGCCTTTGCTCAGGACATGATGGGCGAAAACGACGACGTTCAGACCATTCTCAACCTCGCCTCGACCGCCGAATTGTTCGCCACCACGCACTACCTCGCGGCGATCAATTCCGCCGAAGCGGGCAATCTCGACATCGACAGCGACGACATCGAATATCTCAAAACCGCGTTCCTCGCGGAACAGGATCACTACGAGCTGCTGGTCTCGCTCGGCGCAGTGCCGGTCGTGACCGAGTTCTACGTTCCGGACGGCTTGTTCACGGACGTCGATACGTTCTCGACGATCACCGAAGTCGCTGAGACGACTTTCGTCTCCGCCTACCTCGCCGCGACCCGTATCTTCGCTGAAGCGGGTCAGACCGCCTTCGCAGTCACCACCGCGCAGATCGCCGCCGTCGAAGCCGAACACCGTGCGCTCGTCCGTCAAATCGGCAAGCGTATCCCGAACAACATTCCCTACGCGCAGTTCCAGTTCCACAACGTCTCGGACGCCGTGCCGGTGCTTCAGCCGTTCCTCGACGGTTCGGGCGATGGCTTCATGGGTCCGGTCGCCCCGCCCACTGCCGACGACATCGCGGGTATCCGCGCCGAAGCCGACGATCTCGGCTACGAAGCGACTCAGCCTTTCGCCGCCATGTAATTTGTAGCCGCCAGCCGCGCGAGATGCGCGGCTGGCAACTTCACTTTAGCAATCATTTTAGAGACTTTACGGGCGCAGCCCGACTACCGTTAGGGAGTTTTAGACCATGAAGCAAAATCTATCTCGTAGAAATTTTCTCAAAAGCAGCACGGTCGCCGCCGGTGCATCAGCCTTCAGCTTTAGCTCGTTGTTCGGCTTCAGCCGCGCCTTTGCGCAGGAAGCGTCGGGCACAGACGACGATTTGCAGACGATCATCAATCTGGCGGCGACCGCCGAACTGTTCGCCACCACGCACTACCTCGCGGCGATCAATGCCGTCGAAAGTGGCGACCTTGACCTCGATGACATCGAGTTGAAGTATCTCAAGACCGCCTTCATCGCAGAACAGGATCACTATGATCTGCTGGTGTCGTTGGGTGCAGCTCCAGTCGTGACCGAATTCTACGTCCCCGACGGCTTGTTCAGCGACGTCGATCTGTTCTCGACGATCACCGAAGTTGCCGAGACAACCTTCGTCTCCGCGTACCTCGCCGCGACCCGCATCTTCGTCAACATGGGTCAGCCCGCTTTCGCCGTCACCACCGCACAGATTGCGGCAGTCGAAGCCGAGCACCGCGCGCTCGTCCGCCAAATTGGCGAGCGCATCCCCAACAACGAACCCTACGCCCAATTCCAGTTCAACAACGTCTCGGACGCCGTGCCGGTGCTTCAGCCGGTCCTCGACGGGTCGGGCGATGGCTTCGTCGGTCCCGTTTCCGCACCGAGCGCCGATGACATCGCCGGTATTCGGGCACAGGCAGACGATCTCGGTTACATGAGCACCACCCCCTACGCCGCGATGGAAACGGCGTCGGATTCCTCGTCGAGCGAGATGAGCAGCAGCGTCAGCGTCACCGCGCGCAATCAGGCAGTCAATATCCGCCGCGAACCGACCACCAACGCCGGAGTCGTCGGCACGCTGAGCGCGGGCGAGTCAACGATGGTTGACGGTCAGCGCACGGCAAGCGATGGTTCAGTCTGGTGGCACGTTGCAGCAGGCGGTTGGGTACGCTCGGACACCGTCAACGAAGGTGGTGACACGTCCGGTCTTGCCTCGATGTAGTTTCGCAAGTCAGGCTTCTCTCCCCTGAGTCAGCAGCCGCGCCGCGTTCAAGGTGCGGCTGTTGTCGTTTTATCCGGGCTGAAATGTGATCGTATCGACCGCCAGCGCCAGCTTGCGCGGATCAGCGCCTAGCCCTACCTGCGCCGGAACAATCGTCGCGTCGTAGACGAGCGTCAGCGTCAGGTGCTGCCCAGCGCCGATAGCGTCCGCCGGAATCGTGAAATGATAGGCTTGCAGCGGCTCGACCGCGACCGTCGCCATGCCGACCGCCTCGCCGTTGATCAGCACGGTCAATGCGCGCGGCTCGTGAAACGCCTGCGCCGTGATCGTCAGGTCGTAGCCGCCCGCTGGCAGGTCGAGGTAAACCTGTGTCTGCGGATATTCGCCCATCCAGCGCAGCGTCAGCCCGCCGACATCCTCGGCATCGTGCCAGCCCCAACCGATATAGCGCAGGTCGTCTGGCGCACCCATGTCGATCACATAAGCGCCCGCAGCGTCTTGCAGCGGAATCCGCGCCGGACAGCCGTCAGGATGCCACGCCGTCCGGTAGACCAGCGCGTCGCCTTCGACCCAGACCGGACAGAGCAACTCTTGCAGCGAATTGAGATAGCCGACCACTTCCTGATCGGTCACGCTGCCGACACCGAGCCAATCGCGGTGGACGACGACGTAGCCAATCGGATCATCGTAAATCCGCTCGCGCATCTGCGCCTCGACCGCGTCCGGTTCGATCAAGCGCCGCTGACCGAGCCACGCCAGCATCGGATCATCCGTGCGCATGTACCAGTAGTGCGAAATCGGCACGCGCGACAAGTGCCCGTTGACCATCCGCTTGCCGTGCGTCATACCGTAGAACTGCGTCTGCACCCAGCGCGAATCGCCAACGATGCCCTCGCCGCTCATGCCCGCCGTCGGCACTTCCAAGACGACGTAATCGTAAGGCTCTGCGCCCATCGCTTCGTAGAAATGGTACGGCGTCGGCAGGGGCTGAATCGGAAACGGCGACAGGATGCGCGCGTCCGCGATCACGACGAACAGCAGCATCGCCGGAATGATCCAGCGCCAAACCTGCCGCAGCCGCTTCAAGATTGGCGTCAGCGTGATCATGGCGAACAGCACGCCGGGAATCAGGAAGACGGGCACGAAGCGTTCAGGGTAGCGAAACATCCCGCCGAGAAGGTCGTGCAGCCACACATAAGGCAGCGTGATCTGCATACCCGCCACCGTGATCGACGCCCCCGCCGCCAATACTAACGGGATCGGCACCAGCGCCAGCCAGAACCCCCGCAATGGAGAAGGGGCGACAACCGAAAGTTGCACAGGGTGAGGTTGTAGGGGTGCAGCGTGCGGCGCCCTTCTCTGCCTCCATACCTCAACGACCGACAGGATTATGGCAAGGAT
>JBBSNT010000315.1:0-5267 GCA_038260485.1 Aggregatilineales bacterium | reverse complement strand
CTCGCATCGGGCGCGCTCGATCTAGTACAGCCGGACGTCGGACGCGCGGGCGGAATTAGCGAATGCAGCCGCATTTCCACCCTCGCGGACGTGTACGGCGTGCCGTTCGCGCCGCACGTAAGCACGGGCACAGCCATTACGCTGGCGGCGACGCTGCAATGGGCAGCATCGGCGGCGAACCTGTTCGCCTGCGAGTTCCCGCTCGATCAGGATTTGGCGTTTAACGGCGCGATCCAACAACCGTTCGCCTTCGTGGACGACTGTATCGAAATCAGTGACAAACCGGGCTTAGGCATCGAACTTGATGAAGCGGCGCTGCGCCGCTGGAAAGTGTAAGCGAATGCACGTCCTCTTGACGGGATCAAGCGGCAGAATCGGCAGACAGTTGGTTCAAGCGCTTCAGAAAAACGGTCACATCGTGCGCGGCTTTGACCTGAGCGAGCCGCGCCAGCATGCCCCCGACGAGATGGTCGTCGGCAGCTTGCTTGACGCCGATAAGGTGCAGCAGGCAGCAGCGGGCGTCGATGCGGTGATTCACCTCGCCGCGCTCATGAGTTGGAATCCGAAAGATGAAGTCGCCCTGTTCGACGCCAATGTGCAGGGGACGTTTCACCTGCTGCGAGCGTCCGCTGCGGTCAAGCGCTTCGTGCTAGCGAGTTCCGGCGAGGTCTATCCCGAACTCGCGCCGCTGTATCAGCCGCTCGACGAAAATCACCCGACCCACCCAACCAGCGCTTACGGCATGAGCAAGCTGCTCGCTGAGGATATGGTGCAGCATTTCGGGCGGCGCGGGATGCCCTTTTGCATCCTGCGCTTTTCGCATACCCAGTCCGCCGACGAATTGTTCGACGCGCACAGTTTCTTTTCAGGACCGCGCTTCTACGTCAACGCGAAAATCCGCCAGTTGAGCGCGCTGCCGCCCGCGCCCGCCGTCGAAAAGTCGCTGCAAACACTCAAGGCGGTAGCGACGCCCGAAGAACAGCACTATATCGGCTGCAACCTCGATGGTGTTCCTTATCGCATGGGAATGTGCGACGTGCGCGACATGCTCAAGGGGATTTTGCTCGGTTTGGAGCATCCGGCTGCCGCTGGCGAAAACTTCAACATCGGTCCGGTATCGAGCTTCAACTTCGACGAGGCGGTGACGCACCTTGCCAGCTTCACCGGCTTGAACGTGCTGCGCTTGTCGCTGGCGACGACACCTTACCGCTACGACACCAGCATCGGCAAAGCCCAGCGCGTGCTCGGCTATGCGCCGAACTACGACATCTTCCGCATGATCGACGACGCAGCAAGCACCCGCAGCGGGCAGGCTGCGGTCAGCGCCTCGTGACCACCTGCGGCTGTACAAAACGGACTCTAAACAGTGAGACATGCCCATGTTAATCGTTGATGCGCATCTTGATTTAAGCTGGAATGCGCTGCAATGGAACCGCGACCTGACCGCCGCCGTCTACACGATTCGCGCGCAAGAGGCGGACGTCACCGGTGGGAAAGGTCGCGCGCAAAACACGGTCGCGCTGCCCGATTTGCAACGCGGGCAGGTCGCGCTGGTCTTTGCGACCGTGCTGGCACGCTCAACCGGACGTCCGGTCGCCAACGTTGACTTTCGCTCACCCGCGCAGGCATACGGCATCGCGCGCGGGCAGTTGGCATATTATCATGGGCTAGAACACTTGGGCGTCGCCCGCGTGATCACCAACCGCACGCAGTTGGACGCTCACATCAGCGAGTGGCAGATTTACGACGCGGCTGACGCAACGGGCGATGCACCGCTGAAAGCCCCGCAGAACGCGCCGCCGCTCGGCATCGTCGTCAGCATGGAGAGCGCTGATCCGGTACTCGCGCCCGAACAACTGGCGGATTGGTGGGACGCGGGGCTGCGGATCATCGGACCCGCCCATTACGGCATGGGACGTTACGCCGGCGGCACCAGCGTCGAGGATGGCTTCAACGCGCAGGGTTTCGCCTTGCTGACGCAGATGCGTAAGCTCGGCTTCGCGCTTGACCTGACGCACCTGACAGATCGCGGGTTTTGGGAAGCGCTCGACCACTTCGACGGCGTTGTACTTGCCAGCCACAACAACTGCCGCGCGCTGGTGCTGCATCAACGCCAGTACGACGACGCCCAGATCAAGGCGATTCACTGGCGCGGCGGCGTGATCGGCGCGGCGCTGGACGACTGGATGTTAGAAGCGGGCTGGATCAAAGGTGTGAGCAGCAACAAGAACGTGACGCTAGAAAACGTCGTCGATCACATCGATCACGTCTGCCAGATCACGGGCGGTTGCACGACCGCCGGAATCGGCACTGACCTCGACGGCGGCTACGGACGCGAACAATCGCCATCTGACCTCGACACAATTGCCGATCTTCAGCGCATCGCGGAAATTCTGGCGCGGCGCGGCTACGCTGACGCCGACATCGCCAGCATCATGCACGGCAACTGGATCAATCTGCTGCACCGCGCATGGGAAGGCTAGAACGATGGCTAGTGTTTTCGTCTGCCCGCCGATGCTCGCCGCCCTGCCCGATGTGTTTCACCCCTTGACTGATATTGGGATTCGTGTGATCTTCAACACGGGAGCGTATCCACTGGATGCCGCTGGATTGAGCGCCAGCATCGGTGATGCAGAGGGCGCAATCATCGGGCTGGACATCGTGACCGCGTCGCAGTTTGGGGCATGCCCCAAGCTGCGGATCATCGCCCGTAACGGTGTGGGTATGGACACGGTTGACGTCAAAGCGGCGACCCAAGCGGGCGTGTTCGTGACTGTACCTTACGGCGCGAACAGCACGTCGGTTGCCGAACTAACCTTCGGCTTGATGATTGCGCTGCTGCGCGGCATGATCTGCAACCACAACCGCGCGCAAAATGGTGTCTGGCGACGCGAACCGGGGGTCGAACTGGCGGGCAAAACACTAGGGATCATCGGTCTGGGGCGCATCGGCAAGAAAGTCGCGCAGCGGGCGCGGGCATTCGAGATGGGGGTCATCGCTCACGACATCGCGCCGGACACTGATTTCGCTCAAGCACACGGGATCGAATTCGTCACCTGCGAAGCCCTGCTAGAACGCGCCGAGATCGTCAGCCTGCACGTTCCGCTGACCGATCAAACGCAGCACATGATCGACGAAGCGGCGCTGATGCACATGCAGCACGGCGCGTTCCTGATCAATGCAGCGCGCGGGGCAGTCGTCGATACGGCGGCGTTGGCGCGCAGCTTGGATAGTGGACACATCGCTGGCACGGCGCTCGACGTGCATCCGGTCGAAGGACAGGTCGATGCCGCCCTGCTCCAGCGCCCGAACGTGCTCACGACCACCCATCTCGGCGCGTATACGCATGATGCGCTCGCCGCGACCGCGCGGGTCGCAGTCAGCAGCCTTGTCCAGTTCTTCACGGGTCAGCCGGTGGATAATCTGGTCAATCCTGAAGCCATCTACTTTATTCACTTATCGCCAAAGGAATCGAGCCTATGAGCAATAATTCGTCTACCAGCCTCACCCAGAGCGTCACGCGCGCCCTTCATATCCTGACGTGCTTCACCGACGAAACCCCGCAATTGCGCGTGACCGACATCAGCAATCGGCTGGACTTGACGGCAAGCCTCGTTTCACGCCTGCTCTCGACGCTCGAACACGACGGCTTTGTCGAACGCAACGAGGATACCGGATTCTATCGTTTGGGGCGCACGGTCGTGACGCTAGCGGGCGTGGCGCTGAACCATAACCGCCTGCGTACCGAGGCGCTGAGCGAGATGCAGCGCGTCCACAGTATGCTGCGGCTGGGCGTCAACCTTGCCGTATTCGATCAGGATTCGATCTTCTATCTCGCCCATATCGACGCGCCGGAACTCCCGCGCCAGTACACGCTGATCGGGCGGCATAATCCGCTGCACGCGACAGGCATGGGCAAGGTGCTGCTGGCTTTCCTGCCGGACGCAGAACGCGCCAAAGTGTTCCAGCGCCTGCACTTCTATCCCTATACGCCGCACACGATCAACGAAGGCGAAAGTCTTGAAGCCGAGCTTGAGGACGTGCGGTCGCAGGGCTGGGCGCTGGAAATGGAAGAACTCGCCTTCGGGCGTGCCTGTATCGCCAGCCCGATCCGCGATCAAAGCGGCAGAGTGGTCGCGGCGGTCAGCATTTCTGGTCCGCTGAGCACGATGCGCTGGAACGAACGCCGCGACGAGTTGATCAACGCCGCGATTGAAATCGCTGACCGCATCTCAATGCGGCTCGGTTACGTCACCGTGCCGGGAAACTGGCATCCACAGAGAACGCCGCGCATCACGGAGCAAAGCACGTAATGACCACTATCACACAAATCGAAGCGCTGCCGGTTCGCATTCGGCGCGAGGAGGCTTATTTAGGCGCGATGCCGTCCGACGCCAGCGAAGCCAATTATTTCGTGCGCCCGCCCTACCGCGCGCTGTATTCCGCCTACTTCGAGACAACCTTCATCAAAATTACGACCAGCGACGGACTCGTCGGTTGGGGCGAAGCGCTCGCGCCCGTCGCGCCCGAAGTCGTCGCCACCATCATCGAGCTACTGCTGACACCCGTGCTGATCGGGCGCGATCCGTTGGCGACGGATGTACTCTGGAACACAATGTACGACCTGATGCGCGAACGCGGCTATTACGGCGGCTTTATGCTCGACGCGATCAGCGCGTGTGACATTGCCCTGTGGGATGTGCGCGGCAAGCTACTCGACCAACCCGTTTACATGCAGTTGGGCGGCGCGTACCGCGAGGCGATCCCGTGCTACGTTTCAGGCTTGCCGCGCCCGAACGACGTCGAGCGCGTCCAACTGGCGCTGGCGTGGCAGAGTCAGGGCTTTCACGACTTCAAACTCGCGGCAGGCTTTGGTGTCGATGCCGACGCGGCGAGCATTGGCGCGCTGCGGGATGCCCTTGACGCGCAGTCGAAACTGCTGCTCGACGCGCATTGGGTCTACACGCTGGACGAGTCCATTCGGCTCGTAAAAAAACTCGAAGCGCTCGACGCCGACCTACTCGAAGCACCGCTGAACCCAGAAGACCTCGATGCGCACGTTCAGCTTGCCGCTGCTGCCGCGATTCCGATTGGGATCGGTGAAACAGAGCGCACCCGCTATCAGTTCAAATCTTGGTTGGTGCAGCGTGGGGCTGATCTGCTTCAGCCGGACGTAGGGCGTACAGGGATTTCCGAACTGATGAAAATCGCGCGCATGGCGGAGACGTTCAACATTCCGGTCGCGCCGCATTTGAGCGTCGGGCTAG
>JBBSNT010000314.1:0-5270 GCA_038260485.1 Aggregatilineales bacterium | reverse complement strand
GCGACAGCCGAAGCGACAGCCGAAGCGACAGTCGAAGCGTTAGCCACGCGCAAGCCGCGACGCACGCCAACTCCGACGCCAACCACGCAAGCAGCCGAGCGCACACCAGAAGCCGCGTCAACGCAAGAAATTGCGCCCACGCAGGAAATTCTGCGCACGCAGGAAGTTCTGCGCCTACCCTTCGATGTCGGCGGGATCGTCATCAGCTTCGACCAGCCCGACCTCATGCACAGCGCGGGTATGACGTGGGTCGCCATTCCCCTGCGCTGGAACGAAGGCGATTCGGTCAGCAGCGCGCGCCGCTCAATCGAGGTCGCCCACGCGCGCGGCTTCAGCATCCTGCTGCAAATCAGCGGCGATCCGGCTGATCTGCGCCAAAACTCAGCCAGCTATGACCGCCGGTTCGCCGCCTATCTCGGTGAAGTCGCCGCCTTTGCCCCCGACGCGATTCAGGTCTGGGAGGCGATGAACGTCCCCGAAACATGGGCGCAGGGCTTGATCGGCCCCACCGCCTACGCCCAAATGCTCAGCGCCGCCTTCCAAGCTATCAAAAATGCGAACCCTGCCGTGTTAGTGGTCAGCGGCGGCTTGGCGCAGACAGACGCATTTAACGGGTGCAGCAGCAGCGGCTGCGACGACCTGTCCTATTTGCGCGGCATGGCGACGGCGGGCGTCGGGCAGTACGCCGACTGCATTGGCATCAACTACACGCTCGGCACGACCGCGCCCACTGCTACCACCGCCGACCCACGCGGCGATCAATTCCTCTACTATTATTCGGCGGTCGTCAGCACCTACGCCGGCATCTTCCCCGATAAGCCGCTTTGCTTCACAAAACTTGGCTATTTCGTCCCGCAAGGGGATACGCCGCCCGCTGGCTACGAGTGGGCAGCACAAACAACCCCCGCCGATCAAGCCGAATGGCTGGCACAAGCCGTCGAACTCGCACGCCAAGCCGGGCGCATTCGCCTGCTGATCGTCGATAACGTCGATGCGCGTGACGAACTTCAGAGCAGCTATGCCATTGTCCACAACAGCAAATGCCCCGCTTGCATGGCGCTGGCGAACGTGCTGCCCCACTAACAAACGATCACCAATCATTTACGAAGTTTTCACAATCAATAACGAACGTTATCTGTCAAACTTCGCAGGGCTTTTTCCCCGCGCAATCTCGATCTTGCGCAGGTATTCGGTCACCTGCTCCGGCGGCAAATCACGCCAATCGACGCCCAGTTTCTGCGCCAACAGCCGCGCCGCCCGCCGGTAGCGCGCATCATTCGGGTCAGTTTCTGGGGGCGGATTCACGCCGATTTCCCCTGCCATTCCGCGAGAATCGCGGCAGCATCGGCATCACTCTCAGCGAAGCGAATCAACCGATCCTTGCCCCGATACACGCCGTCGATTACGCCAAGCTGACGCTGAACCTCCGCGTCAACGCCCATGATGATCGTGCGAGCATGGTTGTTCGGGTGCGTCTTTTTGCCGAGGCTGCGTAACTGTCCGACTGCTCCGGCAGGCAGTTTTTTCCCCTCACGCAGGTCGATAATCGTCTCGACCGGATGACCGAGCGTATCCAGCCACAGCGTCGAACGGCGCAGATGCTTGTGCAGGTCGTTCCAGTTCCAGTCCCCTTCCGCGACGTAGCGCAGTACTGTCTGTTCGGGGTTATCCCAACGAAAATCAAAGCTCATTCGGCAGACCTCTCATCCAAATCTTCTAAGATGCGCTCGTAAGCCTCGTTGATCTGCTGCATCTGTTCGGTTGCCTGCGGGTCGGCAGTCAAATCAGGGTGATACTTACGCGCGAGACGGCGATACGCTTGCTTGATGACAGCGCGGTCACCCGTCTCGTTGATGCCCAATCGTCGATAGTAGAGGCTCAGGGCGATGTTCGCCCGCACCGCAGCGGCATCATGCGGCTGAGTCGATTCGCTCTCGAAGTTAGCGACCCGCCACACGCCCGCAATCGGCGGGTAGGTAGTGTGAATCGTATCCCCGATCAACTGCGTCGCGTCAATCGCTGCGCCGTGCCGGATACCGTGCTCACGCTCGCCGCCCTCAAAGTAAACCGGAAAGATGTACAGATCATCCCCAAAGTAGGCGTCAAAAGCGTAGATTTTATCGCCGTGCAGCGCCAGCAGCGCCGCCATCCAATCGTTCGGCAGATAGCGCACGCCCTGAATCGGCAGCAGTAGGTCAGACCGCAGGATGAACAGCGTGTACGCGCCGACTCCCGTATTCGCGCTGATAATGCCCCCGATCTCGTAGAGCGTGATCGGGTTCTCAATCAGGTAGATCAACACCGTCTCATTCGATTCGAGCGAGACGCGGATCAAGTCGCCGCTGTCGTTGGTGACTTCGACTCGCGGACGTCCCTTCTGCAATTCTCTGACGAGGTTGGCGCTTATTCGGCGCGTATCAAATCGCATAAATGCTCGAAAACAGCCTTCGTCCTGCCTGCCATGTGAATTGTAACAGTTATACCCGCCTGCGGATATTAAAAGTAGGGGCAGGTTTGAAACCTGTCCCTACTTGCTTGTTCCACAAACGCAGCTTGTTATGCTTCAGTCGGGGGGTCTTGCGGCACGTCCAGCGGCTGATCAGGCATCACTTCTTCCGTTGTCACCGCGCGGTCGTTCGAGACACGCAGGCGACGGGACACGAAGATCACGCCGACTAAGCCGAACACCGCCAGCGCCAAAATGCCCATCCCGTTACGTCCGCCGCCGACTACGTCGTCGAACAGACCTGTTCGCGGCAGTCCGGTCACAACGGCGGTCGGGAAGGCTTGCGCGGGCACGGCGGTTGTCGTCACTGCGCCGGGCGTGAACGCCTGCGCCGTCGCTGTCAGGAATGCTCCAGCGATTGCGGTCGCCGTTTGATTCACCGCTTCGATCCCACCACCGTTAGGAACAGGAGTTGCGATAACACCGAGCGCCAAATCAATCAGCGCTTGCCGTGTCGCCAGCGAGACTTGGGTCGCAATCGCGGCTTGGGTCGCAAAAACGGGCGGCGTCATGAACGCTTGCTGAGTCGCACCCGCTGCTTGGGTTAAAATCATACCGCGTGTCGAAACAGCAGCCTGTGTCGCAAAGCTCTCGCGCGTCGCCAGCACCGCCGCCGTTGCCGTCTCGTTCGCTTGATCGACCGGCAGCATCGCGACCTGTGTTGCCAGATCACCGCGCGTTAGCCCTGTTTCGAGCAGCTTAGCATTCGACGGCGCCTCTGGAACGAATACGCCGGGCGTGCTGCGGTTGAAATCTGAGGAGAGCGTCGCCAGCGCGGCTTGCGTTTGCTGCGCGCCAACGGTCGCGACCGCTTGTGGCGTGCCTAGTGCAGCTTGCGTCTGTAAACCAGCCGGGATGATCAGCGCAAGCTGCGTCGCCAGCGCTTGATTTTCATTGCCACGCACTTGCAGTTCACTATCAATGAACGCAATCGCCGTTTGCACCGCTGCTGAACTATCATCCAACGCGGTTTGCGTCGATTCAAGCTGGTTACGAAGGTTCAGTTCAGTTTCCGGGTTGAGGATAGCATCGGCGATTTGGGTCGCTGCGGAAACGCGCGTCGAGAACGACTCTTGATCGAACTGTCCCTGCTGCGTTGCAAACTGGACTTGAGTCGCAAAAGCGCTGCGCAGGTCGAGACTGACAGGCGCTTCGGTGGGAATTTCAGTCGGTGCAGCCGTAGGCGGGCTGAGCGTTTCCGTCGGGGTGACCGTCACATTTCCCGCAAGCGCGGTGAGCGTCAACACACCTGCTGCCAACTGTGCGTTGGCTTGCAGCGTTAAATCCTCGCTCGGCGTCGGGGTGACCGTCGGGCGAACTTCACTCGGCGTTGGCGAAAGTGTTTCCGACGGGGTCGGCGTCCATGCGGCGGCGGTTTGTGTCAGTGAGAAATCAAGCGCGTTCTGGGTCGATGTTTCCGCCATTTGTGATTCGACGGTCAAGTTGAGCATGACGACTTGCGACGCGGTCAGTTCGAGGTCACTTGGTCCTGTGGGGCGTGTCGCAAGGAACAGAACTGCGACCAATGCCACGACGAACAGCAGGATCATAATTCCGGCAAGAAAGACGAAGGTGCGGTTCGGGCCGCGTTCATCGATCTCTTCCTCGATTTCGGGCATATCGCTCTCGAACTCGTCGCCTAGCCCGGAAGGGAATCCTTCTTCTTCGTCGAAGTCAAATGGCTCGTTATCGTCACTTAGAAAATCGTCTTCGAAGTCGAAGTCGTTTCTATCGCTCATTCGTTCCCCCTAAACTGGTGCAGTCGCAATTCCAGCAAAGACTTAGCCTTCAGCAGTTCGCTTTTAGCTAAAAATATAAATTATGCCTTGATGAGATACAGAGGCTTGTTTTCCAACAGCACCTGTATTCGTGTAGTTGATGCCTAATCGCTAACAGCTCATACATTATGACCCAGAAACCTCTATATTCGCCAGTGGTACAAAAGCACGTTCGCCGGTCACAAGTTCTACCTGAGCGCAAGCTATTCGTAATCCATTGTCTAATGAAACTGGTTCTTTTGGCAAGCCAATGACGTGCCCAATCATCCCCGCTAAATCGCCGCGCGTCAAGCGAACATTCGTTCCGAGTCGAATCGAGGCGTTCGTGTTGGGGGGCTGAGGGCGTTCACCCGGTTCTAGCGGCACGTTGATGATCACTTCAGGGCGGCGCGTTTCCAATGGAATCGGCAGCACCGCATCAAGCATGGCTTGGCGTCCTTCCATGCCGTCCAAAAATTGAGCGATCACGTTGCTCATCCGCTGCGAACCGAACCCTTCGGTCAGGACTATCGCCGCCGTCGAGCGCATCGCCGCACCGATCAAGTCTGGTTCAAAGCTCGGCGCGATCACGCCGCTGAACGCCTGATCCTCGATCACTTGGAGGCTCGTCTGCCGCAGCGGACGGCGCGTGACAACCAGCGCGCCGCGAAACTGCGTATCGATCACATCGCCGTAGATGTTTTCCAGCCCCTCAGACGGCTCGATACGAAGCGAACCAATCGCGCGGCGGTCATTGCCCCACACGCCTTGAAGCACCGCGCCATAAGCCTCGATCTCGACGCCGCGCCCCTTCTCGACGCTGACGACGCTGCCGTTCAAACCTGCTTCGAGTTCGATGTGCGGCGAAACTTCCTGTAAAACGATGCGACCCTGATCGATTTCGACGACGCGCCCTGTCACCGGCGCGACCAAACGCTTGCCGCGCCGTCCGCCAAGCACGTCCCCCGCGCTCACCTGATCGCCCACGTGAATTTCAAGCAGGTCGT
>JBBSNT010000313.1:0-5326 GCA_038260485.1 Aggregatilineales bacterium | reverse complement strand
TGATGAACGCACCGCCAGACACGAGTACTGCCGGTGCACCGTCCACGCCGATGAACTCGCTCGGCAACGATGATGTGCCGCGCATGAGCGCAAACGTCGCCATGGCAACCAGCGCGAGTGTTGCGAACGCGCCGGCTGCCCGCGTGCGCATGACACGCCGCCGCCGCTGCGCGAGCAGATGCACTGCATCGGCCGTTGCGGCAGCAATGTTGCCGGGCGTTTGCAGCACCGAGACCGCGGTCACGAATGCGGGGAGGAGATCGAGTGCCGTCGGCCGAAGCATGACCGGCAGCATGCGCCCCGACGGTCGCGGCCATCGCTTCGCGACGATGTCGAGTTCGGTCAGGGTATAGCTGCCGCTGGTATCGCTGTTAGCTCCCTGAGCGCGCAGCACACGCACCGTATAGTTGCCCGGTCCACCCAAATCGTAGCGCTCGATGCTGGCAGTTGAACCGACATCGTCGTTGTAGCCGTGCCGCAGTTCTTGACCGCTGCCGCCCATCAACGAGACTTCCGGCTGAAGGTCGCCGCTGGTGCGCGCCACGTTGATCGTAATCGTATCGCCTGCAGCAGCGCGAAGCGTCCACTCTTGATACCACTGCGCGTTGGTGATCTCGCCGGTAAGCGGCGTATCATAGCTTGCGGTTTGCGGGACGACGGCAAGATTGGGGCTGCCTTCGCCTGATCCGGCGAGGTGCAGTGTCAGTTCATAGGTGCCGAGCGTATTCCCGCGCTGGTTATTGTAGCGGCTGACGGCAATCGTATATTGACCGGCGGCAGGCAGTTGATAGCTGCCTGTGTCGGCGCTGGCATTGTCGTTGTAGCCCGCCCGCAGCGATTCACCGTTCGCGTCGCGGATGTCTACTATCGGGTAGAGCGTGCCGCCTGTGCGCGTGGCGATCACTTGAACGATGTCAGTGGCTGGGGCATTGTAGGTGTAGAGATTCTGCCAATGGGTCGCGGTGATTTCGCCGTTGACCGGTGTGTCGGCGTTGATTTCGCCCATGTTGGTCTGGTTGTTCGGGTTGGTGTCTGCCGTCCCAAGCGGGATGACTTGGAGCGTATAGCTGCCGCTCGTGACACCGTCCTCACCGCCGTCGCGCGTGACCTCGACCGTGTATTCGCCCCGGTCAGGGAAGGTGTAGTCTTCGATTTCACTGAAAGCGTAGGTATAGTCCGATCCGTAACTGTCGGCGATCACCGATCCACTTGCATCGAGAATCGTCACGTCGGGGATCAGGTTGCCATCGCTGCGTTCCACCTGCACCCGCACTCGATCCGCTGAAGCGGTGCGGATCGTCCAGTCCTGCGTCGGGTTGGCGTCGCTGATTTCGCCTGTCACAGGCGTGCCGTAGCTCAGCGTCGTTGATTGCGCTGTCGCTTCGGCGCTGGCTTCGGGCGTAACGTCCTGTGCCCATGCGCCGCTGACCATCAGCAGCGCGAACACGAGTGTCGCCAAGAATGCAATTTGTCGTTTCACAATCTTCCTTCCTTAATTACGGACGCAATGATGCGTACACCGACTAATCCTAGCACAATTCTGCTGTGTGGGATGAGGTCGTCTTATAAATAAGTCGCAAAAAGGGGCTGAAAAGGTAGGCGGAGATCACATGCCGGGATGCGATTGTGTGCATCCCGGGGTGGTTGGCACATCGTTTAGCCCGTCGTTTTCATCCCGGCGGCGATGCCGTTGACGGTCGCCAGCACCGCGTTCAGCACCGACTCGTAATCCTCCGTGTCGGGCGTGTCCGCGCGCAGGCGCTTGAGCAGCGTCACTTGAATGTAGTTGAGCGGATCAATATACGGGTTGCGCCGCTCAATCGACAACTGCATGAACGGGATGTGGTCGAGCAGTTCCTCCTGCTCCGTGATCCGGCAGATGTAGAGCCGGGCGTTCTCGTGTTCCTTCTTCATCTGGCTGAAGATTTCCTCGCGCGTCTGATCTTCAGCGACCAGCGTCGCATACAGCCCCGCGATTCCCATGTCCGCTTTGGCGATGTCCAGTTCGACGTTCTCGACCAGCGCCTTGAAGAAGGGCCACTCGTGATACATCTGCCGCAGTGTGTCCAGCCCGCCGTCGCTGTTGGCGTAGCGCTCTAACGCTGTGCCGACGCCGTACCAGCTTGGAATGATGGCGCGGCTCTGCATCCACGAGAACATCCAAGGAATCGCGCGGATCGAGTCGAAGCCGCCTTTGCTGCGCTTCGCCGGACGGCTGCCGATGGGCATCCGCGCCAGTTCGTTGATCGGCGTGCCTTGATTCCAATAGTCGAGGAAACCGGGCGTTTCGTAAACGAACTTGCGATAGGTTTCTTCACCGACCTTCGAGATCGTGTCCATCGCCGTGCGCCAATCAGGCAGGATTTCGACCTGTGCCGGCGTGCCCAGCGCGGTCAGGACGGCGTGCATCACCTGCTGCAAGTGCCGCTGCGCGATGGCTTCGTTGCCGTAGCGGTAGGCGATCACTTCACCCTGCTCGGTGATCTTGATCGGACCCTGAAAGGCATTCGGTGGCTGCGCGAGGATCGAGCGGTTGGTCGGACCACCGCCGCGCCCGATACTGCCGCCGCGTCCGTGAAACAGTTCCAGCTTGACGCCGTTGGTGACGCAGACGTCGGCAAGGGCTTGCTGAGCGGTGTACAAATTCCAGTTTGAGGCGAGATAACCGCCGTCCTTGTTGCTGTCGGAGTAGCCGAGCATAATCTGCTGGCGCATCCCACGTTTAGCGAGATGCTTGGCGTATTCGGAGTTGTCGAACAGCGCCCTCATGACTTCCGGGGCGGCGCGCAGGTCTTCAATCGTCTCGAACAGCGGCACAATATCGACGTTGTCCTGCACGCCGACCTCGTGCGCGAACAGCAGCATGGTTAGCACGTCGCTCGGCGCGGTGCTCATGCTGGCGATCACGCTGTCAATCACGCTTGCACCATATTTCCGCTGCGCTTGCGCGACCATCCGCCACGTCGCAATCACGCGGTTGGTCGTCTCTGTGAAATTCGGCTCTTGTGGGAAGAAGGGACGCGGGCTGGTGATCTCGTGGGTCAGCAGCGCTTGTTTGTTGTTTTCGGGCAGATCGTCGTAGTATTCGGCTTGTCCATAGTAGCGCACCAGTTCAGCAACCGTCGAGCGGTGGAGACGGGCATCCTCGCGGATGTCGAGCGGGACGAGGTGCAGCCCGAACAGGCGGACTTTCTCCATCAGGCGGCGCAATGTGCCGTTGGCGACGAATTCGCCCTGATTGGCTTTCAGGCTGTCGCTGATCAGCGTCAAATCGGCAAGCAGGTCGTTGTTCGTTGGGTATTCGTCGGCGTTGAGCTTCGCCCAGATTAAGCCCATCATCAGGCGATAAACCTCGTCGGGCGATTCTTCGGGGAATGCGCCCTTCTGGACGCGATCCAGTAGTTCTTTTGAGACGCCGATTTCGTTGGTGGACTGGGTTAAATGGTCGCGCAGGAAGGCGATCTCATTAATGTAAACCTGCCGCGCGGCGCTGCGGAGCGTGACCAGCGTTTGCAGCGTCACGTCGGCGGTGACGTTGGGATTGCCGTCTCGGTCGCCGCCGATCCACGAGGCGAATTGCAGCACAGGCGGCAGCTCCGACCAATCGGCATCGGGATAATGCTGCTCAAGCGCGGCTTGCAGGTCGTCGTAGATGTCGAGCGTTACGTCCATGATCACCGACGTGATGAAGTACAGCCCGAAATCGACCTCGTCCTCGACCTTCGGGCGCGAGGCGCGCGTTGGGCGCGTCTGCCAGAGTTCCTCGATTTCTTCGGTAAGCGTCGTTTCAAAAGCGCGCTGCTCGCGCGGCAGCACCAACCGCTGCTCGTCTTTGCGCGCCATCATGTGCGCGATTTGGCGCAGCTTGATCAGCACTTCTTTACGTTTGGCTTCAGAAGGATGGGCGGTGACGACCAAGCGCACACGTAGACGGTCGAGCAGGGCGCGAAGGGCGTCGGCGTCTAGCCCGGCGGCGCGCAAATTGGCGACTGCGCTGTCAATCGACTCGTTGAGCGGGGCTTTCGCTTCACGGCTGCGCAAAACGCGGATGCGCTGTTCGTCTTCCGCGATGTTGATCAACTGGAAATAATTGCTGAAGGCTTTCGTCAGCACGCGCAGCGACTCGACGTCGAGATTGTCGATGGTCGTGCGTAAGGCTTCCTCAGCGGCTTGATCACCGCGCCGGCGACCTTTAGCATCAGTCCGCACCTGCTCCACGAGTTCGAAGGCGTCGTCGCCATGCTGTTCACGGATCACGACGCCGAGCAGCCCTGCAAGCAGCTTAATATCGGCGCTCAACGCGCTCGTAAGATCGGTTTCCTGCATTATTTTCATCCCTTGAGCCTGTTCACAACAGATGATAACGCATTCTGCGAACAAGCTTCAACCGAAAAGCGCCTCAGTTTCGCACGCCTGCGCTCACGGTTCATTTAATCTTGCGTGGTAATATCCCTCTGTTGTACCGCTGTCAAGCATTGGAGTCGTTATGAATATGTCGCCAGAACTCCAAATAACGCTCGCTAAAATCTTGATGATCACCCTGCTGGTCGTGGTCACCGCCTTCTTTCGACGGATCGCGCCTTATTTCGCGCGGCGGATCATTCACCTGATCTGGCGCTTCATCAACGCGATGCGCCGCCGTGATACGCGCCGTGATGAGGAGATCGCCTTAGCGATCACGCCACCGCTGCGCCTGCTGATCACGCTGATCGGTTTAGAGTTGATCTTATTGGTGGTCGAAGTTCCGTTTACGCTGATCGTCTTTGAGCGGCAGCTCATGAATTCGCTGGTCGCGGTCGTGATCTTCTGGACGCTCTACAGGTCGGTTGACGTGGTCGCGAATTATCTCGAAGCTAGCGAGCGTTTTTCGAGATTCGACCAGACCGTCGTCAGTTTTGGGCGACAGGTCAGCAAGGTGCTGGTGATTCTGTTCATGTTTATCGTGATCATGAGCGGCTGGGGCTTCGATCTCGCGGGCTTAGTTGCTGGACTGGGGATCGGTGGGCTGGCGGTCGCGTTGGCGGCGCAAGATGCACTGGCAAATCTCATCGGCTACTTCGTGATCGTCACCGATGCGCCGTTCAAAGTCGGACACTACATCGTGATTGACGATGCCGAAGGGTTCGTCGAGGCGATTACTTTTCGCAGCACGCGCCTGCGCAAGCGTGACCGCTCGATGGTGGTCATCCCGAACCAGACGATTGTCAACTCGATGATCACTAACTGGTCGCGTTTGAAGCGGCGGCAGGTTAAGATGACGCTCGGCGTCACCTACGACACCACCGAAGATCAGTTGCGCGCCGTAATCGCCGATATTCACGTCATG